>NZ_VWNA01000003.1:0-300000 GCF_009600605.1 Segnochrobactrum spirostomi | reverse complement strand
TCGTAAGAGGCGAAATTCGACACCGGCAAGCCGTTCAAAACCGTCTCAGCGCCGGCGCGCGCTTCATGCAGCCTATAATAGGGGTCCTGAATCTGGAGAAGCGCGGCAAAGTCGCGCTGCACCTTCATGTTCACGTAGGATGGGTGCGTCTCGAAGCTCGGCGCCGATCGCGGCTTCAGCGCGTGGACGTGTGCCGACCGCCGTTCGCGATCCTGCCCGGGCTGCATCGCGGACAACAATTGCTGCAGCTCATTGTCGGACAGCGGATCATGACTTGTCGGCATCAGGCCGGACCTCCTGCCGAGGCCGTTCTCAGCCTCCGCTGCAACTCGCCGACCTTTTCGACCGCAACCTCGTTCGTCGTATGGGCCGACAGAAGCTGAATGATCTCGACGCCGGTCTCATCCAGGGTCGACGTCGGCTCGCCACCCGACAACTGATCATGGATCAGCATCGCGACATCCATGAGGCGCCGGTTGCTGATGCCGACGGTCGGGATCTGAACACCCGCCAGCCGTTCGATCCCAACGTGAAGCTCGAGCGCCATCAGGCTGTCGAGGCCCATATCACCAAGCGGCAGATTGGGATCCACGTGGGCCTCGTTCATCCGGAGGATCGTCGCGACCTCGCGGCGAAGGTGCCCGGCGATCACCGTGATCGCATCCTCCCGCGGGCGGCCTGCGATCGCCGTCGCTAAGTCACCAGAATCCTCTCCGACGTCGGCCCGCCGGGCGATGCCGAGCCCTGTGAAAGCGGGTGTGTTGAGCAAGGCGAGCTTCCCCGCAACGCCTCCGCTCGCCACATTCGTGTAGAACTGCGTCGGGTCGGCGCGATCGCCCAGCGCCAGAAGGCGACCCAGATGAGCCAGCAATTCTGACGAGCGAATGCCGACGACGCCCGTCGTCCGGCGCAGACGCTCCCCGAGTTGGCGATCGCGGGCGATGATACCGGCATCGGAGATCGCCCCCCAGCCGATCGACAGAGCAGGCTTACCCAGCGCACGGCGCTTGCGGGCGAGGCCCTCTAGGAAAGCGTTCGCGGCAACATAGGCGCCCTGACCGGGGCTTCCGATCATCGTTGTCGCCGAAGAGTAGAGCACGAAGAAATCGAGAGGCTGAGCGTCCGTCGCGGCCTCCAGATTGAGGGCGCCTTCCGTCTTAGCGGCGAGCGATTTCCGCAGGCTGGCGGGCTCCAGGCTTTTGATCAGTCCATCGTCGAGATGGACCGCAGCATGAACGACACCCCGGATCGGCCCATGCTCGCGGACGACATCGTCGACGAGGGCCCGCGTCGCTGCAAGATCGGTGACATCCAGCGCCTCGATGATCACCTTCACGCCGCGCTTGCGAAGCTTGGCAACCTCCGCCTCGCTCCCCTCTTCGATCCGTCCGCGACGCGAGGCCAGAACGAGGGTGGTCGCCCCCTTCTCCGCCAGCCAGCACGCCGTGCGAAAGCCGAAGCCCGCGGTCCCGCCGGCGATGAGGTAGACGCCCGGCGCAGCGTTGAACGCACCAGCCGGCATGTCTCTGCGTGCGTGCCGACTGGGCCTCACGACGATCTTGCCCAGATGCTCCGACGCCTGCATCGAACGGAACGCGCGCGCGACCTCATGGCCTTCGTAAATCCGGTGCGGCAGCGCCTTGAGCTCGTTTCGTTGCAGGCCGTCAGAGATCTCCTTCATGAGGCCCTGAACGGCCACACGATTATGAGCCAACAACTCGTCGAGATCGACGCCCGAATAGGACAGGTTGCGGACGAACGGCCTCAGCCCGAGCGGGGAGTTTTCCAGATAGTCCCGCTTTCCTAGCTCGATGAAGCGACCGAAAGGCTTCACGAGGCCGAAGCTCGCGAGCATCCCTGGACCTGCGAGCGAATTCAACACCACGTCGACGCCGCCGACCGTCTGGGCGATTGGGGTCGCGAAACGCTCGTGCCTCGACTCGAAGACGAGATCAGCGCCGGCACTCAAGGCGACACGGCGGCGGGTTCGGTCCGATGCCGTCGCGAGAATCCGCGCACCGATCCGCTTTGCGATGTGGATCGCAGCAAGACCGACGCCGCCGGCCCCTCCGTGGATGAGGACGTCCTCACCCGCCTTGAGCTGAGCGCGATCGACGAGCGCATACCACGCCGTCGCGAATGCAACCGGAATGGAGGCCGCCGCTTCCAGGCTCACACCGCCAGGAACCACGAAGAACTGCCATTCGGGCGCGACGAGATGGGTCGCGAAGGCGTTCGACGCAAAGCCCATGACGCCGTCGCCGACCGCAAACCGCTCGACCCCTTCTCCGACACCCACGACGGTCCCGCTGCATTCGAAACCGAGCGAAGCCGCTGTCAGACCGGCCCCTAGCAGATCATCGTCGAGGATACCCAGGCCGACGAGGATATCGCGGAAATTAAGACCGACCGCCGCGACCTCGATCTCGATGCTGCCGGCCGGCACCGCCACACGTGGCTCGATCTCCCAAACGAAGCTGTCGAGCCGACCCGGCTGGTCGAACCGCAGAACGCTCCGCTCTTCCGCGGTGATCTCGACGGGCCGTTCGATGCCGCGACGCATGCGGTTGGCAGCGGCACCGTTAGCCCCGATGATCCACTCACGCTCGTCACCGGGAAGCGAAACGACCTTCGCGATGTCCTCGATCTGGCCGCCGGCCTGAACGTCGATCAGGCGGATATCGATGCCGGGATATTCGTTGATCGCGACGCGGACGAATCCCCACACGCCGGCCTCCACCGGTGCGTTGTCGCTCGTCGGATCGTAAGCGCCCTCGGTGATGACGAACAGGCGAACCTCGCGCCGCGCGAGATCGAGCACTTTGAGCAAGGCCGTCAAATAGGCGATGCGCTGGGTAAGCTGTTCCGTGGGAGCGTCACCAAGCGCATGAGCCAAGACCACAAAGGTCGGCATTTCCCCGGCGGGGGCCGACTTCAGCCAGGGCGAAAGGGCGCCCGCAGGGTCCGGGCCGGTCGCGAGCACCTGAACGAAACTGCGAAGCATCGTGGCCCGCGAATCCCGCTCGTTCTCCGTCACGACGACGACGGGGCCGGTGATAGCGCCGAAGCCGCCCTCGCTCTGCCGGCTCGCCGGTGCATTCCCAACCACTAAGCGGCCGAGCCCCGAGCGGGCGGCTAGAACCTCGATATCCTCGACGCCGGCCTTGCGCAGCCGGCGCGCGACCGAATCCGGATGCGGTGTCCGACCCTGATAGGCGCCGCTCGGAAGGAGCTTCAGCCAACTCTCCCAAAGGCCGCAGAGCATGTCGAACGCGGGTTCCGCGCCCGGAATGCCGATGATCACGGGAGCGTTCGAATGGAGCAGAGCAACGAGTTGTTCGAGGGTGTTCGCGTCCTCGCGTGCAAGCTCGGACGTGGCGAAGGCGACGCACGCATCGAAGGGGATCGGCTGCCCACCCATCTCGGGCGTGACGAGAAGGTAGTCGACGAGCGCCTCCGTGCCAAAGTGCGAGCGCACTTGGTCCAGGGCCGTGGCATCCTTGGAGGCGAAGGTGACTTCGATCTTGCCGGTCTCCGCGAGAGAGGCGAAGGCGTCGATCAAGCCCGCGCCGAACGGCTCCAGGGCGAGGACGCGCAATTGCTTGCCGGCTCGCTCGGCGAGCTTCCGTAAAGCGTCGGCAATCGCCTCCACGACCGGGGCGGTCAGGACGCTTTCGCTTTCCAAGGTGCGGACGAGCCAATCGCTCGTGGGCGGGAACTGACCGGTCCGAACGGTTTCCTCGGCATATTCGAGGGCCTTCGAGCACAGCCGAATTTCGATGTTCGCGGCCGGAAAACGCTGCGTGAGGGTCGCAAGAAGAGCCTCTGGCGTGGGAAAATTCATCGCCGCCCGCGAGCGCGTCTGATTCCCCGGCCCGGCACTCGTCTCGAACTCGCTCATCACGTCGTACATGACCTCGACGTAGGCGCGAGCCTTCGCGGAGACCCGGCCCGATGCGACGAGTTGATTGGGTGAGAGTGCAGCCCCGTCCTCGGTCAGCCGCGTAAAGATCTGATGCGCAAGGGAAACGCAAAACGCCCTCACCAAGAGCCATTGCGGCGGCAAGGCTGCATCCCGCGCCTGCCGCAGGCGCGTTCGGATATCCGCCAGCGCGGTGCGCAAATCTGGCCGGACGAGCGGCACAATCTCGCGATGGAAAGTCCGATCGGAAATGGTCGCTTTCGAAAGATAGACGCTGCGCAGGACAACCGCCTCGACCGCGGCGACAACCACACCGTCCTCCGTCATGAGCGTGATGGCGACGGTCTTGAAACGATCGGATTCCTGCGTGAGAAGGGAGATCGATCGGCGGATGTCCGCGCCACGGTCCCAGACACACAGCTTTCGGATGCGCACCGGCATATAAGCCTTGGTCTCACCGTCCTTCTGCGGCCGGGAGATGAACAGGCCGTGCAGAGCTGCATCGAACGAGGCCGGGTGCAGCACGAAACCGAACTCACCGCCAAGGCCCACATCCGCGTGCGCCAAAAGAGCGTCAGTCGTGACGTGGTCCCGTTCGATATGCGAGACGAGGCGGAACCGGGGGCCGTAATCGAGGCCGGCGCGCAGGGCTTCCGCATAGACTTCCTCGGCGGTGTTCCGGACCTTTTCCGCGACGATCGGAGGGGCCAAGGGAAGGTTTCGGCTCCGCCGGGTCTTCGAGACGCGCCCGCGCGCGTGAAGAAGCCAATCGCCTTCCGCCGGTGCAAAGCGCTTTCGGCTCCTGATCTCCACAATCTCCGATTGTTCGAACCAGCGCGTCGAAACCTCTCGGGTCTCATCCTCGCTGACGACGAGCGCCTTGGAGATGTCGAAATCGTCAATCTCGAGAGCGACCTCGTCCCCGTAGATTGATGCGCCGACCGTAAGCACCATGTCGACCAAGCCTGAGGCCGGAACGACCGTGCTGCCGTCCACCTTGTGGTCGTTGAGCCACGGAACGAGGCGTGCATCGAGAAGCGAACGCCACTCCGGGGAACCATCGGCGAGGCGGTACCCCAGGAGCGGATGCCGCGCCTTCGCCCCGGCCATCGCGCCATAATAAAGCAGCGCTTCGGAGGTGCCGCGAAGATTGAAGTTCTGACGCTGGAAAGGGTAAGGCGGCACGGAAACGGCGCGCGCCGGGGGCGTTCCGAAAACAATATCCTTATCGACAGCGACGCCCTTGGCGACCAGGAGCGCGATGATCGACTGGAGAGGATCACGATCCGGACTTTCGCGATCAGAAAGGGTTCCGATCGCCTCGCCGTCGACCGAAGCCTGGCGCAGGAGGTCCTTGATCGCGCCCGTGAGGATCGGGCGCGGCCCGATTTCGATGAAGCGATGCGTTCCCTCCGCAATCGCCGCCTCGACGGCTTGGCGGAATAGAACAGGCCTGCGGATGTTGAGCCACCAATACCCGGAATCGAGCGCTGAACCCGGCACCACACCACCGGTGACGGTTGAAACGATCGGGATCGCGGAAATGCCGAGCGCGAGATCGGCGAGATCATTCCGAATGCCGCCTTCGACCCCGTCGAGCGCCGAGGAGTGGAAGGGATAATCGATCTCCAGCGATATCGTCGCGACCTTGCTCCGACGGCAGAAGCCGGCGAACGCTGTAAGAGCCTCAGCCGGACCCGAGACGGTAGTCGACGTGGAACTGTTGTGAGCCGCTATCTCGACCAGTGGCTGGCCGCACTTCGCGATCAGATTCCCGACGTGAGCCGCATCCGCACTCACGACCATCATCGTCCCGCCAGCCCGGACAGCCTCCTGGTAGTGACTGCGGATATAGATCAGCCTGACCGCTTCGGACCTCGATATCGCCCCGCTCGCCTCCGCGGCAGCCACCTCGCCCATGGAATGGCCGATCAACACGTCCGGCCGGATCCCCGCCTTGGCGAGGCAGCCCACCAAAGCGGACTGCACCGCAAAAATCAGAGGTTGGCAGACCGACGTCTGCGCCAACCTATCCTTCCCGACCCCGGAGAGGAAGGACGCGGCGAGTGACCAGCCCGCCAAGGGCTGGAAGAAAAGGTCGAGTTCCGCAATCTGGGAGCGAAACTCGGCGGAGCCGAGATACGCGGCCCGGCCCATCTCCTGGAACTGGCAGCCATTGCCAGAGAAGATGAAGCCGAACTTCTGCCCCTCCCACGCGGCTGTCGCAACCGCCGCGCCTTTGGGTGCGGCGTCCTCACCGTGCGCGAACGCCCTCAGTGCCGGTACCACCGCCTCCGGATCAGCAAGAGGTATCGCAATGCGGTTGGTCATCAACTCGCGCCGGTGACCGAGCGTGGCCGCGAGATCCTCCGGGCGCACGCCGCCAGCGAGAACGTCGCTCATCTGCCGCGCGCGTGCTCGCAACGCCTCGGGGCTCGACGCGGACACGACGAGAGCCTGAGCCGAGTGGCGCACAGACCGACGCGGCGGAGCGGCTTCGCCGTTCCGCATCACAACGTGAACATTCGTCCCACCGAAGCCGTAATTGCAGATCGCGCAGAAGAGGGGCTCACCCTTTGCCTCCAGCGGTGCTCCGTCCGCGGCAAGCTGCAGATTGAGCCCCGCGAAGTCGATGGCCTCATTGGCGAGTTCGCTGAACACCGAACGGGGGAGCCAACCACGCTCCATCGCGAGCATGGACTTGGCGAGGCCGACAAGACCGGAGGCGGCCTCCAGATGGCCCACATTCGATTTGGCGGAGCCGACGAGGAGCGGCATCGGACGGCGCGATGCCGCCAGCGCCTCCCCGATTGCCGCAGCCTCGACCGGGTCTCCCGCCTTCGTGCCGGTGCCGTGGGCTTCGACGAACGCCAGGTGCCGGGGATCGAGTCCGATCACCCCATGAAGCGACGCGATCAGATCCCTCTGGCCTTCGATCGACGGCAACGAAATGCCGGTCGTTCGGCCGTCGGAGTTCACGGCTGTCCCCATGACGACGCTGCGGACCCGCTCGCCTCTGGCACGCGCCTCTTCGAGGCGGCGCAACAGGACGACGACCGCGCCTTCCGACCGCACATAGCCGTCCGCCAATTGCGAGAACGGCCGCGAAAGACCCGTCGGCGAGAGCATGCGCGCCTGGCTGAATCCGATGAACGGCGCCGGCGAGAGAAGCAGATTGACGCCGGCGACCAAGGCGAGATCGACCCGCCCGTCCTTCAAAGCCGACATCGCCTCGTTGAGCGCGACCAAGGACGACGAGCAAGCACTGTCGACCGTGAAGCTCGGGCCGTGAAAATCGAAGACGTAGGAAATTCGGTTGGCGAGCACCGACAACGAATTGCCGGTCATATAATGGCTCTCCATGACCGCCGGGTCATTGGAGGCGCTGTTCTGGTAATCGACCTGCGAGGCGCCGACGTAAACACCGACGCTTTGCCCCGACAAAGAGCTCGGCGGTATCCCGGCGTCCTCAAAAGCGGACCACGCGACTTCCAAAAGCACGCGCTGCTGCGGGTCCATCTGGCCGGCCTCGCGCGGCGACAGCCCAAACGGACCGGGATCGAACGCGAAAGGCTGGTCTATGTAACCCCCGGCAAACGTGTAGGCAAAGCCGGGCTCGGGGGACCGGGACGCAGGAAGCGCTCTACGCTCCAGCGACCGCTCGGCCGTTCGGTGACGACGTTCCGCCCCTCGCGCAGAACGCCCCAAAACGCATCCAGCGAATCCGCCTGCGGAAGCCGACAGGCCGCTCCCACGATGGCCGCATCAAACACCACAGAACCACGAGCCGCCGTCATCGCGATCGGCTCGGCTTTCGGATGCTTTCCCCGTGCGCGCGTGCGGACATCAACAGCACCTCATCACAGCCGAATGGCAAAACACAGTATCTTCACTCAAAAATATATCCAAAAAATCTCACAATTGTAACAGTCCCTACTCGCTACTCATTATGGGTACTCGACGGAAAACCGATCCTCTATCGACGGCACCTCACCAAACGTCATGCTTGCCCCCCTTACAAGCACCCGGCAAACGCGGCGCGCATCCAGCGTCGGCAACTCCGTTGACCCGTCCCAATCCCAACCGCCCAACAATCTCCTCGATCGCCGCCGCCCTGCCAACAGGATCGTAGAACGACCCTTTGACCTGAACGGTACCGGACATCACCCTTAGCAGGGCATGGAGCAACTCCATATCCACCGGCGATGGATCGCTCCAAAAATCATCGAGTGATCTTTGGTCAGTAAGACCTGGAACGTCGTAGATGGCGGTTCCGAGCGCCTTGGTCGGCACCTCGGCGCGTAAAGCATACAGACCTACGGTGGAGTTCACCAACACGCAGCCGCGGGCGTGTCGCAGGATCTCACCCAGATCCCCGCCGCCGATGAATTCGACGCGCTCCCCGATACCGAACCGCATCGCGATTTGCCCAATGCGGCGCGCCCATTTCTCGACACCGTTGTCGTGGGGATGCTCCTTGAAGAGGAGAACGGAATCGGCCGGCGCATATGCGGCAAACGAGGCGATGACTTGCTCGATGAAGGCGGTGATGTGCCGGAACGGAGAATTCTCCAGCACCTGCTTATCGGACTGCAACTGCAGCGGGCAAAGATAGAAGGGGCGGCGCGCAGCGCTCAAGGTGCCGACAATCCTACGAGCCACCGCCTCGCGCCGTCGCGCCGAGATCTTGTAGACAACGCCCGGGAAATATTCGACGAACGGGTTATAGTAGGCCCCAGATCGGAACAACGGATAGCTAAAACGATAGAATCTTGCTAGAAAATTGTAACAAATCTCGCTAGCCATCTCGATCACAAAGCCATGCCGATATTGGATTGAGAGATTTAGTTCCGGAAATTTCTCCGCCAAGGCACGGATCTGTTCGGGATTCGATGGGAAATGCGAGTATAAACTCATTCCATTTCGCTCAAGCGTTATCCAATCCGGACGCAGATAGCCGTTTTCCAGGACGAACGCATCGATCCCGCGCCGCTTGGCGACCCTTTGAGCAACGATATGGTAGGGTTGGCGATCCGCATAATAAAGGATCTGTGTGATCCCATAGTCAGCCACGAACCGGTCGAGAAACGCCTCCCAACGGGCAAACCGCCCTCGAAACGCAACGGCGCCGCGGCGACGCCACCAGATGGCATCGCCTAGATTCAAATTGATCTTAAAGACCGAATGACCACCTTCTTCGAGAGCGAATGACAGTTCTCGCCAAAATATACTCGGCGGGCCCATCAGAAAAAGAATGCGCTCTCGGCCCCTTCCACTCACAGGCAGCATCCAACCCATCGGCCGCGGACGACGGCTAGGCGGCACATCACGCTTCGGCAACAGCCCGGGCGTTCTAGATGCGGCGGCGCGCGCAAGTCAAGGGGATGAGCACGCTTTGATTGAACCAAGCCATGAAACGACTTTTGCGCGTCTACACCATCCATCGAGAATCACGCTGACCGAGAGACGCATGACCTTCGAGGCTCAGTCGGTTAGCCCCCCCTGCGGCCCCGTGGTTCCCAATCGGGACGCGCCCCCGCACCTTTGCCCATGCTGATGAACAATCGCGCCCCCGACGTCGCCGATAACCCCGGGGAACTCGTCACTTGCCTTGCCCGGCGTTACCCGTATGACATCGTTCGACCCTCACATCGGTGAAGAGCACGAAATCGCCAGAGGCGATCGCGCATTTCCATCTCGATCGCCGTCGTCGGACGGAGCCCGGAACCACGCTCATGCACCGCCCCATTGCGTTCAGTTTGATCCGTGCCCTCCTCGGCTCGCTGTCGCCGACGCCGCGCGGCATTGAGCGGATCGATTTCGGCTATATCTCCCATCTGCTCGATCATTGGCCGGCCGATTGCTTCGGCGTGCTGCCGACGCCCTGGGGTATGCGGTACTTTCCGCGGGAGCGAATTCTCAAGGGGCGCGATCGGCTCGCCGCTTACTGGAATGAAACGGCGTCGATCGGCGAGGATGGCGTCTACTCCACCGTGGTCGATTGGCTCGACGGCTGCGAGCGCGCAAGAGAACCGCGGGATGGAGAGGCCTCGAGGGGGGCCCGCTCGCCGCTGTACAATCGCCTAGCCTCCTTGATCCTCGAAGGCGGCGTCAGCCTGGGTCGCGCGATGTCGCGCCTCCCCAATCGAACGATCTATCTGGACATCGGTCATACCGGCGTCTCGCACGGCGCGCTCCTAGGCTGGCTCCGACGACGGCCCGACGTCGATGCCGTCCTCATGCTGCACGACGCAATCCCTCTCGAGAGGCCTGATCTCGTCCACCCTTCGACCGTCGCGCAACACCGTCGCGTGATGGCAAATACCGCCGCTTACGCGCGCGCGGTGATAACGCCGACACAGGCGGCTGCGGACGCGATTCAAACCCAGCTCGCAAGCATCGGCGGCGGCCACATCCCGCTCTTTCCCCTCGGTCTGCCGATCGATGATGCGTTCTCGCCCGCTGAGGCGGCCTGCGGCACGGCTACCACCCCGTATTTCGTGGTTTGCGGCGCGATCGAGCCCCGCAAGAACCAGTCCATGCTGTTGTCGGTTTGGCGCGAACTCCTTGCCGCGCACGGAGCCGCTGCGCCACGCTTGGTCTTGGCCGGCCGGCCGGGTCATGGCTCGGACTACGCCGTGCAAGAGATCCGCCAATCGAACCTGTTGAGCGGCCACGTGCTCGTCGCATCCGGTTTGTCCAGTCCGGCCCTGGCCCGGCTCATCGCCGGCGCCCGCGCTCTGCTCATGCCGTCCTTCGCCGAGGGCTTCGGCCTACCCCCGGTCGAAGCCTTGAGCGTCGGCACGCCAGCCGTCCTCTCAGATATCCCGGCCCACCGGGAGGCGAGTGGTGCTTTCGGCATCTATCTCGACCCCCATGACCCCACAGCCTGGCACCGCGCCATCTCGGACCTCACGGCGGACACCGAAAGCTATCGCGCGCTGAAAAAGCGCATTGCCGAATTCCGTCCCCTACGCTGGGATGCCTACATGGCGCGCGTTGGCGGCGTACTCGATGGCCTATGATTTCCCACCATTTCAATTCGACTATATTGACGCTGTGATAAAGTATTTATCTTTACTTTCGTATTAGCATCTTTATCGTCCGCGATCTGCGGCATAATCACTATACAGCGCTATCTATCTGCAATTTGAATTATACGAATCTCCAATATTCGATAACGCCTACGCGAGGCTCATCCCGACCCGCGCCCCCAACAATCGAGATATCCAGGGCAGGACTGCGGCGAGATGCACTTTGCGGTTGACATTTACCCGCATAATCAACCAGCTTTAATGCACTAAAAAGTGGCGTAATGCCCTAAGGACAATCGCACGCACAGTCGCGCGGACGGGGGGGGGGGGGGGATATCATGTCTGCGGTTCGGAACGGGGGCTCTGCGAGCCTTCTCGTGAGCGTTGCGTTTGTCGTCGGCTTTGCCGGGCCGGGCTTCGCCCAATCGTTGCCGACCGGGGGCTCCGTCGCAGCCGGTGCGGCCACCATCGCGACGCCCTCAGGGACGAGCCTCGTCGTCACCCAAACCTCCCGCAACGCAATCATCAACTGGCGCGCCTTCTCCGTCGGTCAGGGCAACACCGTCGCCTTCCAGAACGGCTCCGGCGCCACGCTCAACCGCGTCACCGGCAACGTTCCCTCCCGCCTCGACGGCACCATCACCGCCACCGGCTCCCTCTTCCTCGTCAACCCGGCCGGCGTGACGGTCGGAACCACCGGCCGCATCGCAACCGGCGGCTCCTTCCTCGCCTCCACCCTCGACGTCCCCGACGCCGACTTCATGAAGGGCGGCGACCTCACCTTCAAAGGCACGTCGACCGCGAGCGTCGTGAACTACGGCGAGATCGGGTCGCTCGGCGGCGACGTCGCCCTGATCGCTCGCAAGGTCGAGAATGCCGGAACGATCGACGCCCCGAACGGCACGGCGGCGCTCGCCGCCGGCTACGAGGTTCTCGTCCGCGACGGCGACCTCGACGGCGGCAAGTTCGTGGTCAAGGTCGGCGGTGCCGACACCGAGGCGAAGACGAGCGGCAAGATCCGGGCGGCAGCCGCGGAACTGCGCGCCAATGGCGGCAACGTCTATGCGCTCGCCGGCAACACCGACGGCATCGTCGCCGCCACCGGCACCGCCAAGACCGGCGGCCGCATCTTCCTGACCGCCGGCGATACCGGCCGCGTGGACGTGAGCCAGAAGGTTGTCGCCCGGTCCGCCTCGTCCGGCGGCAAGGCGAAGGGCGGCGCGATCCGCGTCTCGGCGAAGAAAGTCGCCGTCTCGGGCACTCTCGACGCCAAGGGCGACACCGATGCCGGCGGCTCCATCGTGGTGAGCGGCAGCGCCATCACCCTCGCCTCCTCCGCCCGCCTCGACGCCTCGGGCACGAGCGGCGGCACCGTCCTCGTCGGCGGCGATTACCAGGGCGGCAAGAACACCGCGACGAACTATCTGACCGAGACGGTCGCAACCGCCAAGACGGTCGACGTCGCCGCGGGCGCGACGATCGCGGCGGACGGCAGCGTGGGCGCCGGTGGCAAGGTGGTCGTCTGGTCGGACGAGCACACCACATTCCAAGGCACCATCAGCGCGACGGGCGTGACGGCGGGCGGCGACGCCGAGGTCTCCGGCAAGGCCGTGCTCGATTATCGCGGCACCGCCGACCTGCGCTCCCCCACCGGTCGCTTCGGCACCCTGCTCCTCGATCCGTACAACCTGACGATCTCGTCGGCCTCGAGCACCGGCATGTCGGGCTTCAACGCCAACGCCAACGACAGCGTGCTCAATGTCGGCACGCTGACGACAGCACTCTCCACCGCCAACGTCACCGTCACGACCGGATCGGGCGGCAGCCAGGCCGGCACCATCACGGTGGCGAACGCCGTCACCTGGTCGAGCGGCTCAACCCTGACGCTGTCGGCCTACGGCAGCATCTTCGTGAACGCCAACATCGCCGGCGCACCGGGCTCATCCCTCGTGCTGCACGCCGACAACACCGGCACGGGCACCGGCACCGTGACCTTCGGCGGGGGCATCACCGCCACCGCCTCCGGCGGCGTCTCGATCTTCTACAACGCAACGAGCTACACGGCGCCGACGAGCTACGCCGCCAATGCCGGAACGAGCACGACCATCACCGCCTCCATGCTGGTGAACAACGTCAGCCAGCTCCAGGCGATCAACACCAACTTCGCCGGCACCTACGCCCTCGGCCGCGACATCGACGCCAGCGCCACAGCGACCTGGAACAGCGGCGCGGGGTTCGCGCCGATCGGTGATGGTTCGAGTTCCTCGTTCACCGGCACCTTCGACGGTCAGTGGCACGTCATCACGGGTCTGACGATCAACCGCCCGACCGCCAACTATGTCGGGCTGTTCGGCTATGTCGATAGCAGCGCGACGATCCGCAATGTCGGCCTCGTCGGCGGCAGCGTGACGGGAAACTCCTTTGTGGGCGGCCTCGCCGGAATCAGCTTCCGCGGCACCATCACCCAGACCTATAATACCGGCAGCGTGACCGGCAGTAACACCGTCGGCGGCCTCATCGGGAGCAACCGAGGCACGCTCACCCAGGCCTACAGCACCGGAAGCGTGACGGGCAGCGGAGAGCGCGTCGGTGGCCTCGCCGGGATCAGCGGCGGCAGCATCACCCAGGCGTATGCCACCGGCAGCGTGACGGGCGCTGGACGTGTCGGCGGCCTCGTCGGGGCCGGCAGCGGCACCATGACTCAAGTCTACGCCACGGGCAGCGTGACCGGCAGCGGCGACGGTGTCGGCGGCCTCGTCGGGGTTGAACTCTCCGGCACCATCACCCAGGCCTACGCCTCCGGGAGCGTGACCGGCGCCAGCGATGTGGGCGGCCTCATCGGGTCCGCACCAGATGGCACGGTCACGAATTCCGTTTGGGACAAAGATACGACACACCAGCAATCCTCGGCGGGCGGCGGGACCGGCCTGACGACGGCACAGGCGCGCACGTCCGCGGCCTACACGTCCGGCGGGACGTCATGGGACTTCACCAACGATTGGTACCAGACGGCCGACATGCGTCCGATCGGCCGTTGGGAAGCGGCACAGCCGGTGAACGGGGTCGGCACGGTCACCAATACCCACCAGCTCGTGCTGATCAACACAAGCTTGTCCGGTTCCTACGCGCTGGGCTTGAATATCGACGCGAGCGAAACCGCGGGCGCCAATGCGGCGGGCATCTGGGGCACAGACGGCTTCGTGCCGATCGGGGACTCGGTTTTTCCGTTTACCGGCACGTTCGACGGCCAGAGCCACGTCATCAGCGGGCTCGTGATCAACCGGCCGAACACGAATTTTGTCGGCCTATTCGGCTATGCCGGTTCCGGCGCGGTGATAAGCAAGGTCGGCCTCGCCGGCGGCCATGTGAATGGCGGGACTTATGTCGGCGGCCTGATCGGGCTCAACTCCGGCACGACCACCCAAGTCTACGCGACCGGCGCCGTGACGGGCTCAGACAGCGTCGGTGGACTCGTCGGGCACTCCGACGGCACGATCGCCCAGGCCTACGCCACCGGCGCCGTAACGGGCGCAACCGTCCTCGGCGGGCTCGTCGGGTACAACGCCGGCGGCACGATCGCCAACGCTTACGCCACCGGCGCCGTAACGGGCAGCGGCGCAATTGTCGGCGGGCTGATTGGGGGTAACGACGGCACAGCCGCCGAGGTCTACGCGTCCGGCGCCGTGGCCGGCTCGAGCTCCGTCGGCGGGCTCGTCGGGTCTAGCAACTCCGGCATCACGAATTCCTTTTGGGATATGGAAACGACCCATCAAACCAGTGGCGTCGGCCAAGGCTCGTCGGCCGGCATCACCGCGCTGACGACGGCTGACGCCCGCACGCAGACCCCATATGCCAACGCGAGTTGGAACTTCTCCACCGACTGGTACCAGACGGCGGACATGCGGCCGATCGGCCGCTGGGAAGCGGCGCAGCCCGACGCGAACGGCATCGCCACGATCACCAACACGCACCAGCTCGTTCTCATCAACACCAACCTGTCCGGCTCCTACGCGCTGTGGTCCGATATCGACGCCAGCGAAACCGCCGGCACCAATGCGGCCGGCATCTGGGGAACGGGCGGCTTCGTGCCCGTCAGCGACAATACGACGACGTTCACCGGCACGTTTGACGGCCAGGGGCACGTCATCAATGGGCTCACCGTCAACCGGAGCGCGGATTATGTCGGGCTGTTCGGCCATGCCGATGTCGGTGCGATCATCCGCAAGGTCGGCCTGGTGGGCGGCAGCATGACGGGCGCGAACTATGTCGGCGGGCTGGTCGGCCTAAATTCCGGCACCATCACCGATTCCTACACGACCGGCGCCGTTACGGGCAGTGGCATGAATGTCGGCGGGCTGGCCGGGGCCATGAACGGCAGCATCACCCACGCCTACGCGACCGGTGCCGTGAGCGGCGCAAGCAACGTCGGCGGGCTGGTCGGGGGCATGATCGCCGGCAGCATCACCCAGGCGTATGCGACCGGCGCCGTAGCGAGCACAGGCGATCATGCTGGCGGGCTGGTCGGCGTCCTGATCGGCGGCACCATCACCCAGACCTACGCGACCGGTGCCGTGAGCGGCGCAAGCAGCGTCGGCGGGCTGGTCGGGGCCCTCAACAGTGGCACCATCGCGAATTCCTTCTGGAATCACGAGACGAACCCGACATTGAACGGCGTCGGTTCCGGTTCGTCTGCCGGCGCGACCGGCAAGACGACAGCGGAGATGCTGAACGCGTTCACCTTCATCGATGCAGGCTGGGATTTCACCAGCGTGTGGGGGAAGTCCACCAGCGGCGCGAACAACGGCTATATGATGCTGCGGCCGATCTCGACCGGCCTTTACGACGATTATGTCCAGCTCTCCGGCAACACGTCCAAGACATATGGCGATGCCAATCCGTCCCTTTCCACCGTCCAGCTCAGCGGACTGGGAACGGGCAACGTCACACTCGGATGGGATGCCCGCATCAACCAGACCACCGCTGCGGGCAGCTATCTTTATTCAAGCGGCACCGTCATCACGGTGACCGACATTGCGGGCAGAACCGCCTATGTCGATTACGGCACCGGCACGCTCACCATCGGCAAGGCGACCTTGACCGCCGCGCTCACCGGCACCGTCACCAAGACCTACGACGGAAACGCCACGGCCAACCTCGTCAGCGGCAACTTCAATCTCACGGGGGTCATCAACTCGGACGCCGTCACCCTGGTCACGCCGTCGACCGGCACCTATGCCGGGGCCAATGTCGGCACCAGCATCCCCGTCACCGCCAGCGGCCTGTCCCTGTCCGGCGCCGCCGCCGGCAACTACCAGCTCGCCCAGACGACGATCTCGGCGAACGTCGGAACGATCACCGCCGCGACGCTCACCGCGACGCTGACCGGTCCGATCACCAAGGTCTACGACGGCAACACCACGGCGAGCCTCGTCGCGGGAAACTTCACCCTCTCGGCCACGATCGGGTCGGACGTCGTCACCCTCGTCACGCCGTCGACCGGCACCTATGCCGGGGCCAATGTCGGCTCGGGCATCCCCGTCACCGCCACCGGCCTGTCCCTGTCCGGCGCCGCCGCCGCGAATTACCAGCTTGCCCAGACGACGATCTCGGCGAACGTCGGGACGATCACCGCGGCGACCTTGACCGCGACGCTGACCGGCCCGATCACCAAGGTCTACGACGGCAACGCCACGGCGAGCCTCGTCGCGGGAAACTTCACCCTCTCGACTACGATCGGCTCGGACGCCGTCACCCTCGTCACGCCGTCGACCGGCACCTATGCCGGGATCAATGTCGGCTCGGGCATCTCCGTTACCGCCGCGGGCCTGTCCTTGTCCGGGGCCGCCGCCGGCAACTACCAGCTCGCCCAGACGACTGTCTCCGCCAACGTCGGGACGATCACCCCGGCGACGCTCACCGCAACGCTCACCGGCCCGGTCACCAAGGTCTATGACGGCACCACCACGGCGAGCCTTGCGTCCAGCAACCTCGCCTTGTCGGGCGTGATCAACTCGGACGCGGTCTCCGTCTCCCCGTCGAGCAGCACCTATGCCGGGGCCAACGTCGGCTCCGACATCGCCGTCACCGCCACCGGCCTGTCTTTGTCCGGCGCCGCCGCCACCAACTACCAGCTCGCCCAGACGACGATCGCCGCCAACGTCGGGGCGATCACCCCGGCCGCGCTCACGATCACGGCGAACGACGCCGCGAAGATCTATGACGGACAGGCATTCTCGGGCGGCAACGGCGTCACCTATGCCGGTTTCGTCGACGGCGAGAACGCCTCGGTCCTCGGCGGGACGCTCGCCTATGGCGGGACGGCGCAAGGCGCCGTCAACGCCGGCACCTATGCCCTCACCGCCTCGGGCCAGACCTCCGCCAACTACACGATCGCCTATCAGGCCGGCAGCCTCAGCGTCGCTGAGCGGGCCATCACGGTCGCTGCGAACAACCAGACGATGACCTTCGGCGGCAGCGTGCCCGGGCTGACGTGGAGCGTGACGAGCGGCAGCCTCGTCAACGGCGACACCCTCTCCGGCGCCCTCGCCGCCACCGCAACCTCGGCCTCACCGGCCGGCCTCTACGCCATCCTCCAGGGCACGCTGGGCGCCTCGGCGAACTACGCCCTAACCTACGTCCCGGGCACGCTCACCGTCACCGCCGCGCCGGTTCCGCCGAACAATGGTGGGGGCGCCCTGTCGCTTGCGGCGATCGCGACGCTGGCGGCGACGCCGAACCGCTTCGTCGAGACCTCGGCCGCCAACGCCACGGTCGTGTTCACGACCGGCTCCACCATGTTCACGGTGACCGGCAGTGGCGATGGCGAAGGCGGCGGCAGCACCACCCAGGGGACGAGCGGCGGCACGACGGAGGAGAGCGACTCCGGCTGCACCGGCGGGGCGACATCGAGCGCCGCCTGCACCGCGACGCCCCATCCCGAGAACCGCCGCGTCGGCCGCTTCCTCACCTTCTCCGCCGCCACCCCGCGGCCGTCGCCGACTGGCAACGGTGCTGCGACGGTGCAATGATCCCGGCCGGCGGCGACCGAACGGACGCCGCCGGACGCCCCGCTTCGACCGGTTGCATCTCTCCAGGTGCTCCGATGCGCCGCCTGATGCCGTGGCCACCCCGTTTCGTCCCGTCCGACCGAGAGTTCCGCCCCGATGCCCGCTCGCCGCTCCGATCTCCCGGCCCGCCTCCGTCCCGGCTCCGTTCCAGCTTGCTCGCGCATCCCGCGCGCACCGGAGACCGCAGCCGGGACCCAGGGCGGCACGGCATCGGCCCGCCTCGCGCCTGCCCTGCTCGGCCTGACGCTCGCAGCCGCCCTCGCCGCGATGCCGCAGGCCGCCTTCGCCCAGGCCCGCGGCGTCGTCGAGCGCAACCTGCCCCCCATCGTCGGAACCACCGGCGGCCTCGCGCAAGGCAACGCCCCCGCCACGCCGGCCGAGGACACCGCGCCCCTCGGCACCGACCTCACCGGCATCCGCCTCATCGGGCCCGACGTCGCCGTCACCGCCAAGCCTCGGTCGGGCCTATCCTTCACCGGCATCGAGGGCGTCCCCGCCGCCCGCCTCGACGCCGCCCTGAAGCCCTTCCTCGGCAAGCCGCTCTCCCGCAAGCTCGTCGCCGATATCCAGGCCGCCATCGCCAAGACCTATCGCGGCGCCGGACGCCCCTTCGTCTCCGTCACCGCCCCGCCCCAGGAGGTCACCTCCGGCGTCCTCCAACTGCGCGTCGTCCCCTTCAAGGCCGGCTCCGTCAAAGTCGACGATCCGGCCAACGCCGCCGCAACCGATGCCGCCCTCGCCGCCTCCGTCCGCGCCCCGCAAGGCCAGATCATCGAGGGAACCCAAGTCTCCGAGGACCTCGACTGGATCAACCGCTATCCCTACCGCCAGCTCAACGGCGTCTTCGAACCCGGCTCGACCCCCGGCTCCAGCGACCTCACCCTCGAGGTCTCCCGCGCCAAGCCCTGGCAGGCCTATGCCGGATGGGCCAACACCGGCACCAAGGAGACCGACCTCAACCGCTACTTCGTCGGCTTCGGCGCCGGCATCGAGGCCCTCCACGACCTCACCCTCTCCTACCAGCTCACCGGCAGCGGCAACCTCCTCTCCAACCCCGCCTCCATCAACCTCTCCGGCACCGACTGGCCCTCCTATGTCAGCCAGGCCGGGCGCCTCGCGCTGCCCACCTTCGCCCGCCAGTCGATCGAGGTCGCCCCGAGCTTCGTCGCCACCAGCCAGGACGCCGCCGGCGACCTCCTCACCTTCCAGAACACCACCTTCGAACTGCCGATCCTCTACCGCTCCGCCCTCTCCAACCTCTCCTCCTCCCTCGCCGGCTGGGGCGAGATCTATGGCGGGGTGACGCCGCGCTGGCTGTCGCGCAAGACCTGGTATCAGGGCACCGACATCGCCGAGGGATCGGCCGGCGTGTTCGACCTCGTCGCCGGCTGGGCCGGATCGTGGGATCATGCCGAGGGCGGCTCCACCGCCCTCGACGTCCGCCTCCTCGTCAATCCCGGCGGCCTCGTCCCCGGCAACAATGACGCCACCTGGGAGACCTTCTCGAACGGCCGGGTGACGAGCGCGGAATATGCCTATCTCTATGCGACGCTGACCCAGGTCACCCCGCTCGTCACCCTGCCCGGCCTGTCGGGGGCGACGTTCCTCAAGGGCTTCTCCTGGAACACGAGCCTCACCGGCCAGATCGCCGGCCAGGCGCTGCCGGACACCGAGCAGCTCGCCATCGGCGGCTATTACGGCACCCGCGGCTACACGCTCGACGACGGCAGCGTCGACGCCGGCTTGGTGCTGCGCGACGAATTGCGGCTGCCGACCTTCCCGCTCCTCGGCGCCCTCGGGCTCAAGGCGCCGGGCATCGGCGCCCTCGACGACGTCGTCTCGCCCTACGCCTTCCTCGATGTCGGCTACGGCTACAATTACAACCTCAACGCCCTGCAGAGCCTCGAGCAGAACGCCAACACCACCTTGGTCGGCCTCGGCGCCGGCATCGACTACACGCTGGCCCACAACGTCCAAGCCGGCGCCCTCGCCGGCGTCGCCCTCACCAACGGACCCGAAACAGACCGCGGGACGGTTACGGTCCAGGGGCGGGTCAGCATCGCGTTCTGAGGAAGGGGACGCGACGGCCTGGGATCGTCTGCAGGGTGCGCCCGGTGAGCCAGGGCGCCAACCCTACGCAGGCGCTTAAGCCCGTAATGCGGGCGTTGTTGGGGGTCAGAGGACGAGCCGCGACCTCAGCGGCCCTCAGCCCTGCCCGCGAAGCAGAAGGCCAAAGCGAGGAAGATCAGGACGCCTTGGCCGACCTGCTGCCAGTAGAAGTTCCAGCCGATCAAGAGGAGGCCGTTGCCGACGAGGGCGAGGAGGAGGACGCCGACGAGGGTGCCCGGTACGTTGGCGCGGCCGCTGCGGCTCACCGTGGTGCCGATGAAGGTGGCACCGATGGCGTTGAGCAGGAACGCGTTGCCGGAATAGGGCACGTAGGCGGCGACGCTCGACGACAGCAGGATGCCCGCGCTCGCCGAGACGACGCCGCCGAACACGTAGACGAGCGCCCGCACGCGGCCGACCGGCAGGCCGGAGAAGATCGCCACGCTCGGCTGCACCCCGACCGCCGCCGCCTCGCGGCCGAACCGGGTGCGCGTGAGGATAACGGTGAAGACGATTGCAATGACCGCAATCAGCCACAGCGAGATCGGCACGCCGGCGACGGCGCCATGGCCGATCAGCGTCAAGGCGGGCGGCTGGGCGCCGGCCGGCACATAGACGGGATTGCCGCCGTCGGCCGCGAGCTGTTGCAGGCTGCGCCCGATGAAGAGGGTGCCGAGGGTCGCGAGGAAGGGCGTGATCCTGAGCGCCGAGATCAGCGCCGCGTTGAAGAGGCCGGTCGCGGCGCCGGCGGCGAGGCCGAGGACGATCGCGACCCCGACGGGCAGGCCGGCGACGATCGCCGTGACGAAGGCGAGGCTGCCGAGGTCGACGGCGGTGCCGACGGAGAGGTCGATGCCGCCGGAATTGACGGCGAGCGTCATCGCCACCGAGACGATGGCAAGCAGGGCGAAATTGTTGACGAGGACGCCGATCAGGTTCGCCGGGGCGAGGAAGGTCGGCGTCGTCAGCCCGAAGAAGGCGATCACGGCGACGAGGGCGGCGAGGAGCCCGAACCGGCGCAGCGCGCCGAGCGGGAGGCGGCCGGACCGTCCGTGAGAGAGGGTCGCGCCACTCATCGCGCGGCCCCCTTCGGACCGAGGCGGGCGGTCGCGGCGACGACGAGCAGGATCAGCGCGCCCTCGATGCCGCTCACCCAATAGCTCGAGAGCCGCATGAGCTGGAACCCGTTGATCAGGATGCCGAGAAAGAGCGCCGCCGCGAGCGTGCCGCCGATGGTCGGCACCAGACGGCGCGAGAAGACGATGCCGAGGAAGGCGGTGGCGACGATCGACAGGAGCATCTCGCCGGAGCCCGACGTGCTGCCGCTCAGGAAGGCGACCGAGAGGATGCCGGCAAGACCGCCGAGGAGCCCGCTCAGGAGATAGGAAAGCGCCACGTAGCGGCGAACCGGAAGGCCCGCCGCCTTCGCCGCCTCGCGATGCCCCCGACGGCGGCGAGCCGCAGGCCGAACGCGGTGCCCGAGATGCCGATCGCGAGCACGAGGAAGACGGCGAGAAGCACGTAGCCGAGCACGGGAACGTCGAGCGGCCCGTTGCCGGCGAGAAAGTCGGTCACCCCGTTGGTGACGGGAATCGCGACGTTCTCGGTCACCACGAGCTCGAGGCCGGCGCAGACATTCATCACCGCGAGCGTGGCGAGCAAGGGCAGGATGCCGAAGCCGACGATCGAGAGGGCGTTGACCGCGCCGATCGCGAGCCCGGTCCCGAGCGCGGCGATGACCGGAACGACCTCGGACGTGGCTGTCTGCGCGGTCACGGCATAGACGGCGGCGCTGAGGCCGAGATTGGCGGCGAGCGAGAGGTCGATGCCGCCTTTCACGACGTCGGTGCCGCCGCCGATCAGGACCAAGGTGAGGCCGAAGCCGAGCACGCCGAGGATCGCCGATTGGGCGAGGATCGCGCCGAAATTGCCGAGCGACAGGAAGAACGGCGCCCGCAGGGCGAAGAACAGCACGATCGCGGCGAACAGGGCGAGCGAGCCGGTCCTCAAAGCGCTCTGCACGAGGCGGCCGCCGGTGCGGCGGGCGGAAGGCGGCGCCGCCCTGCCGACGCCGGCCGGCGCGCGGAGCACCGCGTCAGTGTTGGACATGGGACGAACGCTCCTCCAAGGCGGGCGGCGCGGCAGCGGCGGCGTCCGGCGTCACCGCTCCGGTCAGCACCGCGCCGATCAGCGTCGGCGCGTCGAGGCCGGCGGACGGCAGATCGGAGACGACGCGGCCGCGATACATGACGAGCACCCGGTCGGCGATCCCGATCAGTTCGTCGAGGTCCGACGACAGGACGAGGATCGCGGCGCCGGATTGGGCCAGACGGCCGATCAGCCGGTAGATCTCGACCTTTGCGGCGATATCGACGCCGACGGTCGGCTCGTCGAGCACGTAGACCCGGGCGTCGCGGCTCAGCCATTTGGCGATGGCGACCTTCTGTTGGTTGCCGCCGCTGAGGCTGCGCACCGGCGCCTCGCGCCCCGCGGTCTTGATCGCGAGATCGGCGATCAGGCGGTCGACCGCGCCACGCTCCCGGGCGAAATCGAGGAAGCCGAACCGGGCAAAGGCCTTGAGGCTCGCCAGCGTGGCGTTCTCGCGCACGCTCAAGTCCAGCGCGACGCCCTGCCCGCGGCGATCCTCCGGCACCAAGGCGATGCCGTGCTCGACGGCGATCTCCGGACGGCGCGGCGCGAAGGGCCGGCCGTCGAGGCTCAGAGTGCCCCGATCGAGGCGGTCGAGGCCGAACAGGCTGCGGACGAGTTCCTTGGCCCCCGAGCCGAGGAGGCCAGTCAAGCCGACGATCTCGCCCCGGCGCACGGTGAAGGAGACGTCCTCGAAGCGGCCGGAGGCATGAAGGCCCGCCGCCTCGAACACCGGGGCGCCGAGCGCGACCGGCGTCTTCGGGAACATCTCCTTGATGTCCTTATCCACCATGAGCGCGGCGATGCGCGCCGGAGGAACCTCGCGGGGATCGACGGTCGCGACGTTGCGGCCATTGCGCAGGATGGTGACGCGGTCGCAGATCTCCTCGATCTCGCTCAGATAATGGGAGATGTAGAGGGTGGTGATGCCATGGGCCTTGAGGCCGCCGATCGCCTGGAAGAGGTGCTCGACCTCCTGCTTGGCGAGCGCGGCGGTCGGCTCGTCGAACACCACGATTTTGGGCTCACGCGCGAGCGTGCGGGTGATCTGGACGATCTGCTGCTGCGCGGTGTTGAGCTCTCCGATGAGCGCGCCCGCGGGCAGGCGAATGCCGAAATAGCGGTCGAGCAGCGCATCGGCCCGCTTCTGGAGCGCGCGGCGATCGACGAGGGGCCGGCGGGCGCTGGTGCCCTCGTCGCCGAGGAAGATCGCCTCGCCCACCGTGAAGGTCGGCACCAGCAGACGGTCCTGATGGATGAAGCCGATGCCGAGCTCGGCCGCCCGCTTCGGGTTCATCGCGGCGACGGTTTCCCCGTCGACCGCGATGGTGCCCTCGTCGGGGACATGGAGGCCGGCGAGGATCTTGATGAGGGTCGACTTGCCGGCGCCGTTCTGGCCGACGAGACCGTGGATCTCGCCGCGACCGACCTCGAGGGAGGCGCCGTCGAGGGCGCGGACGCCCCCGAAGGTCTTGACGAGATCGCGCATGGCGAGCGCGAGGGGAAGCGGATCATCGCTCATGATAGGCTCGCGCTCGCTCTCGCTCTCGCTCAGGATATCCGCGCTCAGGACACCTGACCGAGCAGCTTCTGGACCTCGCCCGCGTTCTTCTTGTTCGCCAGGATGGCGGGCACGAAGGTCTCGGCCGGCAGGTCCTTGTCGCCGGCGAGGAAGCGGGCGACGTTCTGGACGGCGGTCTTGCCGATCAGACCCGGCTGCTGGGCCGCCACGGCGGCGGCCGGCGAGTTCGGGTCCTTGACGAGGGCGAGCACTTCCGGCGTGCCGTCGACGCCGTAGGTGCGCACTTCGGTGCGGCCGGCGGCGGTGAGCGCCTGGGTCGCGCCGAGCTGCGGGATGTCCCACGCCGACCAGATCGCGGCGATCGAGCCCTTCTCCGGATATTTGGCGAGCAGCGCGGTGATCTGGGCGTAGGCGTCCTGCACCGTGTTCGGGATGACGTCGCGCAGCTCCGGCTCGACGATCTCGACGCCCGGATAATATTTCAGGACCTCGCGCAGCTCCGCATAGCGGATGGCGCAGACGGGGACGCCCGAGAAGCCGTTGAAGACGACGAGCTTGCCCTTGCCCTTGATGTCGGAGACGAGCTGCAGCGCGAGCTGGGCGCCGAGGGAGAAATTGTCCGAGGTCGAGTTGTTGATGCTGTTCTGCGACGGCACGTCGACGGTGAAGACCGGGATGCCGGCGGTGCGCAGCTTCTTCAGCCACGGATCGATGACGCTCAAGGTGCCGAGCGTCTGGATCACCGCGTCGGGCTTCTGGGTGACGAGCGTCTGAAGCTGGGAGACGAGGTTCTTGTCGTTGCGCCCGGCATCGAGCCCGATCGGCGTGCCGCCGAGGCGCTTCACCTCTTCGATCTGCGCCTGATAGGCCTTGAGATCGAAGAAATGGTCGGTGCCGGTGGCGCTGATGGCGATCGTCTTGCCGGCGAGCGACGGGACGTCGGCATCGGCGGGCGAGGCGGCTACGGCGGCGGCGGTCGCCGCGCTCTCGGCAGAGGCGACGCGCAGGCCGGCCCCGAGGGTGCCGAGGGCCGCTCCGGCGGCGAGACCCGCCTTGAGCAGGCTGCGGCGCGGCAGAGAGAAGGGCGAGGTTTGATCGGTCATCGGCGTTTCCGGTGGTATGATCGCAAAGGACTGGGACGGTCCGGCATGAGGAACGGCGGGGCGCCGCGCGCGATCGACATCATGGCGTCGAGCCATTTTATCGATGGAATTAATAGATAAATCGGGTATGATTCCCCGTGCCGCTTCCATCGGGGGGATGCGGCGGAATCGTCCGGTTCACCTTTATGCTCAAGGATAGCCGGCACATTCGAGAGCGTTAAGCCGCACCGTTCGCGCAAGATGTCCGTATTTCGAAACGAAAGTCTAACGGCAGCCAATGCAGGCGAATGGATTTTCGGTCATCGGCCTACGGCTCTTAAACGCAACACGTGGCTTCTTTGGGGATGAGGATACCGGATGCGGCCCTGTTGGCGCGTGTTCGGTTTCGAAGGGCGTATCGGCGATGACTTATTCTTCCGCGTCCGCGAAGATCGCGACCCCTCTCGACGCGGCCGATCGGGCCGAGACCCGATCTGACGTCCCAAGCGGGACGCGGGATGCGAGCGGGACCGCCGCGGCGGACGGCGCCGCCCCGGGGCCGAAGGTCGTGATCGTCGGCGGCGGCTTCTCCGGGGCCTCGGTCGCCTACCATCTCGTCCGCGCCGGGATCACGACGATCGACATCGTCGAGCCGCGCCCGTCGCTGGGCGGCGGCCTCGCTTATTCGACCTCGGACCCCTCCCATCGCATCAATGTGCCGGCGACGCGGATGAGCCTCGACCCGGCGGAGGATTCCCATTTCGCCCGCTGGCTCGCGGCGAACAACGTGCTCGTCTCGGATTGCGACGCGCGCATCTCCGACGGCCGCTGTTTTCCCCAGCGCGCCGTGTTCGGCCGCTACGTCGCCGAGACGCTCGCCGACGCGACGAAGGGCACCGCGCTCCGCCATGTGCGCGACCTCGCGATCGCGGTCCGCGAGCGCCCCGAGGGCGGCTATCAGATCGCGCTCGCCGGCGGTGAGGTTCTGGAGGCGGATCTTCTCGTGCTCGCGGTCGCCCATCCCGCTCCCTGCCCGCCCGCGCTGCTCGAGACGGCCTTCGCCGGGCATCCGCGGTACGTCACCGACCCGTGGGCCAAGGATGCGCTGTCCGCGCTGCGCCGCGACGACCGGGTGCTGATCGTCGGCACCGGCCTCACCATGGCCGACGTGGTGGCGACCCTCGACCGGCTCGGCCACCGCGGCTCCGTGACGGCGCTGTCGCGCCGTGGCCTTCTCTCGCGGGGTCATACCGATATCGCGGGAGAGCCCTACGGCGACTTCTCGACCGATCCCGCGCGCACGACTCGCGCCTTGGTGCGCCGGATCCGCGCCACGGTCGCCGAGGCGGCGGCCGTCGGTCGGCCCTGGCAGCACGTATTCGACGCGCTGCGCAATCAGGGACCGGCGATCTGGGCGGCTCTTCCCTTCGCCGAGCAGAAGAAGCTCGTTCGCCATCTCCGCCCCTTCTGGGACGTCCACCGCTTCCGCATCGCACCGCAGCCCGAAGGCGTGATCCGCCGCCGCCGGGCGGATGGGTCGCTCGTCGTTCACGCCGCCTCGTTGGCTGGCGCGCAGCGGGAGGGAGACGAGTTCCGCGTGTCCTGGCGCCGCCGCCGCAGCGGGCTCGCAGAGACCGCCACCTTCGATGCGGTCGTGGTGACGACGGGCCCGGCCCACGGCCGCATCTTCGAGACCGAACCGCTGCTGCGCTCCCTCGCCGATCGGGGCCTCGCCGGCCCGGATGCGATCGGACTCGGCATTGCGGTCGACCGTGAGAGCCGTCCCGTCGGCGCCGACGGCCGATCCGCCGAAGGGCTGTGGATCGCCGGCCCGCTCGCGCGCGGCACCTTCGGCGAATTGATGGGCCTGCCGGAGGTCGCGAACCACGCCAAGCGCGTCGCGGCGGCGGTGCGGCAGGCGGTGGCCGAGTCCCGACCCGGGGTCCTGCAAGCCGACGCCTGAGCGCCGCCGGAGGCGACCGCACCGTCCGCCGCCGCACGCGCGTCCGGCGCAATCGGCATCCGCGGATCGCCACCGATTTAGAATATAATTTCTATAGATTATAAGAGGAGTTTGGCAGAGTGGTCGCATCTTCCTCCCGGGCGGCTGGTCCGCCGGGTCGGAACCGTCGCTTCACCCCGCGCCGAGCGAGCCCCCGATGAGCACCGTCACGCCGTTCCCCCAACCCCGCGCCATCTCGACCGAGGTGCCGGCTTTCGACCGCGACCCGACCGCCCACGTGATCGCTTCGGACGCCGAAGCGATCGAGGTGGCGAAGGCCCTCGCCAAGGAGTTCGCCGTCGAGGCGGCCGAGCGCGACCGTGAGCGCCGGCTGCCCGCCGCGGAACTCGACCGCTTCTCGAAGAGCGGCCTGTGGGGCATCACCATCCCGAAGGCCTACGGCGGCGCGGGCGTCTCCCACGCCACCCTCGCCGAGGTCATCGCGACGATCTCGGCCGCCGATCCTTCGATCGGACAGATCCCACAAAACCACCTCGCCGCGCTCGACGTCGTCCGCGTCACCGGGTCGGAAGAGCAGAAGAAGCTCTGGTTCGGACGCGTCCTCAGGGGCTACCGGCTCGGAAATGCCTTCTCCGAGGCCCGCAGCAAGACCGTCGGCGCCTTTGAGACGACGATCCGCCCGACCGGCGAGGGCGACTTCGTCGTCAACGGCCAGAAGTTCTATGCGACCGGCGCCCTGTTCGCCCACTTCATCCACATCGGCGCGGTCGATCCGGACGGCAACGTGGTGCTCGCGATCGTGCCCCGCGACACGCCCGGCCTCACCATCATCGACAGTTGGTCGGGCTTCGGCCAGCGCACCACGGCGAGCGGCAACGTCTCGATCGAGAATGTCCGCGTGGCGCCCGAAGGTGTGATCCCGGCTTATCTCGGCGGCGTGCATCCGTCCTCGAACGGCGCGGTCTCCCAGATCATCCAGGCCGCCGTCGATCTCGGCATCGCGCGCGGCGCCCTCAACGACACCATCCGCTTCGTCCGCGAGCTGAGCCGCCCGTGGATCGACAGCGGCAAGGAGGCCGCCTCCGACGACGTCTTCACCATCGCCCAGATCGGCGATCTCGCCACCCGCGTCCATGCCGCCGAGGCGCTTCTGGAGCGCGCCGGCCACGCCATCGACACCATCGCCGACGGCCCGACCGACGTGGCGCTCGACGAGGTTTCGGTGAAGGTGTCCGAGGCCAAGGTGCTGACGACCAACGTCGCGATCCTCGCCACCAACAAGCTTCACGAGCTCGCCGGCACCCGCTCGGTGCTCGGCCAGTACAATCTCGACCGTCATTGGCGCAACGCCCGCACCCACACCCTGCACGATCCGGTGCGTTGGAAATATTTCCACATCGGCAATCACCTGCTGAACGGCGTCTCGCCGCCGCGTCACGCCTGGAACTGAACGCCGTTTCCCCTTCGCATCCAGGATCGCCGACGATGCCCACCTCCGCCGCCACCGTTCTCTCCCCGCTCCCGTCGGCCGCCGAGCCGGCGGAGGCGCCCGAAGGCTTCCGCGTCCCCGCGCTGCGCGAAGGCGCCGAAACGACCCGCCGCATCGGCTCCGATGCGGAGGCGATCGCCGTCGCCCGCGAGGTCGCGGCCGAGCTCGCCAAGGAGGCGGCGCTGCGCGACCGCGAGCGCCGCCTGCCCTTCCGGGAACTCGACCTCGTCTCCAATGCCGGCCTGCTCGCCATCACGGTACCGAAGGCCTACGGCGGCGCCGGGGTGAAGTCGGCGACGGTCGCCGAGGTGATCGCCCTCCTCGCGGCGGCGGACGGCTCGATCGGTCAGATTCCGCAGAACCACTTCTTCATGCTGGAGGCGCTGCGCCTCAACGGCAGCGAGGCGCAGAAGCGCTTCTTCTACGAGCGCATCCTCGCCGGTGAGCGGATCGGCAACGCGCTGTCCGAGCTCGGCACCAAGACCGCCCACGACCACGCCACGCGGCTCACCCGGACGCCGGCGGGCCTGCGCGTCAACGGCCGCAAGTTCTATTCGACCGGCGTCCTGTTCGCCCACTGGATCGCCGTGGTCGCCAACGACGACGACGGCCGCAGCACGGTTGCCTTCCTGCCGCGCGACACCAACGGCATCACGGTGATCGACGATTGGACCGGCTTCGGCCAGCGCACCACGGGCTCCGGCTCGACGCTGTTCGAGGATGTCGCGGTGCACCCGTTCTCGGTGCTGTCGATGGCCGCCCTGTTCGAGGTGCCGACCTCGATGGGGCCGTTCGCGCAGATCATGCACGCGGGCGTCGACGCCGGCATCGCCCGTGGCGCGCTCGCCGAGGCGGTCGCCTTCGTGCGCAAATATACCCGACCCTGGAAGGAGAGCGGCCTCGATCACGGCTACGAGGACCCGCACATCATCGCCCAGATCGGCGAACTCAAGATCGCCGTCGATGCCGCCGACGCCCTGATCGAGCGTGCCGGCCGCTTCGTCGACATCGCGACCGAAAGCCCGTCGGCGGAGACCGTCGCGACGGCCTCCATCGCGGTCGCCGAGGCGAAGATCGCGGCGACCGACGCTTCCCTCTTCGTCTCCGAGAAGCTGATCGATCTCGGGGGCTCGCGCTCCACCCTCTCCGAGTTCGATCTCGACCGCTATTGGCGCAATGCCCGCACCCACACCGTCCACGATCCCGTGCGCTGGAAATATCGCGTCGTCGGCAATTATTGGCTGAACGGCGTCAACCCGCCCCGCCACGGCGCGATCTGACCGAGAGATTATCGATGAGCCGTCAGATCCGCCTCAATGCCTTCGAGATGAACTGCGTCGGGCATCAATCGCCCGGCCTGTGGGCGCACCCGCGCGACCGCTCTTCGCAATACAAGGACATCGAATATTGGACCGACCTCGCCAAGCTCCTGGAGCGCGGCAAGTTCGACGGTCTCTTCATCGCCGACGTGCTCGGCGTCTACGACGTCTATGGCGGCACGCTCGACCATGCGCTGCGCCATTCGACCCAGATCCCGCTGAACGATCCACTCCAGATCGTGCCGGCGATGGCGATCGTGACGGAGAATCTCGGCTTCGGCGTCACCGCCTCGCTCTCCTTCGAGCACCCCTACACCTTCGCCCGCCGCATCTCGACCCTCGACCACATCACCAAGGGCCGGGCCGGCTGGAACATCGTCACCTCCTATCTGGAGAGCGGCGCCAAGAATATCGGTCTCGTCGGGCAGAGCGCTCACGACGACCGCTACGACGTCGCCGATGAATATCTCGAGGTCTGCTACAAGCTCTGGGAGGGAAGCTGGGAGGACGACGCCGTGGTGCGCGACCGCACCCGCCGCGTCTTCACCGAGCCCTCCAAGGTGCATCCGATCCGCCATGCCGGCCGGTTCTTCCAGGTGCCGGGCGTCCACCTCTCGGAGCCCTCGCCGCAGCGAACGCCGGTGCTCTATCAGGCCGGCGCTTCGAGCCGCGGACAGCGCTTCGCCGGCACCAACGCCGAGTGCGTGTTCGTCGCGACGCCCTCGAAGACGGTGCTGAAGAAGACGGTCGAGGCGATCCGCCGCGAGGTCGCCGCCGCCGGGCGCGATCCCGCGAGCGTGCTGATCTTCAACCTGCAGACCGTCATCGTCGACGAGACCGACGCCAAGGCGCAGGCGAAGTACAAGGACTACCTGAACTATATCAGCTACGACGGCGCTCTGGCGCTCGGCTCGGGCTGGATGGGCATCGACTTCTCGGCCTATGCGCCGGACGAGCCGCTCCGCCACATCAAGACCAACGCCGTGCAGTCCTCCGTCGACGCCTTCTCGAGCGCCGACCCGAGCAAGGTCTGGACGGTGCGCGAGCTCGCCGAATGGATCGGCATCGGCGGCCTCGGTCCGATCATCGTCGGCGGGCCGCAGACGGCGGCGGACCTCCTGCAGGAATGGGTGGACGAGACCGGCGTCGACGGCTTCAATCTCGCTTATGTCGTGGCTCACGAGACGTTCACCGACATCGTCGAGCATCTGGTGCCCGAGCTTCAGAAGCGCGGCGTCTACAAAACGGACTATGCACCCGGCACGCTTCGCGAGAAGCTGTTCGGCGCCGGTCCGCGCCTGCCCGACACCCATCCCGGCGCCGGGTTCCGCAATCTCGGCCTTTCGGCGCAGCGCGCCCTGAACGCCGCCGAGTAAGCGGGCGTAAGGCGCGACGGGCGGCAGGACACGACGCCTTCACCGGATGTTTTCATGACGCTTGATCTCGATCTTCCCGCCCCGGCCGCCGCTGCGGATGTGCTGTGGTTCCTCCCGACCCACGGCGACGGGCGCTATCTCGGCAGCGAGATCGGCGCCCGCCACGTCTCGCTCGGCTATCTCACGCAGATCGCGCAGGCCGCCGACGATCTCGGCTATTTCGGCGTGCTCTTGCCGACCGGGCGCTCGTGCGAGGATTCCTGGGTGATCGCGTCGGCGATGACGCCGCTGACCCGCCGCCTGCGCTTCCTCGTCGCGGTGCGGCCCGGCATGACGGAGCCGGCCTATGCCGCGCGCATGGCGGCGACGCTCGACCGCATCTCCGGCGGGCGCCTCCTCATCAACGTGGTGACGGGCGGCGATCCGGTCGAGCTCAAGGGCGACGGCGTTTTCCTCGAACACGACGCGCGCTATGAGGCGACCGACGAGTTCCTGACCGTCTGGCGCCGCCTCCTGTCCGGAGAGGAGGTCACCTTCAGCGGCAAGCACCTCGCCATCGAAGGCGGCAAGCTGCTCTACCCGCCCATTCAGACGCCCTATCCGCCGCTTTATTTCGGCGGCTCGTCCGAGGCCGGCAACAAGGTCGCCGCCGAGCATGTCGACGTCTACCTGACCTGGGGCGAACCGCCCGCGGCGGTGGCCGAGAAGATCGCCCGCGCCAAGGCGCTCGCCGCCGCGCAGGGGCGGACGCTGTCGTTCGGCATCCGCCTCCACGTCATCGTCCGCGAGACCTCGGCCGCCGCATGGCAGGCGGCCGACGAACTCATCTCCAAGGTGGACGACGAAACGATCGCGACCGCGCAGAAGGCCTTTTCGCGTTTCGACTCGGTCGGCCAGCGGCGCATGGCGGAGCTTCACGGCGGCCACCGCGACAAGCTCGAGATCGCCCCCAATCTCTGGGCCGGCGTCGGCCTCGTGCGCGGCGGCGCCGGCACGGCCCTCGTCGGCGATCCCGACGAAGTCGCGACGCGGATGAAGGAATATATGGCGATCGGCATCGACCGCTTCATTCTCTCCGGCTACCCGCACCTCGAGGAATGCTACCGCTTCGCCGAACTGGTGTTCCCGAAGCTGCCCCTCAAGGCGACCACCGGCAACGACCGCGGCCCCGCCCGCAATGCCGGCCCGTTCGGCGAGATCATCGCGAACGTCGTGGCGCCGTCCCAGCGCAAGGCGGGCGCCGCCGGTTGATCGGGGCGCCAGCCACACAGGCGGCCGCGCGCATCGGGCGGCCGTCATCCTCCCATTCGAGACGGCGGAGCGGCGACCATGGCGAAGGAAATCCGCCTCAACGCCTTCGAAATGAACTGCGTGGCGCATCAGTCGCCGGGGCTCTGGCGGCACCCGCGGGATCGCTCGCGGGATTATCGACGCCTCGATTATTGGACCGGCCTCGCGAAGACGCTCGAACGGGGCCTGTTCGACGGCCTTTTCCTCGCAGACGTGCTCGGGGTCTACGACGTCTACGGCGGCACGCCGGACGCCGCCCTGCGCAACGCCACGCAGATCCCGGTCAACGACCCCCTGCTCCTCGTCCCGGCCATGGCGAACGTGACGCGGCATCTCGGCTTCGGGGTGACCGCAACCCTCTCCTATGAGGCGCCCTTCCCCTTCGCCCGCCGCATGTCGACCCTCGACCACCTGACCGAGGGGCGGATCGGCTGGAACGTCGTCACTGGCTATCTCGACAGCGCCGCCCGCGCCCTCGGCCGGACGGGGCAGAACGCCCACGACGACCGCTATGCGATCGCCGACGACTACATGGAGGTCGTCTACAAGCTCTGGGAGGGAAGCTGGGCCGAGGACGCGGTCGTCGCCGATGCGGCGCACGGCGTGTTCACGCGGCCCGAAGGCGTGCGGCGCGTCAGTCACACCAGCGCCCATCACCGGCTCGACGCGATCCATCTGAGCGAGCCCTCGCCCCAGCGTACGCCGGTCCTCTATCAGGCGGGGACCTCGCCCGCGGGACGCGCCTTCGCCGGCCGCCATGCGGAATGCGTCTTCATGTCGGGTCCGTCGAAGACGGTCATCGCGCCGCGGGTCGCCGCCGTGCGCGCGGCCGCGGCGGCGGCCGGTCGCGATCCAGCCGAGATCCGCATCTTCGCCCTGATGACGGTGATCGTGGCCCCGACCGACGCCGAAGCAGCGGCCAAGCTCGCCGAATACCGCCACTACGCGAGCCTCGAAGGCGCCCTGACGCTGATGTCGGGCTGGACCGGCGTCGATTTCGCGGCGCTCGATCCCGATCAGATCGTCGAGCATGTCGACCGCGAGGCCGGCCGCAGCGCCCTCGAGAACATCACGCGCGCGGATCCGAGCCGTCGCTGGACCGTTCGTGAGGTCGCCGAGCACGTCGCGATCGGCGGCATCGGTCCGGTGCTGGTCGGCTCGCCCGCGACCGTCGCCGATGCGCTCGAGGGTTGGGTCGACGAGACCGGGATCGACGGCTTCAACCTCGCCTTCGTGGTGCGCCCGGAAACCTTCGAAGACGTCGCCGACCTGCTCGTGCCCGAGCTCCAGCGCCGCGGCCGCTACAAGCGGGCCTACGCGCCGGGGACGCTGCGGGAGAAGCTGTTCGGCGCCGGCCGCGCCCTGACGGCGCCCGATCATCCCGCCGCCCGCCATCGCTGGCACCTCGCGCCGACCGACACCGCGCCGGCCGAGCCCGCCCTTCCCGCCTGAGGCCGAACGTCCGCGTTCCCCCGTCCGAGCAGACCCGCATGAGCGACCTTCCCCGTCCCGACTTCGCCCGCAACATGCGCCTCATCGGCCACAGCGATCAGGGAGGCCGTGCGGACGGGCTCCAGATCATGGTGCAGCGCGGCCACGCCTACATCGCGCATCCCTGGTCCGGCGGCTTCAGCGTCCTCGACGTGCGTGACCCGACGCGGCCGCGGCCGGTGCTCTTCGTGCCCGCGCCGCCAGAGACCTGGACGATCCATCTCCAGGCCCATGAAGACCTGCTCCTCGTCGTCAATGCGCGCGACCTCTTTGCCGACGCGGCCTTCGCAGACGAGCGCGTTTATTATGGCCGGTCAGTGGGCGACACGATCGGCACCGCCGGCGGCGGCGCTGCCCGCGCGCGCTCGTGGACCGCGGGCGTCACGATCTACGACATCGCCGTTCCCGATGCGCCGCGCCAGATCGGCTTCTTCCCGATCGAAGGGATCGGCGCCCATCGGGTCTGGTATGTCGGCGGGCGCTACGCCTACGTCTCGGCGCTGATCGACGGCTTCACCGACTACATCCTCGTCATCGTCGATCTCGCCAACCCGACGAAGCCGGTGGAAGCCGGCCGCTTCTGGATTCCGGGCATGAACCGGGCCGCCGGCGAGACGCCGTCGTGGCCGGAGAACCGGCGCTACGCCCTCCACCACGCCCTCGTCGCCGACAACATCGCCTATGGCTGCTGGCGCGACGGCGGGCTGACGATCGTCGACGTCGCGGACCCGTCGGCACCGAAGCTCGTCACCCACCGCAATTGGTCGCCGCCTTATGGTGGCGGCACCCATTCGCCGCTGCCGCTGCATGATCGCGGCCTCCTCGTCGTCGCCGACGAGGCGGTGCTCGATCACGAGGAGGACGGCCGCAAGCACACCTGGATCTTTGACATCCGCGAGCCGAGCAATCCGGTCTCGATCTCCACGCTGCCGACCCCGGACGAAGCGGATTATGTCGCGAAGGAGGGCCATTTCGGCCCCCACAATCTGCATGAGAACCGGCCGGGCAGCTTCGTGTCCTCGACGCTGATCTTCGCGACCTATCAGAATGCCGGCATCCGCGCCTTCGACATCTCAGACCCCTACCGGCCGCGCGAGACCGGCGCCTTCGTTCCGGCGGGGCCGACGCGGATGGTGGACCGCCGGCCCGGCCGGCCGGCGGTGATCCAATCGACCGACGTCTTCGTCGACGCGGCCGGGCTCCTCTACGCGATCGACTACAATGCCGGTCTCTCGATCATCGAGTACGGCGGATAGGCCGACGTCAAACGCCGGCGACCGTGATCTGAGGGTGGCCGTGCAGCGTGTTGCTGACGGTGCAGATCGTCTCGGCCTCCTCGACGATGCGGCGGCGGGTCTCGTCGTCGATGTCGCCCTCGATCTCGATCGCGACGTCGAACCGGGCGATGCGCGACGGGGCGTCGGCCGCCTTCTCGCCCCCGACCGTCGCCTTGAACGCCACGATCCGATCCGCGACGCCGAGCCGGTTCGCCGCGATCTTGGCGCTGAGCACCAGGCAGGCGGCGAGCGAGGAATGTAGGAGGTCGATCGGGCTGAAGCCCGGCTCGGACACGGCCGTCGCGACCGTCAGCGTGCCGCCGGTCGGCGTGACGAGTTCGACCGGGCCGGCGGCGCCGAGCGTCGCGACCGCGCCGACCTCGCGATATTTCACATGAGCAAGCGCCATCGTCTCGGATCCCGGCCGCGTCCGGCCCAGCAACGCACACGCGGCGCACCGGACGTCTCCGGCAGCCGCCGACACAATATGGGGATGGACCCGGCGGGCCGCGCGGGCTCGGCCGTGCCATCCCCAGGAAATGCGGGCGATGAGCGGCCGATCAGTCCTTGCCGGCCCAGGGCACCAGACGGCGTTGCAGGAGCCGGATGCCGGCCTCGAGCGCGAAGGCGACCGCCGCGATGACGACGATGCCCATGACGACCACGTCCGTGACCAGGAATTGCGCGGCGGACTGGATCATGAAACCGAGACCGCGCGTCGCCGCGACGAGCTCGGCCGCCACGAGCGTCGACCAGCCGGCGCCGAGCGCGATCCGCACGCCCGTGAGGATGTCGATCAGCGCGCCGGGGAGGATGACGTAGCGCAGCACCTGGAGGCGCGTCGCGCCGAACGAGCGCGCGGCATTGACCCGGCTCTGCGAGACGGAACGGACGCCCGTCGCGGTCGCGATGACGATCGGCGCCACCATGGCGATCGCGATGACGAGGACCTTCGACGGTTCGCCGATGCCGAACCAGATGATGACCAGCGGCAGATAGGCGAGCGGCGGGATCGGCCGCAGGAACTCGATGATCGGATCGAAGATGCCGCGGCCGATCGGGCTCAGCCCGATGGCGAAGCCGATCGGCACGGAGACGATGATGGTCGCGATGAGCGCGACGAAGACACGGGCGAGGCTCGCCCCGAGATGTTCGGCGAGGGTGCTGTCGGCGAAGCCGTCCACGGAGACCGCCCAGAACTGATGGGCGACGTCCGCCGGCGGCGGCAGAAACAGCGGCGGCACGAGGGCGAGCGCCGTCGCTCCCCACCACGCCGCCAGCAGGACCGCGATCGTCAGAAGCGACACCAGGGTCGAGCGGGCCGGCTTCCACCGTGCCCGGCGGCGCGGCGGCGCGGCGGTGCGCTCCGGGGCGGCGGGGTTCAAGGGCAGCGAGCGATCGGGGACGTCGACTTGTGAACTCATGCGGCCTCGCGATCGAAGACGAGATCGAGAAGATTTTCGCGCGCGGCGATGAAGGCGCGGCTCGATTTGACGGAACGCGGGCTCGCGCCGGCAAGCACCTCGCGGCCGAACTCGAAGTCGAGCTCGGCGACGATCCGGCCCGGCCCCGGCTCCATGACGATGACGCGCGTGGCGAGGAAGAGCGCCTCCTCCACCCCGTGGGTGATGAGGAAGACGCCCGTGCCACTGTCCGCCCAGACGCGCAGGAGAAGCTCCTGCATGCGCTCGCGCGTCATGGCGTCGAGCGCGCCGAGCGGCTCGTCCATCAGGAGAAAGGCGGGATCGGCGGCGAGCGCGCGGGCGAGACCGACGCGCTGGCGCATGCCGCCCGAGAGCGCCCAGATCGGCTTGTCGCCGGCGCCGTGGAGCCCGACCTGGGCGAGCAGCGCGTCCGCCCGCCGAGCGCGCTCCGCCGCGCCGATCCCACGCAGCCGCAGCGCGAAGGCGACGTTCTCGCGGGTGTCGAACCACGGAAACAGGGCATCGTCCTGGAACACCACCGCGCGGTCGGCCCCCGGACCGGGAATCGGACGGCCGTCGCGCAGCACCCGGCCGCGGGTCGGCTTCAGATAGCCGGCGGCGAGGTTGAGGAGCGTCGTCTTTCCGCACCCCGAGCGGCCGATCGCCACGACGAATTCGCCCGCGGCGATGCGCAGCGAAACGCCGTCGAGCACCGGCTTTCCGGCACCCGTCTCCGCATCGTAGTGGAACGCGACGTCATCGAGGGTGAGATCGGTCACGGGATCGGCTCCCTAGCCTCTGAACGAGAAGACGGGTCCGCCGCGGACGGCGAACCCGGAAGTTGGAGGATGCGAGGGGAACGATCGCGGATCAGTTCGAAGCGGCTTCCGCGGCCTTGACGAACTTCGCCGTGACGTAGGGCTTGTAGTCGGACAGCACCGCGGGGATCTTGCCCTGCGTCTTGAGGAATTCGGACGTCGCGGCGATCGCCTTCACCGTGCCGCCGCCGAGAAGCGCCGCGGACGCCTGCTGCTTCAGGGTCGGGAACTCGTAGCCCTTGAGGAGCGCCGGCACTTCGTCACGCTTCGCGCCGGTCAGGCGGCTGATCTTCTCGGCCTCGGACGAGGAGGCGTTCCAGACCGACGGGTTGTGCAGATAATCGGCATAGGCCTTGCCGGTGACGCGGGTGAACGCCTCGACGATCTCCGGGTGCTTGTCGGCGAACTCCTTGCGGACGATCCAGGCATCGAAGGTCGGCGCGCCCCACTTCGCGACCTCGGCGGAGGTCACCAGCACCTTGCCGTTCTCCTTGATCTTGCCGAGCGCCGGATCCCAAACATAGGCGGCATCGATGTCGCCCCGGGCCCAGGCGGCGGCGATTTCCGGCGGACGCAGGTTGAGGATGTTCACCGACTTCGGATCGATGCCCCAATGCTTCAGCGCGGCGAGCAGGCTGTAATGGGTGGTCGAGACGAACGGCACCGCGACCTTCTTGCCGACGAGATCCTTCGGCGAGGTGATGCCGGCGCCGTTGCGGACGACCAGCGCTTCGGATTCGCCGATCAGGCCGACGATAAAGAAGGTCTCGATCGGAAGCTGACGGCTCGCGGCGGCGGCGAGCGGGCTCGACCCGACATAGCCGATATCGACCGCGCCAGAGGCGATCGCGGCGATCACGTCGGCGCCGGAATCGAATTTGCGCCAGTCGATCTGGGCGCCGGACGCCTTCTCGTAGGCGCCGTCCGCCTGGGGCACCTTGGAGGGCTCGACCACCGTCTGGAAGGCGATGGTCACCTTCGGGGCCTCGGCGCGGGCCTGCGCCCCGGCGGCGATCGTGAGGCCGATGGCGGCGGCCGCGGCAAAGATCTTGTGTCGGAGGGTCATGAGGATCTCTCGGTCAGTCGTCGAACGAGTCTCGCCTGCGCCTTCGGCGCCGCGGCTGTCTCGTCAAAAGGGAAAGGGAGGACGGTCGTCGGAAGAAGGCGTCGTCAACACGATCGCAGGTTCATGGCGCTCGCCCTCTTCTTGGAGCGCGGGAACCCCAATGCCCCGCTCGCTCGATAGATTATGAAGAGTGTACGGAGCGAGGCGTGGTCGCGCGAAGCAATCCATTCCCCAAAGGGGGATGTCGCAGGGTTATTTATTCCGAATTGCACGGCCCGCCGGCGCAAAGTTGGCGGCTGCGTCTCGTCTCACCCGGTTGCCACCGGCACGGGCGCCGCAAATCAAAAGGTGCGGACCAGCCAGGCTCACAACTCTGATAGCTCGGCTAGTCTCTGCCTGGTGCGGCTTCCGATCACGCCCCGATCTCGGGGCGCAGGGCGGCGGCAAGGCGGTCGGCCCAGGCGGCGGCACCGAGCGGCGTGGAGATCTGGTCGTTGCGGATCTCGACCAGGATCGCCTCCAGCCCTCGGGCCTCGCCGTGGACGGGAATGGCGTAATCGCCCGACGCGTCGATCCGGTAGGGCTCGTTCGCCGCGACGTTGAGACCCGGCTCGTGCAGGAGCCGCGCGATGACGCGGCGGGCGAACGCCTCGGAGCGGTCGAACAGGATGCCGGCATGCCACGGCCGCGCGACGCCGAGAAAGACCGGCGTGAAGCTGTGGATCGTCACGAGAATGGTGGGTTGATTGCGACGCCGATCGAGGTGATCCGCCACGGCCGCATGGAACGGAGCGAAGATGGTCTCGATGCGCCGCCGGCGCTCCGCGTCGGAAATTTCGCGGTTGCCGGGGATCGTCGTCGCCTCGGAGAGGCCCGGGATCAGCGAGGGCGCAGCGAGGGGCCGGTTGAGGTCGACGAGGAGGCGCGAATAGGTGCCCAGAAAGAGCGGCGCGTCGAGCCGGGCCGACAAGCCGCGTGCCACATCGGCGGCGCCGATGTCCCAGCCGATGTGCCGCCGCACCTCGGCCTCGGGAAGTCCGAGCCGCGAATAGTCCGCCGGGATATGGCAGGAGGCGTGCTCGCAGAGGAGGACGATCGGCGAGCGTCCCGCTTCGTTGACGATCTCGACGGCCGGCGGCCAATCTTGGCCCAGCCGATCCTGCGAAGGGAAATCGCCGAGGCGCAGGTCTTGCGACGGCACGTCCGACATCAATCCGCATCCTTTGCCGGCATCGCGCGCATCGTCACGTCGTTCGCCTCCCTCACCCGCTCGAGCTCGGCGAAGCGGTGTTCGGCGCGATCCTTGCGGCGCGCCACCATCACGGCGCACAAGGCTTCGACTTCGGCGAGCGGCGGAATGAACGTGTCGTAAGGGGAATCCACCTCGACCGGGGCGACGACGACGTGGAGCGCCGAGGCGGCGATCGGCGACAGCCAGGGGTCGGTGAAGAGGACGATCCGGACGCCGCGCTCTGCCGCCTGGCTGCAGAAGCGCACCACGTCCGATTGATAGCGCCGATAGTCGAAAGCGATCAGCACGTCCCGCCGGCCCATGTCGACGAGCCGATCGTAGGTCTCCGCGGTGAAGGCGCCGAGATCGGTGACGCCATCGCGGAACTGGCCGAGATAGCCGGCGAGCATGCCGGCGAGGTGGCGGCTGAACCGGCCGCCGAGCAGATAGACGCGCCCCGGCGCCTCCATCAGCAGCTCTTCGACCTGATCGAAGAGCGCGGGCGTCACCTTCTCGGAGAAATCCGCGAGCCGCCTGCTCGCCGAGCGGATGTAGGCGCGGGCGGGATGCTCGTCGGCCGGCGCCGTCCCCTTCGCCTCCATCATCAGGAGCGGCGAATGCAGCCGCGCCTCGACCTCCGCGAGGAGATCGGCCTGGAACTCGGCGAAATTAGCATAGCCGAGCTTGGTCACGAGGCGGGCGACGGTCGGGTCGCTGACACCGGCGCGCTTGGCGATCTGGGCCGCGGTGCCGAGGCCGCCGAGGGGATAATCGGACAGCAGAAGCTGAACGATCTTCGCCTCCGCCGGCGTCGGCGCGGACAAACCATCGGTGAGCTTGTCGCGTACGCGCATTCTGTTCCTCCCGCTGTCAGACTTCTCACATAGGCTCGATATTTGGTCAACTAAGTAAGAATCTTGACAGCGCCGGTGAAGAACGCACTATGGCCGAGGGGGTTCGTAAGCGGACTCGAGGGGCCAAGCGCGCAGCTTTGCCTGCGGCTTGGCGAGGGGCGTTGGATGCGGGGACTGTCGTCGAGCATGAAGGTGGCCCTGGTCGACGCGGCCGTGATGGCCGCCGTCGTCGTGGGCGCCGCGCTGCTCTTCGCCACGCTCGGCAGCGCGGGCATGCAGCGCGTCGCGACCCACGCCGCGCTCCTCCTCGTCGCCGTGGTCTCGCTTCAGGTCTTCTCCGGCAACACCGGCATCGTCTCGTTCGGCCATGCGGGCATCGCCGGCATCGGCGCCTATGTGATCGGCGTGCTCACCATGCCGGCGGCGATGCAGGCGACGGCGCTGCGCGACCTGCCGGCAATCCTCGCGGGCTACCAATTGTCCCTCGGGACCGCCCTTCTCGTCGCCGCCGTGATCGCGGTCGTGCTCGGGCTTTTGACGGGTGTCATCCTGATGCGCCTTTCGGGATCGAGCGCCTCGATCGCGACGCTCGCGCTCCTCGTCATCGTCATCACCGTGCTCGTCGGCGCGCGGGAGATCACCCGCGGCAGCCAGCCCTTCTACGGCGTGCCGCGCGGCGTCGGCCTGTGGACGGCGGCCATCGCCGCGGCGATCGCGGTCGCCGTCGCCCGCCTCTATCGCGACACACGGATCGGCCGGGAGACGCGGGCCGTCGCCGACGACCCCGTCGGTGCCGCGGCGATCGGCATCGACCGCCGGCGCGGCGTTCTCGTGAGCTGGACCCTGAGCCTCGTCGGCGCGATGGTCGCCGGCGGCCTCACGGCCCAATACATCGGCGCCTTCAAGCCGCAGGATTTCTATTTCGATCTGTCGTTCGAGATCCTGGCGATGCTGATCGTCGGCGGCCTGAGCTCGAGCTTCGGCGCCCTCACCGGCGTCGTCTCGACCACGCTGCTGATCGAGATCGCGCGGCGGTTCGAAGAGGGCGGCTCGTTCTTCGGCATCGACGTGCCGCCGGTGTTCGGCCTCACCGAGGCGGCGCTGGCGCTCGCGATGCTGCTCGTGATCTGGCGCCGCCCCGAGGGCCTCAGCGGCGGCCTCGAGTTCAACCTCTTACGCCGGTTCGGACGCCCGGCGCCCCTCCCCGCGGCGGCGGAACCCGCGGAGAAGCCGATCTCGGCGACGCTGCGCACCGAGCACGTCACCAAGCGCTATGCCGGCGTGGTCGCCGTTTCGGACGTCACAGTGTCCCTACCGACCGGCCAGGTCACCGGGATCATCGGGCCGAACGGGGCCGGCAAGACGACCCTCATCAACCTCATCGCCGGTCAGGCCGTGCCGAGCGAAGGCGGCGTGTTCGTCGGCGACACGGCGCTGACCGGGCATCCGGCCTTTCGCGTGGCACGGGCGGGGATCGCCCGGACCTTCCAGAACATCCGCATCTTCCCGCACATGACGGTGCTCGAGAACGTCATGATCGCGGCCGAGCGGGTCGAGTCGAATGCGGTCGCGGCCGAGGAGGCCGCACGGCGCGAGCTCATCCGCCTCAATCTCGAGGGACGCGAGACCCGCCTCGCCGGCACCCTGCCCTATGGCGAGCGGCGGCGGCTCGAAATCGCCCGCGCCCTCGTCATGCGGCCGTCCTTCCTGCTCCTCGACGAGCCGGCCGCCGGCATGAACCCGGTCGAGACCGACGCGCTGATGGCGATCCTCGCCGCGGTGAAGCGCACGCGCGGCCTCGCCATCGTCCTCATCGAACACGACCTCTCGCTGGTGATGCGGCTGTGCGATCGGGTCGTCGTGCTCGATCACGGCCAGCGCATCGCCGACGGCTCGCCCGCCGACGTCCGGGCCGACCCCGCCGTCATCGAAGCCTATCTCGGGAGCCGCACCAGCGAGCGCGCCCTCGCCAAAATCTGAACGCCGACCAAGATCTGAGCAACGACGAAGATCTGACCGAAAACAACGACAACCTTGCCGGAGAACTCACATGCTGCCGTCGAAATCCATCGGGCGCCTTCTCCTCGGCGCCGCCGTCTCCTGCCTTCTGACCGTGCCCGGTCACGCCGAGGATATCCTCATCGGCGTCGCAACCGCCCAGACCGGCGGCCTCGCACCCTATGACCAGCCGTCGCTCGCCGGCTTCCGCATGGCGATCGACGAGCTCAACGCCAAGGGCGGCCTCGGCGGCAAATTCCCGGCGAAGCTCATCATCAAGGACACCCGGACCGACACCGCGGCGACCGTGACGGCGGTCCAGGAACTCGTCGACGCCGGCGCCTCGATCATCATCGCGCCCTGCGACGCCGATGCGACCATCGCCGCCGGCCAGATCACCGTCGCGAAGCGAATCCCGACGCTCACCTTCTGCGGCACCGCGCCGATCCTCTCGATCGCGGTCGGCGACAACCTGTTCGGCACCTATCCCGGCGACAATCTCCAGGCGACCGTGATCGCCGACTACGCCTATCGGCAGGGCTTCCGGAAGGCCTATCTGCTGGTCTCGCCGGATTCGAGCTACACGGCGCAGTTGCCGGAATATTTCGCCACCGTGTTCAAGAACAAGGGCGGCACGATCGTCGGCACCGGCAGCTTCACCATGGGCCAGCCGGACTTCTCGGCGATCGTCACCGCGATCAAGGGCCTCGCGGACAAGCCGGACCTGATCATGACGGCGGCTTACGAGCCCGACTTCCCGGCCTTCATCCAGCAATTGCGGGCGGCCGGCGTCACCACGCCGGTCTACGGCGCCGACGCGCTCGGCACCGCGACGATCCAGGGCCTCGGCAAGCTCGTCGACGGCACCGTCTACACCGCCGCCGGCTATCCGACGCCGGGCGGCTCGCTCGAAGCGTTCAACAAGCGCTTCGAGAAGGTGACCGGCCACGCCGCCGAATCCGCCTACGAGGCGAACGGCTACGAGATCGGCCTCATCCTCGATGCGGCGGTGAAGACGGCGGGCTCGACCGATCCGGTGGCGCTGCGCAACGCGATCGCCGGCATCGACAAGCTCCAGGGCATCACCGGCACGATCACCTATGCCGGCACCGACGGCATGCCGGTCCGGGCCGTGGCGCTCATCGAGTACAAGGACGGCAAGCCGGTCTATATCGACACCAAGGTGCCGACCGCCTCCGAAGTCCCGCCGCCGGCGCACTGACATGCTGAAGGTCGATGCGCTCCAGGTCCGGTACGGCGAGGCGATCGCGGTCGAGCGTCTCGACCTGCATGTTGCCCAAGGCAGCGTGCTCGCTCTGATCGGCGCCAACGGGGCCGGCAAGAGCAGCACGCTCGCGGCCATCAGCGGCCTCGTGCTGCCGGCGCAGGGGCGCATCCTCTTCGAGGGCCGCGACGTCAGCCGGCTGCCGCCCGAGGCGCGCTCGCGCCTCGGCATCTCGCTGGCGCCCGAGGGGCGGCGCGTCTTCTCGGCGCTCACCGTCGCCGAAAATCTGCTGCTCGGCGGCGCGATGCACCATAGCCCGGCGGAACGCGCCGCGCGCGAGGCGGAAATGCTGGAGCTCTTTCCGGTGCTCAAGCGCTTCTATCGCGCCCGGGCCGGAACGCTCTCGGGCGGCCAGCAACAGATGCTGGCGCTCGCGCGGGCGCTGATGTCGCGGCCGAAGCTCCTGATGATCGACGAGCCCTCGCTCGGCCTCGCGCCGAAGATCGTGGACGACGTGTTCGACCTGCTCACCGCCCTCAAGGCGTCGGGCCTCACCATGCTCCTCGTCGAGCAGAACGTCGCGCTGGCGCTCGACCTCGCGGATCAGGCGGTGGTGCTCGCCTCGGGGCGCGCCGTGCTGTCGGGGTCGGCGCAGGAGGTCGCGGCCTCGGACCTGGTGCGCCAGGCCTATCTCGGACACTGAGCCTCTCTGGGGAGCCGCCATGCTGTTGCAGCAGATCATCAATGCCATCAGCCTCGGCGGCATCTACGCCTTGCTCGCGCTCGGCCTCGCCATCGTGTTCTCGATCACCGGGCTCATCAATTTCGCCCACGGCGAGTTGATGACGCTGAGCGGCTACGGCCTGCTCGGGAGCCTGCTCCTCGGCCTGCCGCTTCTGCCGGCGGCGGCGGTCGCGGTCTCGGTCGGCGCGCTCTCGGCGGTCGCCATGGAGCGCGTCGCGTTCCGCCCGATGCGCGGCGCCAGCGTGACGAGCCTGCTGCTCACGAGCTTCGCCGTCTCCAATCTCCTCAAGGTCGTGTTCCAGAACGCGATCTCGGCGCGTGGCAAGCCCGTCGCCATGCCCGACTGGATGTCGAGCGTGTTCCATGTCGGTGCGTTCACCGTCGGCGTCGGCCCGCTGATCTCGATCGCCGTCTCCATCCTCGCCCTGGTCGGGCTGGAACTGTTCCTGCGCCGCACCATCATGGGCGCCTCGATGCGCGCCGCGGCCCAGGACTTCAACACCCTGCGCCTCGTCGGCATTCCGGCGAACCGCGTCATCGCCGTCGCCTTCCTGCTCTCGGGCGTGTTCGCCGGCATCGCGGCCCTGTTGTGGATCGCGCAGCGCGCCTCGGTCGATCCGATGATGGGCTTCGTGCCCGTGCTCAAGGCCTTCATCGCGACCGTCATCGGCGGCCTCGGCAGCCTGTCGGGGGCGGTCGCCGGCGGCATGCTGCTCGGCGCGCTCGAGGTCGCGTTGCAGGCGGTGCTGCCGCCGTCCCTCGCCCCCTACCGCGATGCACTCGTGCTCGCCGGCATCATCGTCGTGCTGCTGGTCCGTCCGAACGGCCTGATTCCGGCGGCCGAAACGAACCGGAGTTGAGCCCGTGAGCGCGCAACACCGACCCGCCGATCTTCACGAACGAGGGTGCGCGACGCCCGACGCGGCGCCCCGATCCCGCAACACCCAAGGACGACAGCGATGAGCCGCGAGCCCCTCAATTATCTGCTCTGGAGCGACCTCGTCGGCGTGACGCGGACCCGCGGCGTGCGGCTCTCCGACCTGCCGAACAAGGAGGAGACCGGCCTCGGCTGGGCCTGCGCCGGGCAGGCGCTGACCGCCTTCGGTTCGATCGTCGACAATCCCTGGGGACCGATGGACGAGGTTCGCCAGATTCCCGATCCCACGACCCGGTTCGGCTTCATCGGATCGAACTCCGGCGAGCGCTGGACCGCGTCGATCTGCAATTCGAAGCGCTCCGCGACGGAAGACTGGGATTGCTGCACCCGCACCTTCTACCGGCACGCGCTCGACGCGCTGGCGTCCGAGACGGGGCTGACCATCGCGGCGAGTTTCGAGCACGAGTTCACGTTCGAGGCCGAGACGCCGGTCGAGGGCGGCTTCACCTTCGCCGCAGCTCGGCGCGCCAACGTTTTCCTCCAGGATTGCGCCTCGGCGCTTCTCGCCGCGGGCGTTTCGCCGGAGAGCCTGGAGCCGGAATATGGCGCCTCCCAATACGAGATCAGTTGCGCCCCCGAGGTTGGCGTGACGGCGGCCGATGCCGCGCTGATCGCCCGTGAGATCATCCGCGCCGTGGCGGCCGAGCATGGCGCGCGCGTCTCCTTCACCCCGAAGCCGGCCCGCCGCGCGGTCGGCAACGGCGCCCACATTCACTTCAGTCTGGTCCGGCTCGACGACAAGACGAACGTGACCCACGATCCGGAGGGCGAGCTCGGCCTCTCCCCCGTCGTCGCCCATTTCTGCGCCGGCATTCTCGCCCACCTCGACGCGCTCGTGGCGATCACCGCGCCGACGCCGGTCTCCTATTATCGCCTGACGCCCCACGCCTGGAGCTGCGGCTTCCGCGCGATCGGGTTGCAGAACCGCGAGGCGGCGCTGCGCGTCACCCCCTCGGCCTCCCCCGAACTGGAGCGGCGCCGCCGCGCCTACAATGTCGAGTACCGCCCGGCCGATGCCTGCGCCTCGCCCTATCTGACGCTCGGCGCCCTCGTCCACGCCGGCCTCGACGGGATCCGGCGCAAGCTCGCTCTGCCGCCCGCGATCGACCGCGACCCGGCAGATCTCTCCGAGGCGGAGCGGGAAGCGCTCGGCATCGTGCCGCTGCCGACCTCGCTCGATGCCGCGCTCGCCGCCCTCGAGGCGGACGAGATCGCCCGCGGCTGGTTCTCGCCGACGCTCTACGACGTCTATCGCCGCCTCAAGCTGTGGGAGTGCGCGAGCGCGCGCGACCTCGACGAGGCGGCACTGTTCGCCCGCTACAAGACCGCCTATTGAGGAGGCCTGACGTGCAGAGCTTCATCGACAGCCTCCCCCTCATCGACCACCATTGCCATGGTGTAGTGGCGCGGCCGCTGGAGCGGCCCGCCTTCGAGGCGCTGATGAGCGAGGGCCACAAACCCGTCGCCGGCTGCACGCAATTCGACAAGCCGCTCGGCCTCGTCCTCCTGCGCTGGTGCGCGCCCCAACTCGGCCTCGAGCCCCACGCCGAGCCCGAGGCCTATCTGGCCGCCCGCCTCGCCTTGTCGCCCGAGGAAGTGACGCGGCGGCTTGCCGGCGCGACCGGCGTCTCGCGGCTCCTGATCGACACCGGCCACCGCTCGGACGCGATCCTCGATCCCGCCGCCATGGAGAATGTGACCGGCATTCCGGCCGCGGAAGTGGTGCGCATCGAAGCGGTGATGGAAGAGGTGGCGCGGACCGGTCCCGCCGACGGCGCGGGCCTGCGCAAAGCCTTCGACGACCGGATCGAGGAGCGCGCCCGCGGCGCCGTCGGCCTCAAATCGATCGTCGCCTACCGGACCAGCTTCGACATCGTGCAATGTCCGCCGACGCTCGCCGAGGTCGATGCCGCCGGGAGCCGCTGGCTCGCCGCGCTCGCCGCCGGCCGCAGCCGCCGCCTCGAAGATGCGATCCTGATCCGCTACGCCCTCTTCCGCGCCGGCGAACTCTGCCGCACCCATCGCTATCCGCTGCAACTTCATGTCGGTTTCGGCGATGCCGACATCCGGATGCCGAAATGCGACCCGACGGTGTTCACGCCCTTCATCGCGGCGATGGAGGAATGGGACGTGCCGATCACGCTCCTCCATTGCTACCCGTTTATCCGCGAGGCGGCGTTCCTCGCCGAGGTCTTCTCGAACGTCTATCTGGACATCGGCGTCATTCAGAACTTCACAGGCCCTTCGGCCGGCCGAATTCTAGCCGAGGCGATGGAACTGACGCCGTTCTACAAGCAGCTTTATTCGTCCGACGCCTTCGGGCTGGCGGAACTGCATTTCCTCGGCGCGCGGCTGTTCCGCAACGCCCTCGCCAAGGTGCTCGACGGCTGGATCGCGGCAGGCGACGCAACGCCCGCCAAGGCCGAGGCGATCGCCCGCGCCATCGCCTCCGAGAACGCCCGACGTATCTATCCCATCGGCTGAGGCGCCAGAGTTGATCATGTTTTGAGAGAAGCGTACCGGCTCCGTTGGCTGGCGTGCGCGCTAATGAGGTCGGACTGTTTCGACGAGCATCGCCGATGGGATGCCACATTTCAGCGGGAGCCGCTTATCGATCAGACGCATTCTAATGCTACACTGTATTAGGATGAGGCGCACTGACTGGATCAAGCTTCTTAATTGGATAGATCGCATTTTCCTTCCGAGTTCTTCGGCTAAGCGGCTCGGGCACCTACGCGAGCTGACCAGAAGAAAATCTCTTTCGCCTCGAACATCTCGACCGCTCAGTTGGATCCCGCCCGCCATCCGATGCGCTATGTCGGCCGGGTATCTGCGACAGCCGGATAATATGCAACTGAACGGATCCGCTCTAGAGTCCCTTTCACGCGCATTAGTCTAGCCGGCCCGGCACAATACTCTCTACTGAAGCTGAGGCCCCATCGCAGGCAGGCCTCTCTGAGCGGGCTATTCTCTCCGGCGAGACCCATACGCCAACTTCGGATAGAGCAAGATGCGGTTGACATCCGTGTGAATGGCGCCGCAGTGTTCTGGCGCTTGGCTCATTTGCCTGATGGTCCGTTGTGGTGCGGTCCCAGGATAAATTTTTTATTCGGCAGTAGCGATTTATCCCGTTCATCTATTTATTTCGCCGGCGATTTTTTAGAAATCAATCCCCATGGCAATTTTTCTGGTCGCAAGATAAGCATTAGAAGCGACATTACCCCTGCGACAACCGACGGCACTTATATTAATTCATGTAATATTTCCGCATATTCGACTGTCCATTATTTCCTATCGAGTGAATATGCGCCAACTTTATCGCAGTCTCACACGGAGAGAGTTACTATGCGCGTAAAAGTGAAAAAGCGAGGCAATAGCGCGGTGGTCCCGATTCCCACTGCTGTTATGGAGGCTGCGGGCTTGAGAGCCGATGATGAGGTCGACATTCGGGCGGACGGCGGCCGCGTCATCATCGAGAAAGTCCAAAACTTCAATGATGATCTTGATCAAATGCTAAGCGGCATCAGCTCATGTAATTTGCATGAGCCAATTGATTTCGGCTCACCCCAGGGTGAGGAAGCCCTATGACATGGCGAAATCTTGAGATTTTAGCGCGATTCCGCGCTCGGCTTCGTCGGGCATGCCGCATTGGGCTCGATGCAAAGCATCGGCGCGCCGACAAATCACCAGCTCGCCTTCGTACAATATGACATCCCTACCACCGTCCTACCGAATTTGAGCGCAGTGATCGCCTCCGGTCCGATCGGCGGTACTGACGCCACGCCCGGTGACACGCCGTGAGCCCACCGGTGGGCCGCCCTCTTCACGAACTCATCTGAACTTCGACGGCAAGAAGCGCCGGGCGCCCGGCCAGCGGCGCCGACTGTCAGAGGATGGGCCGCCGAGCGCAACGGCGAGGTGCCTTTGTCGTCGAGATGAAGTGCACAGATGTTTGCTCTCGCTATGGACTGTCACGCTTAGAATCGAAAAGACCCGGAGGGGCTGGTCTCTCACCCTCCGAGTCAACTTTCTGAGCTAGGCGAAAAGGATGCAGGCGCTCCAACGCCTGCATCCACTCAAACAATTTACTCCGGCCAGTCAGGAATTCAAGCCCGACATCCTTTGGGATGCGGCACCCGGCCCTCACCAATCGTCCGCCGCTCCGCGCGTTCCCGCGACACAACTCTTTCCGCGCCACAACTCTCTCCGCGCCGGCAACCGGATCGCCCGCGGCTCTGATCTCCGTCACGTCACCAAACCCCGAGCAGAGGAGCTTTCCATGCAGATCACGATCAACATCCCCACCACCACTATCGCCAACATGATGGTCTCTGCGATCGAAAATGGAGATCCCGTCACCAACAGCTGGTGCTCTGAATCAGGGCCGTAGCCAGCATCGGCAAAGACGAAAGCGGACCCTGGTACGCCTCCGGCGTTCTGGGGTCATACCTTTCAAGTCGAGATTGTCGAGATCGACGATGAGCGCACCGGTCACGAGACCATCCATAAAGTCGGTCTGCCGGACTTCCAGCGCGGCCTCACTGTCATGGAGCACGTGCTGCTCCGGCCCGCCCAAAAGGACAAAAGCAAACGATCCCAGTCGCGTTTCCCGCGGCTGCCCGACCAAACCTGGCGTGCTGCTCCCGCCGGGCTAACATGATGTCGCCCGCCGGCCGACGGCACCGCCCAGACCGAGCGAGTCCAACCTGCCCGGCCTCGCCCAGGCGATTGCTCAATCGACGCCGGCGACCTCGCCATATTACCTCGGCGCCGCGCCCGCGTCACGTTCTGCCACAGCACACAACGGCCGCAGAGGCAGGGCGGAGAAGGCCCGGCTACCGCGGACCCACCGAATCCGCGCACACTTCGCCGTCCCGGTACTGCCAATGATGAATTGCTGATGGCGATTATACTGATTTATCGGCCGCAATTTGTGGAGATGATTTAGGGGAAACCCCGAAAATCATAGAGTTGCGCTCTCCGCGCGATCCCGTCCCGACGCGGCTCCCGGCCCGTCGGCGACCAACCCTCTCGCATGAGAGGTCCCGCATTTCGACGTCCCGATGCCGGCCGCGCTACCACCCGCGCCGGCTCCGCACATGCCTTCGAGCATCGCACGTGACGTCGGAAGCGGACCCGGGGGTGTGCCTCCCGGGTGCCCGACGACATTCCGTCCCGGGCAGTGGAGTTACAGCGATGTGGATTTTTCCATTGAGCGTCACGCTTAGAATAGAGAAGACCCAGAGGGGGTGGTCAATCGCCCTCTGGGTCCGAATACTCGGCTAAGCGGAACGACGGCGGGCTTTCACAGAGCCCATCGTCACTCCATACGATACTCCGATGCCGCGCGAATGCAAGCACGATCACCGATCCTGCGGCCCGCGCATACCTCCTCACGGACATCAACGTCGCAGCCCCGCCGAGCGGGCGCTCAAGGGAATGATCCCATCTTTTGCCGTACCCCAGCCAAGCAGGATGACATCATGTCTGCCACGATCGCCCATCGCGCGCCCCTCGGCTCCATCATCACCTGGTCGAACGGCACCTCGCGGCCGCCGGCGCGCCACAAGAACAAGTTCTCCGCCTGGGCGCAGGACAACGGCCGGGGCAAGCTCGTCGGCCGGGCCCCCCGACAGCTTCACCTTCCAGCCCTACGACGCCGAAACCGGCACGCTCCCCACACCCTGCCTCTACCGCCTCTTTCGGACCGCGTCGCCCCTTACCTTCGACATCGTCGAGCTGCCGCCGGCCGCCCACTGGCGCCTCACGCGGATCGTTTCCAAGCCCCTCCCGGCCCTCCGGGCCGCGCTCCACAGCATGCCCCCGTAATAGCCGACCGGCGCAGCAGCTGGTCGGCCCTCCCCTGTCTCTGATCTCCTACGAGGCCATCCATGAAACCGACCGGCCATACCGCCGTCATGTCCGACGGTGCGCCGCTCCACAAGAGGCACAGCCTGCCGAACGTCGACATCTGGCGCACCCTCGACTATTTTCCGACGCCTCCTTGGGCCACCCGCGTTATTCGAGCACATCCTTCCTGTCTCGACATGACGGATAACCTCAGAACCCGTCGCAGGCCTTGGCCATATGCCTCACGCGCTCCGCGAGTACATATCGGAACGATCATCATTCGCCCCTTCAAGAAAAAATCTGGCGTTGCTTTTCTTAATATCAAACGACAGACTACTCTTCACTTCTCATCCATCGACTCAACGAGTACGTCATAACTGAAACAAGTTTTTCAACTTTGAATTTCTTGCAGCAGGCCGTGAGGCAGCGACACCGCAGCCTCATTCGCCCGCCGGCGAAGTGCTCGCCTCTCCCCGCTTCGCAGCTTCTGCGAAGCGGCGGGCGAGCACGGCGCAGGTCATGAGCTGGATCTGGTGAAAGATCATCAGCGGCAGCACGATGGCGCCGACATCCTGACCGGCGAAGATCACGCTGCCCATCGGCGCGCCGGAGGCGAGGCTCTTCTTCGAGCCGCAGAACGTGATGGTGATCCGGTCGGCGCGGCCGAAGCCGAGCCAGCCGCTGCCGTAATAGGTGAAGACGAGGACCGCCGCGAGGAGGATCGCGTCGATCACGGCGACCGTCAGCAGGGCCTCGATCGACACCTTGTGCCAGAGCCCACCGATCACCGCCTCGCTGAAGGCCGAATAGACGACCATCAGGATCGAACCGCGATCGACGATCGACGTGAGCACGCGGTGGCGGCGGAACCAGGCACCGAGCCAGGGCTGCACGAGCTGGCCGGCGACGAACGGCACCAGCAATTGGAGCAGGATCGACTCGAGGGCGTCGGCGGAGAAGCCGCCCCGCGCCCCGAACAGGAGCGCGACGAGGGCCGGCGTCAGGAACATGCCGAGGATGTTGGAGGCCGACGCCGAGCACACCGCGGCGGGCACGTTGCCGCCGGCAATCGAGGTGAACGCGATCGACGATTGCACCGTCGAGGGCAGCACGCAGAGGAACAGGAGCCCGGTGACGAGGGTCGGTTCCAGACCGTTCGGCACCAGCAGAACGAGAAGGCCGAGAATCGGAAACAGCACGAAGGTGGTGGCGAGCACGAAAAGGTGCAGCCGCCAGTGTGTCGCGCCCGCGATCACGACGTCCCGCGACAGCCGCGCGCCGTGGAGGAAGAACAGAAGCGCGATGGCGAGGTCGGTCGCGATCGAGAATACCTCGGCGCCCTTGCCGGAGATCGGCAGGAACGACGCGAGAACCACCATCCCGACGATCGCTATCGTATACCATTCACGGCGCAAGAACCCCATCACACACGAGACCTTTCCGTCCGAGCCTCTGAAAGCGGGAGTCCGCTCGTCGCCGTTCACCACCATCCCCGGGCGGGCAAGCGCGACGCGGCCGATCACTCCATCGGGAGGCGGTTTGACCATGCTCTGCGTCGGGACTATGTCTTAGCCGTCCAAGGGGAGTCCCGGTAGGGGGCTGAGAGGCCATCGGACCTTTGCGCATTCGGAACGAATGGGCGGGGCGACATGGCGACCCTTCGAACCTGATCCAGGTCAAGCTGGCGAAGGGATGGATGAGCCGGGGGAACGCCCCGGCGCGCCTCTCCGACAACCGGCTTGCTTTTAGGGCGCCCGCACGAGCGGGTGACGGAAAAGCATGCGCGTGACGATCATCGGTGCCGGTGTCGCCGGCCTCACCACCGCCCTCGCCCTCGCCGGCCGTGCGGACGTCGAGGTGCTCGAACGGGGCGAGGCGATCGGCGCCGCGTCGTGTTCGCGGTTCGCCGGCGGCATGCTGGCGCCGTGGTGCGAGCGAGAGAGCGCCGAGGAGACCGTGGTCACGCTCGGCCTCGAGGCGCTGTCGTTCTGGCCGGCGGCGGTGCCGGGCGTCGTCCGCAACGGCACGCTCGTCGTCGCCCAGCCGCGCGACCTGCCCGACCTCGCCCGCTTCGCTCGCCGCACCCGCGAGCACGAGAGCGTGGATGGAGAGGCGATCGCGGCTCTCGAGCCCGACCTCGCGGGCCGCTTCCGCCAGGGCCTGTTCTTCCCCCGGGAGGCCCACCTCGACCCACGCAAGACCTTGGCTGCGCTCGCCGAAATACTCGCCGCCGCGGGCGTTTCGATTCGCCTCGGTGTGACCGCCACGCCGGAAACGGTCGCAGGGGACCGCGTCGTCGATACGCGCGGCCTCGCGGCGCAGGACCGGCTGGCGAACCTGCGCGGGGTCAAGGGCGAGATGCTGATCGTCCGCACCCGAGACGTCACCCTGTCCCGTCCGGTACGCCTCCTACACCCGCGCATCCCGCTCTATGTGGTGCCGCGCGACGACGGGCATTTCATGATCGGGGCCACCATGATCGAGAGCGGCGAACGCGGCCGCATCACCGCCCGCTCGATGGTCGAGCTCCTCAACGCCGCCTATGCGCTGCATCCGGCCTTCGCGGAAGCCGAGATCGTCGAGATCGGTTGCGACGCCCGCCCCGCCTTCCCCGACAACCTGCCGCGACTGAAGGTCGACGGCCGGATCGTCTCCTTCAACGGGCTCTACCGACACGGCTTCCTGCTCTCGCCCGCGCTGGCGCGACGGGCGGCCGAGGTCGTGCTGTCCGACGCCACTTTTCCGGAGGTCATGGATGAAGATCATCGTGAACGGCGAAGCGCGTGAGGTGGCGGGGCCCGACCTCGCCGCCGCGCTCGACGAGCTCGGCTATGGCGACGTGGTGGTGGCGACCGCGATCAACGAGGCGTTCGTGCCGGTGACGGCGCGGCCGGCGCACCGACTTGCCGACGGCGACGTCGTCGAGGTGCTCGCCCCGATGCAGGGAGGTTGAGATGCACGATTCGCTCTCTTCCGGCGATCCCGTCTCGTTTTACGGGACCGAACTCGGCTCCCGGCTTCTCATCGGCACGGCACAATATCCCTCCCCCGCGATCCTCGCCGAGGCGGTGCGGGCTTCGGGCGCCGAGATCGTCACCGTCTCGCTCCGGCGGGAATCCGGTCGCGAACGGGCGGGCCAGGATTTCTGGCGCCTGATCCGAGAGCTCGGCGTCAAGGTGCTGCCGAACACCGCCGGATGCCACAGCGTGAAGGAGGCCGTCGCGACCGCCGAAATGGCGCGCGAGGTGTTCGCGACGCCCTGGATCAAGCTCGAGGTGATCGGCGACGCCGACACGCTGCACCCCGACGTCTTCGCGCTCGTCGAGGCCGCGCGGACGCTCGTCGCCGCCGGCTTCCAGGTCTTTCCCTACACGACCGACGATCTCTCGGTCGCCGACCGGCTCGTCGAGGCGGGCTGCGAAGTGCTGATGCCGTGGGGAGCGCCGATCGGAACCGGCCGCGGGCTGATGAACCCTTATGCGCTACGGAGCCTGCGCGCCCGCCACCCCGACATCCCCCTCGTCGTCGATGCCGGGATCGGCCTGCCCTCCCATGCGGCCGCCGCGATGGAACTCGGCTACGACGCCGTGCTCCTCAACACCGCCGTCGCCAAGGCGGGCGATCCGGCCCGCATGGCCGGCGCGTTCCGCCACGCGGTGGAGGCCGGCCGGCTCGCCTTCCTCGCCGATCCGATCGACGCCCGCGATATGGCGGCCCCCTCGACGCCGGTGCTCGGCACCGCCTTTCGGGACTGAACCATGCTCGATCCCTTCTATCTCATCGTCGATCGCACCGAGTGGCTGGAGCGCCTGCTGCCCGCAGGCGTCCGGCTCGTCCAGCTCCGGGTGAAGGACATGGACGCGGGTCCGCTGCGCGCCGAAATTCGCCGGGCGCGGGACCTCTGCGCCGCCGCCGGGGCCCAGCTCATCGTCAACGATTATTGGCGCCTCGCGATCGAGGAGGGCTGCGACTTCGTCCATCTCGGCCAGGAGGATCTCGACACCGCCGATCTCGGCGCGATCCGCGGGGCCGGCGTGAAGCTCGGGCTCTCCACCCATGACGAGACGGAGCTCGACCGCGCGCTCGCCGCCGAGCCCGATTACGTGGCCCTCGGCCCGGTCTTCCCGACCATCCTCAAGGCGATGAAATGGGCGCCCCAGGGGATCGAGCGGGTGAGAACCTGGAGGGCGAAGGTCGGCGCCGTGCCGCTGGTCGCGATCGGCGGCCTCACCCCCGAGCGGGCGAAGGCCGTGCTCGAGGCGGGCGCGGACAGCGCCGCGGTGGTCACCGACATCCTGCGCCACGACGATCCGGTGGCGCGCACCCGCGAATGGGTCGCCGTGACCCGTCGCTGACCGAAACGCACCCGGGAGGTTCGCCGTGACCGATCGCTACGCGCGCCAGATGACGCTGTCCGCCATCGGGCCGGAGGGGCAGGCCCGGCTCGGCCGCGCCCACGTGCTCGTGGTCGGCGCCGGCGGGCTCGGCTCCCATGTCCTCCTCGCGCTCGCCGGGGCCGGGATCGGACGGCTGACGATCGTCGATCACGACCGGGTCGAGATCACCAACCTCCACCGCCAGCCGCTCTATCGGATGGGCGACATCGGCCGGCCGAAGGCGGAGGCCGCGCGGGACGCGCTCGCGCTCTACAATCCGGAGGTCTCCGTCACGGCGCGGAGCGAGCGGCTGCGGCCCGGCAACGCCGCTCCCCTCGTCGCGAGCGCGGACATCGTGGTCGACGCGGCCGACAGCCTCGCGGTGACCTACATCCTGAGCGATGCGTGCCGCGCCGCGACCAAGCCGTTCGTGACGGCGTCCGTTCTCGAACAGCGCGGCTATGCGGGGGCCTTCTGCGGCGGCGCGCCGAGCTACCGCGCCGTCTTTCCCGACATGCCCTCGACGGTCGGCAGTTGCGCCGCGAACGGCGTGCTCGGGTCCGCCGTCGGGGTGATCGGCTCGCTCGAAGCCCACCTCGCCCTCGGCATCGCGCTCGGAGCGTCGCCCTCCCCACTCGGCCGCCTGATCTCGATCGATCTCGCGACCTTCAAGCTCGGCGGCTTCCGCTTCGACGGCACCCCGGAACCGGCGGGCAACGCCATCGCCTTCATCGAACCGAGCGATGTGACGCCGGACGACGTCGTCGTCGAACTCCGCGACGACGCGGAGGCGCCGGAGCCGGCGTTGCCGCAGGCTGTCCGGCTCGATCCGGCGTCGGTGGCGGAGGGCTTCACGCCGCCTGCCGGCCGCCGCGTGGTGTTCTGCTGCCGCAGCGGCATCCGCGCGCACCGGGCCGCCCGCCTGCTGGAGCGGCGGGAGGCCCGCCCGCTCGCGGTGATCGCCGCCGGTCCGTAGGCCCACCATCGGCGAGCGGTGCAAATGCCCCTAATCACAACTAAAAATGGATAATACGATATTAAAGCGAAGATTAGACACTGGGATGTCCAGCAACCGACCTCATCAACAATAATAAATTATTAGATGGGGTGAATGAGCGTGGTCGCGCCTTGCCGCGCCCTCGACGAGCCGAATAATCACGGTTGCGTGATTCATTCGCTCGAATTGAGGGGAATTGGTAATGAGGCGTACTATTTCAGCGGGGCTAATCTTTATCGGTACCGCAGCGGCGGCTAGCGCCGCCGATCTGCCTGAAGCGCCTGCCGCCAAGGTGCCGGATGCGGTCGAATCGGCCAAGGCGGTGACGTCCTGGCAGGGGTTCTATGCGGGTGTCACCGCTGGTGCCGTCATCGACAATTCCAGCATCACGCCGACCGCCGGAGGGCTCTTCCAGGTCTACAACGCGGACCGCTACGCCCAAGCCTACAATTCCAAGCTTGGCGGGTCCGGCTCGGGGCCCACGATCGGCGGCACGCTCGGCTACAATTTCCAATGGAAGGCTCTCGTGGCCGGCGTCGAGGCCGATTTTTCGTACTCCGACCGCAAGCAATCCGGGAACGTCCTGACCAGCACCGGCCTGGTCCGGGGCCAGAACATCCTCAAGAGCTACAGCATCGAGGGTGACTGGTTCGGCACCCTGCGTGCCCGCACCGGTGTCGCCGTCGGCCCGGCCCTGATCTACGGCACGGGCGGCCTCGCCTTCGGTCAAGCGGACGCCAATCTCGACATCGCCGGAACCGGCGGCTCGCCGTACTCTTGGTCCGGATCCAGCTCGAAGGTGCGCTGGGGCTGGACGGCCGGTGGCGGTGTGGAGACACAGTTCGCGTCGCACTGGTCGGCGAAGCTCGAATATCTCTATGTCGACCTCGGCAGCGACAACTTCTCGCTGGCGAACGGGGCGAACAATCCGGTCCCGGCCTTCACCATCAACGCGAAGGCGGATTACGCCTTCAGCATCGTGCGCGCCGGCATCAACTACCGGTTCTGATGCGCATGCGGCAGCGAAGCATCCGCTTCGCTGCCGCATCGATTTCGGCGCGTCGGAGCATTCGTCCGATGGGCGCGCCGCGCTCGTTCCTCAGAACGGATAGTGCTGCGGCCCTTCGATGGTGATCCAGCGCAGCTCGGTGAACTCGTTGATCACCGCCCGGCCGCCGAACCGGCCGTAGCCGCTCGCCTTAACGCCGCCGAACGGCATCTGCGGCTCGTCGGCGACCGTCGGCCCGTTGATGTGGCAGATGCCGGTCTGGATTCGCTTCGACAGCGCCAGCGCCTTCGTCACGTCGCGGCTGAAGATCGCCGAGGAGAGGCCGTATTCCGTGTCGTTGGCGACGCGCACCGCCTCGTCGGCATCCTTCACCCGGACGATCGACTTCACCGGGCCGAACGATTCCTCCTGATAGATGCGCATGTCCGCGGTGACGCCGTCGAGCAGCGTCGCCTCGACGATGCTGCCGGTGCGCCCGCCACCCGCGACGACCGTGGCGCCCTTGGCGACGGCGTCGGCGATGAGCTCGTCCATCTTCTCGGCGGCGGCGAGATCGACGAGCGAGCCGAGCACGACGTGGCCGCGCGGATCGCCGGCCGGCAGCGTCTTCGCCTTGGCGGCGAACTTCGCCACGAAGGCGTCGGCGACCGCGTCCTCGACGATGAACCGCTCGGTCGACATGCAGATCTGGCCCTGGTTCATGAAGGCGCCGAACGCCGCGGCATCGACCGCCTGATCGAGATCGGCGTCGGCGAGCACGAGGAACGGCGCCTTGCCGCCGAGCTCGAGCAGCACCGGCTTCAGGTGCTCGGCCGCGAGCTTGGCGATGATCTTGCCGACCTTCGTCGAGCCCGTGAAGTTGACCCGCTTGATCGCCGGATGGGAGACCAGCGCCTCGACGATCTTCGGCGCGTCGGCCGGCGCGTTCGAGATCACGTTGACGACGCCTTTCGGGAAGCCGGCATCGTTGAGGATCTGGCCGATCAGGTGATGAGTGCCCGGGCAAGCCTCGGACGAGCGCAGGATCACCGTGTTGCCGCAGGCGAGCGGCGCGGCGATCGCGCGGACGCCGAGAATGACCGGCGCGTTCCACGGCGCCATGCCGAGGACGACGCCGACCGGCTGACGCACGGCGAGCGACACGATGCCCGGCTTGTCGGAGGGGATGACCTCGCCGGTGATCTGCGTCGTCAGCGCCGCCGCCTCGCGCAGCACGCCGGCGGCGAGATGCACGTTGAAGCCGGCCCACGGCGCCGTCGCGCCGGTCTCCTCGACCATCAGCGCGACGAACTCGCCGGCACGCTGTTCCATGAGGTCGGCCGCCTTGAGGAGCAGCGCGCGGCGGGCACCCGGGCCGGTCTCCGACCAGGTCTCGAAGGCCTTGGCGGCGGCGGTCGCCACTTTGTCGACGTCCGCAACGGTCGCCGCGGCGGCCCGGCTCGCGACCTTGCCCGTCACCGGGTCCTTGCGCTCGAACAGGGCGCCGTTCTCGGCGCTTTCCGCGACGCCGTTGATGATGAAGCCGAAATCCATCTCACTCTCCCGCTGAAGGGGTCACTGGTAAAGGAAGGGGCGGTCAGAAGCCGAGCACGCTCGCGTTGACCGAGGCTTCGAGGCCGCCGTCGACGGGGACGTTCGCGCCGTTGATCCAGCGGGCCCCGTCGGAGCACAGGAAGGCGATCGCCGGCGCGATGTCCGGCGCCGTGCCGGGACGGCCGACGCGCGTGATGTCGTCGTCCACCCGGGCGTCGCCGAAGAGCGCACGAAACTCGCCGTAGATCGGGGTCGTCACCGGGCCGGGGCTCACCGCGTTGACGCGGATGCCGCGCCCGCGGAACAGAGGCTGGTGGGCAGCCCGCTGGGTCCACAACAGCAGCGCCTCCTTGGAGACGGGATAGCCGTCCTGCTCCGTGAGCGCGAACTCGCGGACGAGCGCCGCCGTGTCCGGAAAGCCCTGAACGCCGACCAGGTGCTTGGTGCGTTCGAGGTTGGCGCGCCAGCCGTAGCCGGCGATGGACGCGACGTTGACGATCGCGCCACCCTCGCGGATGCGCGGGGCGAGCGCCTCGGAGAGCGCTCGCAGGCCGTAGAAATTGACGGCGAGCGTCTTCGCCGCGCCGGCGACGCCGGAGATGCCGGCGACGTTGCAGAGCGCATCGAGCCGGGCCGGCAGCCGGGCGGCGATCGCGGCGGCGGCCGCGGGATCGGACAGATCGGCCTCGATGAAGGCCCCCGGCACGGTCGCGGGCGGCGCCTTCACGTCGACGCCGACGATCTCCGCGCCGAGCGAGGCCGCGACGAGCGCGGTCTGGGCACCGATGCCGGAGGCGATGCCGGTGATGAGCAGGGTCTTCCCGAAGAGCATGGTTTTCACTCGCTGATCGAAGGGGAACGGAAAAAGACAGGCTCAGCGCTCGGGCACGGCCACGTCGGACGGATGGGCGGGGGCGCGGCGGCCGATGACGAGGCGGTAGCCGACGGGCAGCAGGTGGATATCGAAGCGCGTGGCGAACGTGCCCCAGAGGCCGCGCGACAGGAACAGCGCGAAGACGAGCGCGGTCGCCCCGAGGCCGACGAGGTACCAGACACCCGCCGCTCCGAACAACGCCTCGATGACGAAGAAGATCACCGCGCCGAGAATGGCGCCTTCGAACGTTCCGAGGCCGCCGACGAGGACCATGAAGATCATGTAGGCGGTCCATTCGACGCTGAAATAGGTCTTCGGCTGGAAGGTGATCGCGGTCGCGAGCCAGAGCGCCCCGGCGAGCGCCGTGCCGAACGCCGCGATGATGAAGACCGCGCGCTTGGTCGCGGCGACCTTCACGCCGACCGAGGCGGCGGCGTCCTCGTTGTCGCGGATCGCCTGGATCGCCGTCCCCGCGCGGCCGCGCAATAGCACGAAGAGGATGCCGAGGATCGCGACCATCGAACCGAGCGAGATCCAATAATTGAAGGCGTGGCGCGCATCGGCCGCATAGGCGTTGAGGACGATCAGCGAGGTGCCGGTCTCGCCCTGTACGAGCCCGTCGAGATTGACGAGGAGATGGGCGAGCTCGGCGACGACCCACATGCCGATGGCGAACTCGCCGCCCCTCAGCCGCAGCATGAAGAGGGCGAGCGGCCAGGCGACGAGGCCGACGAGCAGGGCCGCGAGCACGAGCGCGGGATAGACGCTCATCCCCGCATCGGCAAGCCGCACCGCCGCATAGGCGCCGAGCCCGAAGAAGGCCTGCTGGCCGATCGAGACGAGGCCGCCATAGCCGGCGAGCGCGTTCCAGGTGGCGGCGAGGATCACGTAGATGAACAGCGTCGTGAGCTTGTCGATGGCGTTCGCCCCGAGCACGAGCGGCCCGAGGGCGAGCAGCGCCGCGACGGCGAGCGCGAGGGTCGCCGCGACCACGGAGGCCCGCGTCCAGCGCTCGACGGTGATGTGAGGTTCGCTCGCCATGGTTCAGTGCCCGGACGCGGTGCGCAGACGAAGACGGAAGCCGAGCCCGCCGGTCATCAGACGGGCGAACAGCACGGCGAGAAAGACGGCGTGGCCGGCGATCAGGAAGCCCTGCGGGCTGATCTGCGAGCCGAGGCTCTGGGCGACGCCGAGCACGATGCCGCCGATCAGCGTGCCCCAGAGCGATCCCGCGCCGCCGATCACCGCCGCTTCGAAGGCGAAGATGAGCTGCGGGCCGCCGGCATAGGGGTCGAACGTCGCCCGCATCGCGAGAAAGGCGCCGGCGATGCCGACCGTCACCATGGCGATGGCCGTCGCCGCGGCGTTGACGCGGCGCGCATTGATGCCGACGAGCCCGACGGTGTCGGGGTCCTCGGCCGTGGCGCGGATCGCGCGCCCGAGCGGCGTGCGGCTCATGAAGAGCTGAAGGCCGCCGATGAGAACGACGGCGGTCGCGAAGGTGAGCGCGGCGAGCTGGCCCACATAGATATCGTCGTTGATCGCCCAGCTATCGTAGGAGAGCGAGTCGAGAAAAGGCGCGAGCGAGCGCGTATCGGCCCCGAACCGCTGGAACAACAGGTTGTCGATCACGATCGACAGGCCGAAGGTCGAGAGCACCGGGACCAGGAGGCCGCCGCGCGCGCTGCGGTCGAGGACGAGGCGCTGGAGCAGCCAGCCGATCAAAGCCATCGCTGGCAGCACGAAGATGAGCCCCACGAACGGCGACAGGCCGTATTGGTCCGCGAGGACGAACAGCGCATAGGCCGCGAGCACGGCGAGGCTGCCATGGGCGAGGTTGATGACGCGCATCACCCCGAACATGAAGGAGAGGCCGCAGGCGATGAGGGCATAATAACCCCCGAGCAGCACGCCCTGTAGGATCTGATTGAGCCAGAGCATCATGGCGCCGTCTCCGCATGGCGGGCTCGGCCGAGGCCGAAATAGGCTTCGGTAATGGCGTCGCGGGTGAGATCGCGCGCGGCGCCCTCGAGCACGACCGCGCCCTCGAGCATGCACAGCACCCGGTCGGCAACACGCATGGCGCGGTTGAGGTCCTGCTCGACGAGCACGATCGTCGTGCCGGTGGCGATGAGGCCTTGGAGCTGTTCGTAGACGCGATCGACCACCAGGGGCGACAGGCCGAGCGAGACCTCGTCGAGCAGGAGCACGTCGGGGTTCGTCATCAGGGCGCGGCCGATCGCGGTCGCCTGCTGCTCGCCGCCGGAGAGGAGCCCGGCCTTGTGATGCCGGCGCTTCACGAGGTTCGGAAAGGCCTCCATGACCGCGTCGACGGTCCAGCGGCCCGGCCGACCGGCGGCGCGGGCGAGGAGAAGGTTCTCCTCGACGGTGAGATGGGCGAACAGGCGGCGGCCCTCGGGCACCAGGGCAACGCCGAGCCCGACCCGCTTGTGGGCCGGCACCGTGGTGATGTCGCGCCCGTCGAGCAGGACGCGCCCGCCGCTCGGCGGATGGGCGCCGGCGATGGCCCTGAGCAAAGTCGTCTTGCCGGCGCCGTTCGCGCCGACGAGCGCCACCGTCTCCCCGCGGGCGACGGCGAAGCTCACCCCGCGCACTGCCTGCAACAGGCCATGGCGGCATTCCAAGCGTTCGATGGAAAGCAGGCTCATGCCGCGGCGCCTCCGAGATAGGCCTCGACGACCGCCGGATCGCGCATCACCGCTTCCGGCGCGCCGTCCGCGATGACGCGGCCGGAATCCATGCACACGAGGCGCTCCGCGACCTGAAGGAGGACGTGGACCATATGCTCGATCCAGACGATCGCGATGCCGCGGCGACGCAGCTCGCGGATCGCCTCGACGAGCTCGGCCGCTTCCGCGTCGGTGAGGCCGCCGCCGATCTCGTCGAGCAAGAGGACCTTCGGGTCGGTCGCGAGCGCGCGGGCGAGCTCCAGCCGCTTGCGGTCGAGCAGGCCGAGGGTTTCGGCGCGGCGGTTGGCGATCTTCAGCATGCCGGTGAGGCCGAGCGCATCGGCCGCTCTCGCGTAGGCCTCGTCGCGGGCGAAGCCGCCGCCGTTCGCCGCGGCGGTCAACACATTCTCGAACACGGTCATGCCGCCGAAGGGCCGAGGCACCTGGTGGGTGCGGGCGATGCCGAGGCGGCAACGGTCGGCGGCACCGAGCGCCGTCACGTCGGCGCCGTCGAAGCGCACCGCGCCGGTCGTCGGGGTGTGGGCGCCGAGGAGAACGGCGAGCAAGGTCGTCTTGCCGGCGCCGTTCGGTCCGACGATGCCGACCGCCTCGCCGCGCGCCACGTCGAAATCGATGCCGTCGAGCACAACCAGCGCATTGAAGCGCTTGGTGATGCCCGATGCGGAGAGGAGGACGCTCCGGTCCGTCGTCACGGTTCCATCCCGTTCGCTGTCGCTCAAAAAAATGGGCCCGGTCCGGTCAGGGACCGGGCCTCGGAGGAGCCGCCGCGGGAAGGCACCGAGCCCGCCCGCGCCGGTGCGGTCAGCTGTTGAACGGCTTGAGCTTCGCCTCGATCGGCACGGCCGGATCGGTGGCGTGCTCGGTCACGACATAATCGAGCTTGAACTTGGAGCCCGGCGCCGACTTCACCCATTGGGTGCCGATGATCGGGCCCGGCGAGACGTTCGGGACCGGCCCGGCCTGGAAATCGACCTTGCCGATCATGGTCGTGGTGCGCAGCGCGCCGAGCGCCTTGGCGACCGCCGCCTTGTCCTTGGGATTGCCGCTCGCCTTGAGCGCCTCACTGCCGGCATCGAGCAGCGACATGGAGGCACCGAGCTGCTGCGTCCATTGCTTGCCGCTCGCCGCCTCGTACCCGTCGGCGAGCTCGACGCCGGAGACGCCGGTGAGCGGCGACTTGTAGGGGAACGCCTTGTGCCAATAGGCGGCGCTCGCGATGTTGTAGCCGAGTTTGCCGAGTGCCTCGATGCCATCCGGGAAGAGGCCGGTCTTGGCGACCTGACAGATCTTCACCATCCGGGTGTAGCCCTGCTGCGCCGCCTGGCGCCAGAACGCGGCGAAGTCGGGCGGGATCGGGAAGGAATTGAAGATCTCGCACTTCTCGCGCTTGAACAGGGCGATCTGCGCCGAATAGTCCGTGGTGCCGTCCTCATAGGGGCCGGGATCGACGATGGTGAAGCCGTCCTTGGCGAGCAGCGGCGCGAGATTGGCGCGGATCGCATTGCCGTCGGCGTCGTTGGGATAGAGCACGCCGACCTTCTTGTTGGTCTCGATCAGGTTCCACTGCGACACGTAGGTCTTGTGGAACTCACCGACGCCGAAGCCGAAATGGAAGGTCCACTTGAACGGCGACGGCTGGCCCGGCTTCGCACCGCGGCCAAAATACCAGGCCTCCCACGGCATCACCGTCGAGAGGCAGGGCACGCCGGCGGCCTCGCAGGCGTCGGAAACCGGGTTGATCGTCTCGGGCGTCGAGACGGCGAGCATCAGATCGACCTGATCGCTGTTGATGAGCGTCTTGGCGAGCTGGCTCGCGCGGGACGGGTCGGACTGGGTGTCGCGGTCGAGGATTTCGACGGCGTAGGTCTTGCCGCCGACCTGAAGGCCGCCCTGGAGCGCCTTCCGGGCGAGTTCCAACACGTAGCCGTCGGTCTGGCCGAAACCGGCGAGCGCGCCGGTGCGCGGGCTGATGAAGCCGACCTTCAGCACGTCCGTCGCCTCGGCGGCGAACACGCCGCGCGAGCCGGTCGCGAGCGCCAGCGCGCCGAGGCCGGTGCCGACCATCAGGCCGCGGCGGGTCGGGTTGAGGAGACGGTGAGCCGCGCTCTCGGGCGTCATCGAAGCGATCTCGGACATTTTTCCTCCCATCATTCGTTGTGCGTGTCTTCTTGTTCGGCAGATTTTGGTCGGCACGTCTCGGACCGGCCGCGCATTCGGCGGCGGTGTTCGTCAGATCGGGTAGTGGCCGGGCTCGCTCGCGACGGTGATCCAGCGCAGCTCGGTGAACTCGTTGATCGCCGCGGCCCCGCCGAACCGGCCGTAGCCGCTCGCCTTGACCCCGCCGAACGGCATCTGCGCCTCGTCGTGCACGGTCGGGCCGTTGATGTGGCACATGCCGGCCTCGATGCGGCGCGCCACCGCCATGGCGCGGCCGACATCGCGGCCGAACACGGCGGAGGAGAGACCGTACTCCGTGTCGTTGGCGACGCGGATCGCCTCCTCCACGCCGCGAACCCGGACGATCGCCGCCACGGGGCCGAAGGATTCCTCGGAATAGAGGCGCATCGCCGGGGTGACGTGATCGATGACCGTCGCGTCCATCAGCGTGCCGGCGGTGCGGCCGCCGGCGAGGATGCGGCCGCCCTTCGCCACGGCGTCCTTGACGAGCGCGTCGATGCGCTCGACCGCGTCGAACCCGACGAGCGCGCCGAGCGGCGCCGTGCCCTTGGCGGGATCGCCGGAGACGAGGGTCGCCGCCTTGCGGGCGAGCTTCTCGGTGAAGGCGTCGGCCACCGCCTCGTCGACCACGATGCGCTCGGTCGACATGCAGATCTGGCCCTGGTTGAAGAAGGCACCGAAGGCCGCCGCCTTCACCGCCTCGTCGAGGTCGGCGTCGTCGAGCACCAGGAACGGCGCCTTGCCGCCGAGCTCGAGCAGCGCCGGCGTGAGGTGACGTGCGGCGACCTCGGCGACGATGCGGCCGACGCGGGTCGAGCCGGTGAAGTTCACCCGCCGCACGATCGGGCTCGCGATCAGCGCCTCGACGATGCGGCCGGCGTCCGCGGGCGCACTCATGATCACGTTGACGATCCCATCGCCGAGGCCGGCATCGCGTAAGACCTCGCCGATCAGGCGATGGGTGCGCGGGCAGATCTCGGACGCCTTGAGGATCACGGTGTTGCCGCAGGCGAGCGGCATGGCGACCGAGCGCACCCCGAGGATCACAGGCGCGTTCCACGGCGCGATGGCGAGCACCACGCCGACCGGCTGGCGCACCGCGAAGGCGGTGGTGCCGGGCCGGTCGGAGGGGATGATCTGACCGCCGATCTGGGTGGTCGAAGCGGCGGCCTCGCGCAGCATGTCGGCGCCCAACGAGACATTGAAGCGCGCCCACCCCGCCGTGGCCCCGGTTTCGGCGAGCATCGTCTCGACGAAGAGGTCGACGCGCTGTTCGAGCAGGTCCGCGGCCGCGAGGAGGCGCGAGCGGCGCTCCGTCGGGCCGCATTCGGACCACACGGGAAAGGCTGCGGCCGCGGCGGAAAGAGCGGTCGCGACGTCGTCGAGGGTCGCCGCCGCCGCGCGCGTCGCGACGGCGCCGGTCACGGGATTGCAACGCTCGAACACGGCCCCGTCGGAGGCGGGCCGGTTCTCGTCGCGCAGCAGAAGCGGGGCATCGAACATCGCGGTCCAGCGGGCCTTCCTGCGCCCCGGCGCGCCGACCGAGCCACCGCGCCGGGCACACACGACGATCGGGCGTCACCTCGGACGCCACCAAGCCGTCGGATTGCCATGCGCGGAGATTGGTCGGCCACGCGGGATGCGCGGCAGGATCCCTCCCTCGTTTCCTGTCCTTCATGCCGGTTCTTGGCCGGCTTGGTATCGAATTAGCCGCAGCTTGACGGCGACCGAAATGCACTATTCACTATTTCTATTGCACTTTTCTCGGCGACGATCCTGATCGCCGGCGCACGGAGGCTGCGGCGATGTCACCGAGCCACGCGTTCCCCGCACCGACACCCTCCCGATCGGCGCCGAGCGGTACGGCGGCCGTCGTCGCAACCCGCATCGACGCCGCCCTTGCGCAACGCACCTGGTCGCTCGCCCCGACCGACCGGCCACGGCGCTGCCACGTCTTCCTCATCTCCGCCGGCCGCGCGCTCTATCGGGAGACAAGCGGGACCGATCACGACCTCGCCGGGCCGGCGCTGCTCTGGCTGCCGGCCTCGGCCCACGGCGAGGTGCGGCTCGCCGCCGGCGGCAGCGGCCTCAACGCGGCGATCGCCGAGGACCTCGTTTGGCGCTCGATCGGCGGCTCGCCGGTTGGCAGCGGGCTGCGCCCCCTGCTCGATCAGGCGGCGATCGCCCCGGCGGAGCGCATCGCCGCGCAGTTGCCGGAGCTGTCGGCCCTGATTCTCGCCCTGGTGCGCGAATCGCGAGATCCCCAGCCCGGCGGCTCGGCGATGGTGGAGCTCTATGTCGGGCTGGTGCTGCTCCATCTGTGGCGCGCCGCCGGCCTCGCCGCCGCGACCGGCCTGCGCGGCACCGGGGCGACCACCCTCCAGCGCTTCCGCCAGCTCGTCGAGCTGCATTACCGGGAAAATCTCCGGATCGACGAGTTCGCAGGGATGCTCGGCGTGACACGGGCGCACCTGCACGATGCCTGCCTCCGCGCGACCGGGCGCACCCCGCTCGCGCTGATGCACGACCGCCTGCTCGAAGAGGCGCGGCTGCGCCTCGAACAGACCGACCTTCCCGTCGAGCAGATCGCCTACGGCCTCGGCTTTCGCGACGCGGCCTATTTCAACCGCTTCTTCAAACGCCTGACCGGAACGACCCCGGGCGCCTACCGGACCGGGCTGAGCCGCTCGGTCCGCGCCGACGCCCCCTCCTCCTTCGCCGCCTGGCCCTGAGCGCCATCGCCGCCGGCGCGGCGCGCGCGGAACTCGGTCGGGGCGAGGCGCGTCTCGCGGCGGAAGAAGCGGGTGAAATAGGCGGCGTCCTCGAACCCGACAGCGTCCGCGATCTCCTTGATCCCAAGCGTCGTGAAGGCGAGGTAGCGCTTCGCCTCGAGCACGATCCGCCCTTGAACGACCCCGAGCGCGGACTGGCCCAGATGGGTGCGGCAGAGCCGGTTGAGGTGCGCGGTGGTGAGGCCGAGCCGATCGGCATAATCCTCGATCGTCAGCCGCTCGCGATAGTGGAGATCGACGAGATCGCGGAAGCGGGCGACATGGAGCGCCCCGCGACGGGCCGGATCGGGCGTCGCCGCGCCGGCTGCGCTGCGCACCCGGAAGGCAAGAACGAGCGCGATCGCGATCCGCGCCTCGACGATGGCGAGCTGTCCGGGACGTCGCTGCGCGAATTCCCGTGCCGCGGCGTCGAGTTCGCGGGCGACCGTTTCCGCGATGTCGGGATGGTCGCCGAGGGGCACGTGGACCGGCCGGTCGAGGCCGGCGGCAGCTTCCGGGCACGCCCGGAGCACCTCGGGCACATGGCGGGCGAACAGCGTGAGCACCTGACCTTCGACGTCGTGGGAGAAGGCATAACCGTGCACGGTGTGGGGCGGCACCAGCACCAGACAGGGTGGGCTCAAGGTCTCGGAGCGGCCGTCGAGCTCGGCCGCCGCGGTGCCGGCGGCGAGGTGTAGGATCTGGAAGAACGCATCGTGGCGGTGCGGTTCGATGCGGTAATCGTGCAGCCGGCTGCGCGCCTGGATGGTCTCGCAATGCAGCCAATCGGCGCCGAGATGCTCGTCGGCTTCGCCATAGAGCGCATAGGTCGGGATCGCCCGCATGCCGCTTCCTCCCGGGATCGATGTTCCGATTGTCCAATCCTTTGTCCCCTCTGTCCATTGGCGGAGGCGGGGTCGGCCGCCATGTTCGCCCGAAACGCGGCCGCAGAGCCGGCCCAGGGAGGACCTCATGCAGACCAGCACCGCCCAAACCGGGACCCGCCCAACCCGGACCCAGGTCGCCATCATCGGCGCCGGCCCCGCCGGGCTGTTGCTCGGACGCCTGCTCGAACGCCGCGGCATCGACACCGTCATTCTGGAGCGGCGCAGCCCCGATTATGTGCTGTCCCGGATTCGCGCCGGCGTGATCGAGCCGGGCGCGGTCGAACTCCTGGAGAAGGCCGGCGTCGCGGAGCGGCTGCATAAGGAAGGGCTGATCCACGACGGCACCGAGCTGATGTTCGACGGCGACCGGCTGCGCATCGATTTCGCCGCCCTGACCGGGCGTTCCGTCACCGTCTACGGCCAGACCGAAGTGACGCGGGACCTGATGGACGCCCGCGCGGATTCCGGTGCGGTGTCGATCTACGAGGCTGAGGACGTCTCGCTCCACGATTTCGAGACCGACCGGCCGAAGGTTCGATATGTCCAGGACGGTGTGACGCACGAGATCGCTTGCGACGTGATCGCGGGCTGCGACGGCTTCCACGGCGTCGCCCGGGCGAGCCTGCCCGACAGCGCGCTCAAGACGTTCGAGCGAGTCTATCCGTTCGGCTGGCTCGGCATCCTGACGGACCGCCCGCCCGTCGCCGAGGAACTCATCTACGCCCACCACGCCCGGGGCTTCGCGCTCTGCTCGATGCGCTCGCCGACGCGCAGCCGCTATTATGTCCAGGTTGCTTCCGACGAGCGCGTCGAGGACTGGTCAGACGACCGCTTCTGGGACGAACTGCGCCAGCGGCTCGATCCGGAAACCGCCGAACGGCTCCAGACCGGCCCCTCGATCGAGAAGTCGATCGCGCCGCTGCGCAGCTTCGTCGCCGAGCCGCTCCGCTTCGGCCGGCTCTTCCTCGCGGGCGACGCCGCCCACATCGTGCCGCCGACCGGCGCGAAGGGCCTCAACCTCGCCGCGAGCGACGTTGGCTATCTCGCCGACGCGCTCCTGGAGTTCTTCCTCGATCGCTCGTCGGCCGGGCTCGATGCCTATTCCGCCCGCGCCCTCGCCCGCATCTGGAAGGCGGAGCGCTTCTCGTGGTGGATGACCTCGCTCCTCCACGTCTTCCCGGAAACCGACACCTTCGGCCGCCGCATCCAGCGTGCCGAGTTCGACTATCTCGCCGGCTCGCCGGCGGCCCAGCGCGTTCTCGCCGAGAATTATGTCGGCTTGCCGATGTGATCGCAGGGCATCGCGACGGTCCGTTCGGCAACGGCGGACCGCGGCGACGCCGGCCGCTCACTCCTGATAGAGGCGTTTCAGGAGGCCGATCAGGGTGTCGGCCTCGCCCTTCGAGAAGTGCTTGAGCAATCGCGCCTCGTGGGCATCCACGGCCGCGCGCGCTTCCGCAAGACGCGTCTCCCCGAGCGGGGTAAGGCGCAATTCCTGCCGCCGGCGATCCGTCTCCGACGGTTGGCGACTGATCAAATCGCGCTCTTCGAGCCGCTCGACGAGACCCAGCATCGTGGCGCGGTCCGTTTCCAGCGCAGCGGCGAGATCGATCTGCGACGTCCCGGGATTGGCGGCGACCAGTTCCAGGACCGCGAGTTGCTTCTGGGTGAACCCCAGATCCTCCATCGCGGCGGCGAAGTCGCGATATAGCGCGACATGCGCCATGCGCAGGTGGAAGCCGAGCAGGCCGTCGAGCCGCCCACGCCTCAGTCCCGCATCTCCCCCGGCGATGTCGTCCCGGTCGACCTTCTTCGATGGCTTCACGCCGTCCCCATTTCCATCCGCCGAATCCGCGCGAGCGCCCCACCGCCTTTTCATAACGCGGCACCGGGCCCCTTCGGTCAACCCGACGCCGCTCGCGCGCCACTCTTGACAAGCCGGCCGATCATATTAGTTAGTGTTACTAACAAAAAGCCACTTCGTCGCGCTGAGCGAAGGGAGGATCGAATGCCGAATGTGTCGGCCGACCTGAGAGCCTTTTCCGCCGGTCTGCTCACCGAGGAGCCTGTGTCCTACCGGGCCCGCGTGTCGCCCGAGCGGACCGCATGCATCGAGATCGCGAGCGGCGAAACCCTGAGCTATGCGGCGCTCAACGAGCGCATCGCACGGGCCGCCGGCTTCCTGCAAACGACCCTCGGCTCCCCCGCTGGCGAGCGGGTCGCGATGCTTGCCCGCAACGGCATCGATCAGATCGTCATCGCCCTCGCCTGCCAGCGGATCGGCGCCGTGTTCGCCCCGCTCAATTGGCGCCTCGGGGCGAGCGAGCTTGCCGCCATCCTGGCCGATTGTGCGCCGGCGCTCCTCATCGCTGCCGAGGAATTCGCCGCGGCGGCGCGGGCGGCAGCCGAGGCCAAGCCGGGGCTGACCTTGCTGACCCTCGAAGGCCCGGACGGGGCCTCCGCGCGGCTGCGGGCTGCCGCGCCGGTCGCGGCCCGTGCGGCCGAGGCCGAGGCGCCGTGCATCCTGCTCTACACCTCGGGGACCACCGGCCAGCCGAAGGGCGTCGTCATCACCCGGCGCAACGCCTTCTTCTCCGCCATCAACTTCGCCTTCGTCGGCGAGATCGGCCCGGCCGCGGTGGTCCTCTCCGACCTGCCGCTCTTCCACACCATCGGGCTCGTCGCCGTCGCGCGGACGACGCTCACCTTTGGCGGCACGCTCGTGCTCTCCGACCGCTTCACGCCGCCGCGCAGCCTCGCCTTCCTGACCGATCCGGCAATTGGGGTGACGCATTATTTCGCCGTGCCCCAGATGATCACGTCGCTGCGCAACGATCCGGGTTATCCGAGCGCCGACCTGTCGCGGCTGCACGCGATCTTCGTCGGCGGCGCGCCACTCACCAAGACGCTCATCGAAAGCTGCCTCGACGACGGCGTGGTACTCGTCAACGGCTACGGCATGAGCGAGGCCGGCACGGCGGTGCACGTGCCGATCGATCGCGACGCGGTGCGTGCCAATCCGGGCAGCGTCGGCCTTCCAGCGCCCTGCATCGAGGTTCGCATCGTCGGAGCAGAGGGAGCGGACGTGTCCGACGGCACGATCGGCGAGGTGTGGCTGCGCGGACCGACGGTCACGCCGGGTTATTGGAACCGTCCGGCCGAGACGGCGGCCGCCTTCACCGACGGCTGGTACCGCACCGGCGACCTCGGCTTCCGCGAGGCGAACGGCTTCATCCGCGTCGTCGATCGCCTGAAGGACATGTTCATCAGCGGCGGCGAGAACGTCTACCCGGCCGAGATCGAGGCCGCGCTGATCACCCATCCGGCGGTGCAGGAGGCGGCGGTGATCGGCGTGCCCGACGGCCGCTGGGGCGAAACCGGGCATGCCTTCGTGGTGCCGAAGCCGGGCTTCGATCCGGCGGTCGAGGAGATCGCCAGCCACTGCGAGGCGCGTCTCGCCCGCTTCAAGCTGCCGACGCGCATCCTCATCGTCGAGACCATCCCGCGCACCGCTTCGGGCAAGGTGCAGAAACATCTCCTTCGCCGCGAGGACGCTGCGTCGTCGTGACGGCCCTATCGGCGGCGAACCCTTTTCCCAGGATTTCACTTCCAATCTTCATCCCAAGACCTTCGTCTTCATCCCAAGACCTTCGCCGCCCGTGAACCGACGGCAGCGGCTAGAGATCGGAGCCCATCCATGAGCGAGACCACGACCGACCCGGTGCTGGTGGAGTTCGAACGCGGCGTGGCGTTCGTCACCCTGAACCGGCCCACCAAGCGCAATGCCATGAATCCCGCCCTCAACGTGCGCATGCTCGAGGTGCTGGACGAGCTCGAGGGCGACGATCGCTGCGGCGTGCTCGTCCTGACCGGCGCCGGGGAATCCTGGTCGGCGGGCATGGATCTCAAGGAGTACTTCCGCGACAACGACGGCAAGCCGCGCGCGGCGACCCTCAAGGCGCGTCGTCAATCGAGCGGCTGGTGGAACCGGCTCATGTATTTCGAGAAGCCGAGCATCGCCATGGTCAACGGCTGGTGCTTCGGCGGCGCCTTCACGCCGCTCGTCGCCTGCGACCTCGCGGTCGCCGCGGAAGAGGCGAAGTTCGGCCTCTCGGAGATCAACTGGGGCATCCTGCCGGGCGGCAACGTGACCCGCGCGGTCGCCGAGGTGATGCGCCATCGCGACTCGCTCTACTACATCATGACCGGCGAGGTGTTCGACGGCCGCAAGGCGGCGGAGATGGGCCTCGTCAACGAGGCTGTTCCGCTCGCCGACCTCCGGGCCCGCGTGCGCGCGATCGCCGATACCCTACTCGAGAAGAACCCGGTCACGCTGAAGGCCGCCAAGGACACCTTCAAGCGCGTCCGCAACATGCCGTGGGATGCGTCCGACGATTACATCTACGCGAAGCTCGAGCAGATGCTCCAGCTCGACAAGACCCGCGGCCGCGACGAGGGCCTGAAGCAGTTCCTCGACGACAAGACCTACCGCCCCGGCCTCGGCGCCTATAAGCGCGATTGAGGCGGGTAGCGCAGGCGCGCTCCCGGCGTCGCACGGCAACGGGCCGGACGTCTCCGGCCCGTCAAGCCCACCCGGGCTCGTCGAGGGCGCGCTCCGGCGCTTCGATGGTGAGCAGGTTCGCCAGATCGGGGCCCTGCAACGGGGCCGCCATCGGGCAGGCGACAGCGGGCATGACCGTGACGTCGAAGAGCTCGCGGATCGCACCGTCGAGACGAATCCACTCGACGATGTCGCCGGTCGCAAGATTGATGATCTGAACGCCGCACCAGGGCTGTCCGCCGCGGCGCCCGATCTCGTCCTCCAAAGGAAGCCCGTTGAAATTGAGATCGCGCGGGAGCGACAGCGTCACGATCGCGTGGCCGGCGTGGAAGGCGAGCCCACGCATGAATCCCGGACAGAACGCGATGTCTTCCTTGGCCCCGGTTGTGGGATCGACCTTCACGAGATAGCCGCGACCGGAATCGAGCAGCCACAGGGAACCGTTATGAAGACGTGGCGAATGGGGCATCGAGAACCCGTCAGCCACAATGGTGTCGTCGGCGACGCGGATCAGCACGCCGCCGCCGACGCGCGACCCCCGCCATCCGTCGACCACGTCGGTACGGCCCACCGCGGTGACGTAACCCACCTTGCCGTCTTCCAAGCAGAGGCCGTTGAGGTGACAGCGATCCTCCGCCGCGAGGCGCGAGATGAATTTCGGCTTCCACAGCGGCTTGAAGCTGTGGGACAGGCTCAGCGTGGCGAGACACGAGAACTTCGTGTTGACGAAAACGATGCGCCCGCTCGCTTCGACGACCATCTCGTGCGCATCGACATCGCCGGTGATCCGCGCCGTGCGCGGAACGAAAAGCTGATCGAAATAGCCGTTCGCACGTTCGTTCGCGGCGAGGATATTTTCCAGGCGCCAGATCTGCACCATCGACGCCAGAAAGAGCCGCCCAGGCTCGTACCAAAGCCCCATGGCGCGTTCGAAGTCTCGCTGATGGAACGAGACCGCGCCGTCCGGCATCCGTCCGATCAGAAAGAGCTGGCCGGTCTGGTATGAGGAAAAGGCGAGACTGACCTGGTGCTGGGCGAGCCATTGGGAAAAGCCGCGCGAGCAGGTGAGTTCGGTTGTGGGCGCCGACGCGTCGGCCGGCGCAGTCTCCGCAGCGGACACTTGGTTCCTCAAAAATGTAGCGCGACGCGCGCCATGCCGGTTTGCGAGGTGAAATTGTTGCCGAGGCTCAAGCCGTAATCGAGCTTCACCTCCCACTTGCTCGCCGTCAACGCCTGCAAACCGAGGTCCAGATTGGCGAGGGCATCGGGCATATAGGTCTTGGTGTCGAAGGTGCCGGTGCCCGCCGGAGCACCGACGAGGCTCGCCGTCGTCGTCCAGCTTTCGTTCGAGGCGAACGACGCGCCGAGCGTCGCATAGGGACGCAGGACCATGCCGTCGGAGAAAACGAAGCGTGTGCCGAGCTCGATCGCAGGGCTGACGATGAAGGTCGTCTGGCTCTGGCCCTGAATGGCGAGTTCCGCGCCGCTGGTGCCGTATTCCTGGAATCCGGGGACGTTGACGTAAGAAACGTCGAGATCGACATAGGGCCGCAGATAGAACGTCCGGAATGGAGCGTCGTAGGCGACACGGATACGGCCCGTGACGTTGTAGGTGTCCGACGAGGACGACGGCGACGCGCCGAGATAATTGACGCTGCGGCTACTGTCGCTCGTGATCCAGCCGAAATCGACGGCGGTGGCGAGCAGCCAGGCGCCCATCTGGTGCTTGAGGGCGGCCGTCACATCGCCGCCCTGCCCGGTCGTCGAACTGCCGCTACCGCTGCCCGTGGTCCAGGATTGCTGATAGGCGGCGGAGAACGCCGTGAACCAATCCTGGGCCACCTCGATCTGGACGCCGGTCTGCGCGGTGACCGTATCGCTCGTGAAGCCTTGGTGTTCGTTGCTGCTGTTCTGCGACGTTCGGCCGAAGATGACGCGACCCCAGGCGCACTGGTCCTCGACGACGAGCAGGGTGCCTTCGGCGAAAACCGGGCAGCTCATCGTGCGGCTGAGCACCGCACGGCTCTCGGAGGTCCGGCTCGATGCGGTCGAGCCCAGTTGCTCGGGTGAAAGGTCGTTCAGTGCCGATTGATAGGCCGCCGTCGAGTTGACCCCGAGAAGCGAGGTGAAGATGGCATCGCTGGACGGCGAGCCACCGGCCGTCCACGCCGATTGCAGATGCTGGGCGATGGCGGTTTGGTTTGCCGAGAGCGACACGCCGTTCGGCGTGAAATCGGCATTCGGCACCAGTGTCAGGGTGTTCAAGGTCCCGGACGTTCCCAAGATCGGCGCCCAATCGTAGAGGAAGGATTGGCTCTGGGTCTGCGCCGAGAACGAGATCGACTGAGCGGTCAGGACCTGGAACGACGTATTCGGAGCGATGCCGATGGCATTGCCGTAGACCGTTCCACCAATGTTTGCGGTCCCCGATACCAGGAGTTGATCCGCGGAGCTGGTGTTGGCGTCGAGATCGAGTTGAAGCGTCCCGGGCGAGTTGAAGGTGCCAGTGAGCGTCGTGGTGCCGACCTTGCCGAGCCCGAAGGGGCTCACCGTGCCGGCGTTCGACAGCGTGCCACCGCCGAGCATGGCGAAAGCGCCGGTATTGAACAGGCCCCCGGCCAGATTGTTGAACCCGCCCGACCCGTTGCCGAGATCGACGCTGCCGGTGACGGTACCTGCATTTTGGACGGCCACATTTCCGGATGTGACCGAAATGGCGGTGCCACCGAGCGCTTGGAGACTTGCCCCGGAATTGATCGTGACGCGGTTCTGACCGGGGCCGGACAGCATGATGCCGGCTCCCGACCCGGTGCCGCCCGAGACCTGCGCGCCGTTTTGAAGATTGATGTCGATGGGCCCGGCCCAGGTCGGATTGGACGCGGCGGTCAAGGCGTAGATGCCGGGCGAGTTGGCGCCGCTCGCCGACACCGTGCCGGAGACATTGATGGTGATGCCGCCGGACCCGCCCGTCCCACCCGCACTGCCGACGAAGCTTGTCGAGCCAGCCTGCACCACGCCGCCGCCGCCGCCGATCGACTGGGCGTCGATCGCGGGGGCATTGGCCCCCGTCGTTGCGATGGTGCCGGCGACGACGATGTTGATGTTGCCGCCGCTGCCGTCGCCGCCCTGTCCTTCGGGACGCGTGGAGGCGGAGCCGAAGAGCGTGCTCGACACATCACCCGCGATGCCGCCGCCGCCGCCGATTGATTGCACGAAGAGACCGTTGGCGCCGGCCCCCGAGGTGGCAACCGCTCCGAAGACCTGCGCCGTGACGTCGCCGCCATTCGCGCCATTGCCAGACGTCGGGCCGCCGAACGTGAAGCTGGCGAACGCGCTGGCTGCCGAGGTCGCGACCTTGCCACCACCGCCGCCGATCGATTGGATCAGAATGCCGTGGGCGTTCTTGCCGGCCGTGACGATCTGAGCGGATGGCGCGACGGTGGCGGAGACGGGACCGCCATTGCCGCCGTTGCCACCGTTGCCCCCGAGCGTCAAGGCGAGCGAGGCCGTGCTCTCGGCTTCCGAGGAAAGGGCGAGGAGATTACCGCCGCCGCCGCCGATCGATTGGGCGAGAAGGCCATCGGCATTCACGCCCGCCGTCGAAAGGCTGCCGTTGACGGAGACGTTGACGCTGCCGCCCGAGCCACCGGACCCACCGGTGCCGCCGATCGCGAGCGATCCGTTGACAGTGCCGCCGTTCGATTTGACCGCCGCGCTGGAAGCACGGCCACCACCGCCACCGATCGACTGGACCACGACGGCGTCCGACGCCTCACCGAGCGTCGAGATCACGCCGGATTGCGTGAGCTGGACCTGACCACCGCCGCCGCTCGCGCCACCCGAACCGCCGAGCGCGAGCGCAAGGGCGACATCGCTCTTGCTGGCTTTGGTCGTGCTGTTCGCAAACACGGCATTGCCGCCGCCACCGCCGATCGATTGGATCAGCATGCCGTCAGAACCGTCGCCCTTGGTGACGATCGTCGAGGCGGACGTGACATTGATCTGGCGGCCATAGCCGCCGGCGCCGCCCGAGCCACCGACGGTGCCGGATACGGTGACCGTCGCGGAACCGGACGATGCCGAGCCCGCGGCGGCGCCCTTGCCGCCGCCGCCGCCGATCGATTGGATCAGCATGCCGGCCGCGTCGCGACCTTTGGTGGTGATGGCGTTCCCCGTCGTCATATCGTTGACGAGGATATCGCCCCCCGAGCCGCCTTCACCGCCGGAGCCGCCCAGGGCCACGGTCAGGGCCACGGCACCGCCGCTCTTGCCGTCGGCCTTGCCGTCGCCAGCACCGCCGTTGCCGCCGCCACCGCCGATCGCCTGGGCGAGCAGGCCGTCGGCCCCGAGCCCCGAGGTCACGATGGTGGAGGCCGTCGAACCGGCGCCGAGCTGGACTTGAACCGGGCCGCCGACACCCCCGGCGCCGCCACCGCCGCTCAGGGACGCCCCAAGCGCGATCTTGCTGGTCGCGGCATTGTTCGAGCTGCCGCCGTTACCGCCGCCACCGCCGATCGATTGCGCGAGAATTCCGACCGCATGGGCACCAGACGTGGTGATCGCCCCGCTCGATTGGACGTTCACCTGTCCGCCCGAACCGCCTCCGCCGCCAGACCCACCGAGGCCGAGCGCCACGCTCACCTTGCCGCCGGACGCGCTCTCCTTGCCCGCCGCGGCATTGCCGCCGCCGCCACCGACCGACTGGGCCAGGATCGCGATGCTGCCGTTGCCCTCCGTGACGATCGTTCCGGCGTTGGTGACGGAGACGCCTCCGCCCCATCCGCCATTGCCACCTGATCCACCGAGGGTGGCCGATACGTCGGCATCGGCCTTCGCATCGGACGACCCGGTGCTCGCAACGCTGGCATTGCCGCCGCCGCCGCCGACCGACTGAACGAGGATGCCTGTCGCGTGGCTGCCCTTCGTCTTGACGAGGCCGTAGTTCGTCACCGTCGCGGAACCGCCTGCACCGCCATAGCCGCCGGAACCGCCGAGCGCCGCCGACACGGAAGCGACGCCGGAGCCGTTCGTCGAACTCGACGAGGCACCGCCTCGACCGCCGCCGCCGCCGATCGATTGAGCGACGAGACCGCTCGACATGAGCCCTGTGGTGTAGACGGTCGCCGCCGCGACGCCCGCCCCGCCATTGTTGATCGTGACCTGGCCACCCGCGCCCCCAACACCGCCAGCGCCGCCCATGGTGAGGGCGATGCCGGCGCCGCTGTTGCCGGCCCCTGCACTCTTGCTGGACGCCGACGAGGCATTGCCGCCGCCGCCGCCGATCGACTGGGCGAGGACCGCATCGGCATGGCTGCCGCTGGTGGACACGACGGTCGTCTGTCCGCCGCTGAGGCCCACCTGCACTTGGCCTCCCCAACCACCGCCGCCGCCGGAGCCCGACACGCCCACACCGACGCCGATCTTGCTGGACGTCGTATCCGTTGCGCTCCCGGCACTGCCGCCGCCGCCGCCAATCGATTGCGCGAGGATCGCGATGCCGCCGTGGCCGCTCGTGGCGATGCTGCCCGAATTGGTCACCTGGACCAAGCCGCCGAAATTGCCCGAGCCACCACTCCCGGAGAGCCCCAGGCTCACGCCGACCTTGCCGCCCTTGGCCGTGTCGGCGGATGCGCCGCCGAGACCGCCGCCGCCGCCGACCGACTGCGCCAGGATGCCGAGCGCCTGATCGCCGGTGACGTGGAGCACGGCCGTGTTCGTCACGTAGACGTTCCCGCCGGTTCCGCCGCCGCCGCCCGAACCGCCCAGCGACGCGCTGATGTTGTAGGTGCCCCCAGCGCCCTTCGAGGAGACCGCGCCGCCCTTGCCGCCACCTTGGCCGATCGACTGCGCGACGATGGCATTGGCGTGCGCGCCCGCCGTAGAAATGGCCGCGCCGTTGCCGACGGTCACGACGCCGCCGTTGCCGCCATTGCCGCCGGTTCCGCCGAGGGTCAGCGCAAGCGAAACGGACTGGCTACCGGACGCATGATTATCGGAACCCGCGGTGCTGCCGATGCCGCCACCGCCGCCGATCGATTGCGCCAGGATGCCGTCCGAAAGCGCCCCCTTGGTGACGACGGTGCCACCGGTCGTCACCGTGACGCTGCCGCCGCCGCCACCCCCGCCGCCGGACCCGCCAACCCCGCCACCGAGCGAGATAGTGGCGGTCGCCACCGCATTGGCGTTGCCGCCGCTGCCGCCGCCGCCGCCGACCGACTGGGCAACGATAGCAATGGAGTCGGTGCCCGCCGTCGCGATGGTGCCGTTTGCGCGGACGTTGACGGTGCCGCCCCACCCGCCGCTGCCGCCCGTGGCACCCAGGGAAAGCGTGAGGCCCGCCTTGCCACCGCTCGCTGAGCCCGCCGCCGCACCGCCCTTGCCGCCGCCGCCGCCGATCGATTGGGCGAAGATGGCACTCGCATGATTGCCGGTCGTGGTAATCGTCGCGCCGGTCGACGGCGTACCGACGAACACGTTGACGTTGTTGCCGTTGCCGCCGCCGCCGCCCTTTCCGCCAAGGCTCGCAGACAGGGTGAAGCTCGAACTCGAGCTGTTGCCCAATTGACCGGCGAGGCTCGCTGACCCGGTCTTCGACGTGGAGCTCGCGCTACCGCCCGCGCCACCGCCGCCGCCCACAGACTGGGCGAGAATGCCGTCCGAATCGTCGCCGGTCGTGGCGATCGTGCCGGTGTTCGTGACAGTGACGATACCGCCGTTGCCGCCGCCGCCGCCCTTGCCACCGAGCGAGGCCGAAACGGAAACGCGACCACCGTTGGAATTCGCCGTTCCGCCGCCGGCGCTGCCACCGCCGCCGCCGATCGATTGGGCGAGGATGCCGCGCGAGGTTGCGCCCGCGGTCGAGATGAGGCCGCTGTTGGAGACGCTGACCGTGCCGGCATCGCCGGCCGAGCCGCCCGACCCGCCGCCACCGAGCGACAACGAGACGTTCAACTCCCCGGGCATGCCGACGGCCGCGCCCGACGTGGTTCCGACGCCGCCGTGGCCGCCGCCGCCGCCGACCGACTGGGCCTCGATGCCCTCGGCATAGTCGCCCGTGGTGACCACGCTGCCGGCATTGGTAACGGTGACAGCACCGCCGATGGCCCCGCTGCCGCCTGTGCCACCAAGCGCCATCGATGCGGTGATGGTGCCTTCCGGAGAGGCTGCGACCGAAAGTGCGCTCGAATCTCCGCCGGTGCCACCGCCGCCGCCAATCGACTGGGCGACGATGCCCGTCGAGCCGCTGCCGGTGGTGGAGACCGTGCCGTAGTTGGAGACCTTCGCCGTGCCGCCGGTATTGCCCGAGCCGCCCGAGCCGCCGAAGCTTGCGGAAATCGCCAGAGCCGGACCTTCCAATCCGACCGCCACGCTCTTGGCCGCCGAGGACCCGCCGTTGCCGCCGCCACCGCCGATCGACTGGGCGAGGACGCCGAACGAATCCATACCCGTGGTGACGATCGTGCCGGTGTTCGTGACACCCGCATAGGCGCCGGCGCCGCCGGAGCCGCCCGACCCGCCGAGCGCAACGGCCACGCTGACATAGAGGCCGGCGCTCAACGACATCGCGCTGCCGCCATGGCCGCCGCCGCCGCCGATCGATTGCACCATGATCGCCGACGAGCGATCGCCGGTGGTCTGGATGCCCGATTGGTTGACCACGGTCGCGTTGCCGGCACCGCCGCCGCCGCCACCGGTGCCGCCGATCGAGAGGGCCGCCAGGCCGATGTCGGCCGCAAAGGCGTTGCCGCCCGCCCCGCCGCCGCCGCCGATCGATTGGGCCAAGATCGCCGCGGAATTGTCGCCGGTCGTCGAGATCACGATCGCGGTCGCGCTCGGGCCGCTGTTCCTGACGTAGACGGTCCCGCCATCGCCGCCACCGCCGCCGCCGCCGCCGATCGCAGCCGCTGCCCCGAGGCTGACACTCATGGCGCCGCCGCCTCGACCACCGCCGCCGCCGATCGATTGGGCGGTGATACCGAACGCGTTCGCACCGCTCGTGGCGATGGTGCCGTTGTTGTAAACCTTGCTCGCATCGGCGTTGCCACCGGACGCGCCCTGGCCACCCAGCGACCCGATGCCGCCCGCCCCGCCGCCGTTGCCGCCGCCGCCGCCGATCGACTGGACGAGAAGGCCGTCTGAGAAAGCGCCGGTGGTGACCACCGAGCCGTAGTTGCGCGCGAGCGCCTCAGCCCCCCCGCCGGTGCCGCTCTGGCTCGCGGTTCCGCCGATCGCGATGTTGGAACCAGCGCCGCCGACGACGCTGCCGCCCCCGCCGCCGATGGATTGGACCATCATGCCGTGGGCATAATTGGCCGTCGTGGTGACGGCACCCCGATTGATTCCGGTCGCGCCGCCGGCGTCGCCGCTCGCAGCACCGTTGCCCCCGAGGGGGGCGACCCATGAATCCGCGCTGCCGCCGTTGCCGCCGCCACCCGCGACGGATTGTACGACGATTCCAATCGAGCCATTGCCGCTCGTGTGGATGGTCGCCGCGCTCATCACATAGACTTGGCCCGACGACCCGCCGGCGCTGCCGGCACCGCCCGATCCGTCGAAGATGCTACTCGCCGACCCGCCGTTCGCACCGAGCCCACCGAGGCTCTGCGCGACAATTGCGTTCGAGGCATATCCCGTGGTGGTGAGGGTGACCCCGCTCTGCACGGTGACGGAGACGACATTGATTCCCTGGGCGGCACTGCCGCCCGTGCCCGCCGGCCCGCCGTCCGTATCGCCAAGGGCGTCCGCATCGGCGCCATTGCCACCGGTGCCGCCGTTGGCGGTGACCCAGATCGCGGCGGATCCGTCGCCAGAGGTCACGATCCTCGCGCCGCTCTGAACCGTCAGAACCGCCGTCCCTGCCGCGCCGCCGGTGCCGCCGCTGCCCCCATAGCTGCGGTGAGTTCCATTGGCGGGCGCGCCGACACCGCCCGCCCCACCATTCGCCTGGATCAGGATGCCGGTGCTTTGGGCGGAGGAGGTGGTGATCGTCGTCGTGCCGGCGACCGTCGCGTTGATGGAACCACCGCTCCCGCCCGTGCCGCCGTTGCCGCCCCAGGCGTCCCAGCCTCCCGAGGCCGGTCCGCCGAAGCCACCCATTCCGCCGTTCGCATAGACGGCGACGCCATTGCCGCTCGGTGGTGCAATGTTGCCCAACACGCTGATGATGATGGTACCGCCGCTGCCACCGGTCGCGCCATTGCCGCCGGTCGCATTTGCGTGATCGCTCGAGGCCTCGCCACCGAAGCCACCGAAGCCGCCGCCCGAGATGATCGTAGTCTGAGACCCGATCTGATTGTTCAAAAACCCGCCGGCGGCGCCGTTACCACCATTGCCGCCGTTTGCCGCGTCGAAATAGTAGTTCTCGCTGCCGCCGTTGCCGCCGGGCGAGCCCGAAACGACGATGCAATTGCCGACGCAGGCTTGCGCCTGGGCAGGCGCCGGAACGATCGCGAGAAAGAGCCCCAGGCCGCAGAGCGATGTGGAGAGCGCCGTACTGAGCCGCAACCGCGCGCTCGACGCACCATAGATACCGGCGGCCCCGCTGGACCGACCCACAACGTTCGCCATCTCAGCCCCCCAAGGCAGATCATTCTAGAACGGCCGGCGATGCCCCCATCACCTAGCCGCTCAACACGCAGCATCTGGCATATAGCTCAACATCACAAATTTCGCAAAGCTCTCATCAGAACTCGTCACAATCCATAATTGCAAGCAACAATACGTACACGATACATCTGTCGCAAAACTATAATATATGTGATAAATTACTGACATTGTTGAATCCCACCGCGCCACGCCAAATCCAACGGCGAGAGATCGCCGAAGCTGCGGCGCTCGCCGGTGGCCCGCGCCGAGCGCGGCGGCCATGCCCCGCCCGTGCCGCGCGGTCCTCCGAAAGCCCGCGTTGGAAGGTGGGGCGAAGTGTGGCAGGGAAGGCCCGAAAGCGGGTCCGCCGGGCGTCGGCGGCACCCCGCATGCGAGACGGACCGAGCGAGCGCGGGGATCGAGGATGGACGAGCCGACGACCATTGGAGATCCGGCGGACGCGACCGGCGATGCGCTTCCGCCGAACGCGCTGCAAATGGCGTCGCCGTCCTATCGGTTGCCGGCGTGCGATCCGGATTTTCTTCTCGGCGATTCCATGCGCGGTGTGCGTTTCCTGCTCGAATATGCCAAGGCCGAGGAGGCGCTGCGCGCCGCCGGCGTACGCTCCACCGTCGTCGTGTTCGGCAGCGCGCGCACCCGTGCAAACGGTCCCGGTCGGCAAGCGGATTGGTATGCGGCGGCGCGTGCCTTCGGGCGGATCGCGTCCGAGCGCGGCGGCGCGCTCACCAACCATGGGGCCTTTCGGGACAACGTCATCGCGACCGGCGGCGGCCCCGGCGTGATGGAGGCGGCGAACCGCGGCGCCCGCGAGGCCGGCGCGCCGACCATCGGCTTCAACATCTCGCTGCCCTTCGAGCAGGAGCCGAACGCCTACACCACGCCCGAACTCACCTTCCGCTTCCATTATTTCGCGATGCGCAAGATGCATCTCGCCATGCGGGCGAACGCGCTCGTCGTCTTCCCCGGCGGCTTCGGCACCTTCGACGAGATGTTCGAACTGCTCACCCTGCGCCAGACCCACAAGGCGCCGCCGATCCCGATCGTGCTTTACGACGAGGATTATTGGCGCTCGGTGATCCGCTTCGAGGCCCTGATCGAGCATGGCATGATCGCCGAGGGCGACCTCGATTTGTTCGCCTTCGCCTCCGACGCCGAGGCAATCTGGGACATTCTGGTCGCGCGCGGCCTCGAGGAGATCCGGCGATGACGCGCGAGCCCGCGACCCGCCACGCACGGAACGTCTCTATGCCTCGCGGGGCGTGGGACTTCTGGATCGACCGCGGCGGCACCTTCACCGACGTGATCGGCCGCGATCCGGAGGGTGCGCTCCACGCCCGCAAGCTCCTCTCCGAGAACCGGGAGGCTTACGAGGACGCGGCGGTCGAAGGCATTCGCCGGCTCCTCGGGGTCGAGGGCGGCGCGCCGATCCCGGCCGGCGCGATCGGCGAGGTGCGTATGGGCACCACCGTCGCCACCAATGCCCTTCTCGAGCGCAAGGGCGAGCCGACCGCACTCGTTACCACCCGCGGCTTCCGCGACGCGCTCGAGATCGGCTATCAGGCCCGGCCCGACATCTTCGCCCGCCGCATCGTCAAGCCCGACCTGCTCTATTCCGCGGTCACCGAGATCGACGAGCGCGTCTTGGCGGACGGTACGGTCGAGCGCGCCCCGGACGAGAATGCCGTTCGCGCCGCACTCGCCGGGCTGAAGGCGGACGGATATGCGGCGATCGCGATCGTCTTCCTCCACGCCCACCTCTACCCGGCCCACGAGGCGATGGTGGCGGCGATCGCCCGCGAGATGGGCTTCGCCCAGGTCTCCGTCAGTCACGAGGTCTCGCCGCTCGTCAAGCTGGTCGGCCGCGGCGACACGACCGTCGTCGACGCCTATCTGTCGCCGATCCTGCGCCGCTACGTCGCCCGGGTCGCCCGCGCGCTCGACGTCGAGCGCACCGGCGCCCGGCTGATGTTCATGATGTCGTCGGGCGGTCTTACCTCGGCCGATCTGTTTCAGGGCAAGGACGCCATCCTGTCCGGCCCCGCCGGCGGCGTGGTCGGCATGGCGGAGACCGGGCGCGCGGCGGGATTCTCGCGCGTCATCGGCTTCGACATGGGCGGCACCTCGACCGACGTCACCCATTTCGACGGCACCTACGAGCGCACCTTCGAGACCGAGGTCGCCGGCGTGCGGATGCGCGCGCCGATGATGCTGATCCACACCGTGGCGGCGGGCGGCGGCTCGATCCTGCACTATGACGGCGCGCGGTTCCGCGTCGGTCCCGATTCCGCCGGTGCCGATCCGGGCCCACGCGCCTACCGCCGCGGCGGCCCCCTCACCGTGACCGACGCCAACGTGATGGTCGGCAAGCTGCGGCCCGAATTCTTCCCGCATCTGTTCGGCCCCGAGCAGAACGAGCCGCTCGATCGGGCGGCGGTCGAGGCGGCCTTCGCCGGGCTCGCCGCCGACATCGGTGACGGCCGCACGGCCGAGGAGATCGCCGACGGCTTCATCGCCATCGCCGTCGCCAACATGGCGGAGGCGGTGAAGAAGATCTCCGTCCAGCGCGGCTACGACGTCACGTCCTATGCCCTGAACTCGTTCGGCGGCGCCGGCGGACAGCATGCCTGCCTGGTCGCCGACGCGCTCGGCATCTCGCGCGTCCTAATCCATCCGCTGTCCGGCCTGCTCTCGGCCTACGGCATGGGCCTCGCCGATGTGCGCGCCAGCCGGCAGCAGGCGCTCGACGTGCCGCTCGATGCCGACGCGCCGGCGAAGGTCGCCGCCCTCGGCGAGCGCCTCGCCGCCGACGCCCTCGCCGAGCTCGCATCCCAAGGCATCGCGGCGGACGCTGCGACGGTGAGCGTGCGCGCCCATGTGCGCTATGCCGGCACGGATTCCGCGCTCTCCGTCGAGGCCGCCGGGGTGGACGCGATGCGCGCCGCCTTCGAGGCCGCCCATCGCCGCCGCTTCGGCTTCGTCGACGAGGGCAAGGCCCTGGTCGTCGAGGCGGTCGAGGTCGAGGCGGTCGGGGGCGGCGCGGTCTTTTCCGAAACCGAGCGTGCGGCCGACGCCAAGGGCGCGCCGGTGGCGGCCGTGACGTCGCGCTTCTTTTCCGGCGGCCGCTGGCACGAGGCGGCGATCGTCCACCGCGAGGCGATGCGGCCGGGACACGCCGTCGACGGTCCCGCGATCATCGTCGAGGCGAACCAGACCATCGTCGTCGAGGACGGCTGGCGCGCCACGCTGACCGGTCTCGACCATCTCGTGCTCGCCCGCGTCCGCGCCTTGCCGGCCCGCCGCGCCATCGGCACCGACGCCGATCCGGTGATGCTCGAGATCTTCAACAACCTCTTCATGTCGATCGCCGAGCAGATGGGGGTGACGCTCCAGAACACCGCCTATTCGGTGAACATCAAGGAGCGGCTCGATTTCTCCTGCGCGGTGTTCGACGCCGAGGGCAGCCTCGTCGCCAACGCGCCGCACATGCCGGTCCACCTCGGCTCGATGGACCGCTCGGTCGAGACCATCATCCGCGAGAACCCGGAGATCCGGCCGGGCGACGTGTTCATGCTGAACGCGCCCTATAACGGCGGCACCCACCTGCCGGACATCACCGTCTGTACGCCGGTGTTCGCCGACGACGGCCGCACCATCCTGTTCTGGACCGCGAGCCGCGGCCACCACGCCGACATCGGCGGCATCGCGCCGGGCTCCATGTCGCCGAAGGCGACCCGCATCGAGGAGGAAGGCGTCTATATCGACAATTTCCGCCTCGTCGCCGAAGGCCGCTTCCGCGAGGCGGAGGTGGTGGCGCTCCTGACCGGGGCGACCTATCCGGTCCGCAACGTCGTGCAGAACGTCAACGACCTCAAGGCGCAGGTCGCGGCGAACGAGAAGGGCGTCGCGGAACTGCGCAAGATGATCGCGACCTTCGGGCTCGACGTCGTGCGCGCCTATATGGGCCATGTGCAGGACAACGCGGCGGAGGCGGTGCGGCGCGTGCTCGACCGACTGGCAGACGCAGAATTCGCCTACGAGATGGACCAGGGCTGCGTGATCCGCGTCCGCATCGCGGTCGACCGCGCGGCGCGCGAGGCGGTGGTCGATTTCACCGGCACCTCGCCCCAGCGCAGCGACAATTTCAACGCGCCCGCCCCGGTCACCCGCGCGGCGGTGCTCTACGTCTTCCGCGTCATGGTCGACGACGCGATCCCGATGAATGCGGGGTGCTTGCGGCCGATCCGCATCGTCGTGCCGGACGGTTCGATGCTGTCGCCGGTCTATCCGGCGGCCGTGGTGGCGGGCAATGTCGAGGTGAGCCAGGCGGTGACGAACTGCCTGTTCGGCGCGCTCGGCGCCCTGCCCGCCGCACAGGGCACGATGAACAACCTGACCTTCGGCAACGATCGTTTCCAATATTACGAGACGATCTGCTCGGGGGCGCCGCCGGTCGAAGGCTTCGACGGTGCCCCGGGCGTCCATACCCACATGACGAACTCGCGCCTAACCGACCCTGAGATCCTCGAGGCGCGCTTCCCCGTGGTACTCGAAGACTTCCACATCCGGCGCGGCTCGGGCGGCCGCGGCCGCTGGCACGCCGGCGACGGTACCAGCCGCACCCTGCGCTTCCGCGAGCGGATGGATTGCGCGGTGCTCTCCGGCCACCGCCGGGTGCGCCCGTTCGGTCTCCACGGCGGCGCGCCGGGTGAGCTGGGCCGCAATCTGGTGCGCCGCGCTGACGGGCACATCGAGGCTCTCGGCGGCTGCGACCAGACCGTGCTTGAGCCCGGCGAGGCGATCACCATCGTCACCCCGACCGGCGGTGGATGGGGCGTGGAGCCGCCGGGCGAGTGAACTCCGCCTGCATCGGCAGGTCCTTCTAGACACAACTTTTCGTAGAGCGGGACGCCCCGAAGGAGCCGGCGGCTGCGGCGATGTGCGCCGCTTGCCGTCCCTTGTCGGGGTGCAGAGCTCATTCCGAACGGCGCCCGTGAGGCTGCGCGCAGCGATTTCATCGTTGCGCTTATAATCGCATAGGTGGTATATCTGGCCAGCGCTAAAATCCTTGGTTGCGCTTCGTCCTCTGCGGCGCGGAGCGCCCAAGGGCCGACAGAAGACCGACGATCGAGAGACGTCGCTTGTCACCCGAGCGCATCGACACATCCAATCAGGGGAGAACCACTATGACTGCGATTCAAACGAGAGTTCTGGACGTCACGTTCGTCGACCCCCGCCCACCCGTCGAATTCGCCGTCGTCGCCGGCGAAGCGAAAGAATCCTTCTCCATCTCCGCCTCCGGGATGGGTCGTCTCACCGGCTTGAGCTACACCGTGTCGGCGCACACGAGCGGATCGATCAAAGCGAAGCTGCAGATCGCTGCGCTCACGAGCGAGGACGTGAAGAACCTCAACACCCTCGCGCTCGGGATGCTGGATGCGAGCCGTCGCAAAGAAGTCGAAGAGATGCAGAAGACGACGGCCTCGGCCAGCGCAAACCTGTCGCTGTGGTCCTATTTCTTCGGCGGCGGCCATGCCAGCGCCTCTTATGAGTCGACACGAAAATCGATGGAATCGATGGGTTTGAGCTCTGAGCAGATCAGCAAGCTCATGGATGCCTTTCTCGAATTCGCAAAGCAGATGTCGACTGTCGAGATCGATTTCTTCGTGAACAACACGAACAGCGATTATTCCGTCTCCGGCGACCTCTACCTCTACACCCTCTCCGGATCGATATCGACGCAGAAGGGCACCCAGCAATATCGCATGCTCGCCGATCAGGCGTCTGCGGGAGGTCCGCCCCCGAGCGGCGGCGGAGCGCCGTCGACCGGACAGATCATCCAACTTTGATGCAGCCTCTCCGTGGAGCGCGGACGGCTCGGCGCTGGTTATGAACCTTCCTCCACGCCAGAAGACCGCGCTCCACTTGATCCCCTCGGTCCCGGGCAGAGGAGACAAAGGCAGCAGAGAACATTGCTACTCATCGTTCACGTAGCAACGCGAGCTCGCTCGAAGCACCACCGCCTCACGTTGCAGTACGAACGACAAGGGGCCTGTTGACGTCTCCTTCGCCACGGCCGTCCTCACTTAATTTCATAGGATTATTGGCGGCGGACATTTGGAATCGGCGGCCACTGCTCCACCGGAGAGGAACCGGAACCTACCAAGACACCCGCCGGGCCAGGCCCGGGCGGCAAACCGTTCGTGCTTTGGCCGCTACGGCCCGCTGGAGGCAGGCGAATGGAGCGTCGCCCCACGGGGAGAGCGCCGGGACTGAGACAAGAGACTTACGGCGGTGGATCCCATACCCGGCCGATGGGCTCACCGAGCGACGCGCGTGCCTACGCAGATGAGAAAGTGAGCCCGCGCTGATGGCTCGGGCCCCGGTCTCCCACACCCCCGACACCCGAGCCTCCTCGCAACAGGGCGCAAAGACATGGACTATTCCAGCACGCTGACCATCAAAAACATCTCCCCCGGCCCGCTGACGTTCGTTCGCAAGACGGCGAAGGACGGCTATTGGTCGATCGACCCCGCGCCCTCCATTGCGAATGGCGCTTCAGCAGGCATGCAGATCAAGGACAAGGTCGGGTTCTACGGATCGGAAGGCACCGTTACCTACAGCCAAGCGAGCTGCGAGATCACCTTCGACATCGCCTGCCCGACCAAAAGCAAAAATCATGTCATCGTCAGCCAAGGCGCTGATGCCGCGTCCGCCGTCAGCTACCAGGCGCGATCGGGGGGCGGCGCCTGGCTCGTCGATGCGTGTCCTGAAAAGAATAACCCGCTGGAAATCGAAGCGAGCATTGCCAGCGCGCCGGCCGTCACCGCCATTCGCCTGCGAACCGGGACGGGGTTGGCGATCCGCAGCGCCGCCGGTGGCGTCGTGGATTACACCCAGCCGATCTGGGCTTTGGTCGGAGATTACGTGGATGGCATCGGCTCGCGGTGCCCGGCGGCCTTTCGCGTCGGCAGCGCCGACGTTTTGCAGCTTACTTGGTATGCCAATAAAGCCCTCGCGGGCAAGAAATGCACCTTGAAGGGCTATCTCGCCGGCGCAGAGGTGATCAGCACGGCACAGATCACTGCCGTCGCCGGGGCTCAGACGTCCGACGCGCGTGTCACCGCGGCGATCGGCGTTCTGAAGCAACTTGTTGGCGACATCGAGTGGCGTCTCATCGAAGGGACGTCCGCCCCGGTCACCTTGGCGGTGCGGTCGCGGATCGAAATCTACTGGCTGCTGGATACTCCGAAGACAATGTTCAGCGCCGGCGTCTGGACGACGGTGCTGCGCAGGTTGTTCCCTGCGGTGGACGGCTGCGATGCGGGCGCCGCGAGGGCTGCCGTCACCGACGCCTGCTTCAGAAATTTCGGCCGCGCCTATGATACAGATTCAGGCGCGCCCTATTTTCTCGTCGGGACGAACGGGTTCAAGCTTGCAGACTATCTCGACCCGGCGAAGACGATCTGCAACTGCTTCGATCAGGCCGCAGCCGTGCAAGTCATGCTCGGGGCTCTCGGCCTGGCCGTCACGCGCAAAAAGCTGGAGCCGTTCGGCTTCATCAACACCACGCAGCTCGTGGGCATTGGTCCAGCCTGCAACAACCCATTCTGGCCGATCACCCCCGTCAAAGTTCCGAACGTGCCGATTTTGGAGAAGTACCGGACCAATTTTATCCGGCACTCCTTCGTCGGCGCAGGAGCGGGAACTGCGACAAATATCTATGATGCTTGCGGCGGTCCCGCTCTTGGCACCGAGACCTATGCGAATTATCTCGTCACGACGATCGATCACACCGCGGCGATCTATGGCGATCCGTCGCCGAACAAGAACGTATATCCCTGCAAGGCCGCCGGGACCGTTGCACAGAACGTTGATCTATCGCCAATTTCCTCGGTGACGATGATGTCGTACGCGACGGCTGCAGCACCACGAGATCTCCGGTCCGACGAACCGACTTTGGATTGGTCGGGCTTCGTGAAGGCGCTCGGCAGCAGCATCCTCACACAGGCGGCGTTCCCAGCGCGAGACGGCGGCTACAGCCGCTTGGAAGTCGAATGGAGCGGCCGGCGATCGTCGCTGAATGTCTTTGCGGCCGCCGACGAGAAGGCTGCCAACGACGCCATGCGGACCTACCTTTCGCACATGGAAGGCCCGGCTGAGCTCGTCTTCGAGCCGGCACCGGCGGCCTTCGGAGCGCAGGCGCTTCGGGCACGCGACGGCTCCGCCGTGCTCTGGGTGCAAGCGAATGTCTTCGTCGAACTGCGTTCGGACATCTCGGGCGGCGACATCCTGCCGAATGCCGACCGGATACGCGCCCTCATCACGGAGCATCTCACCAGAGCGCCGGTTCGGCTCTCCGCCCGCCTCTCGTCGGCCTCCATCGAAGGCTTCGGGGTCGAGAACGAGCCCACCCATCTCGCGGCCGGCGCCCCGCTCTCGATCGATATCGAAGGCCCGGATATCGGGGACGTGGCGATCGAGATCGTCGGCGACGGTCTCGAATTCGTCAACCAAGTCGGCCACCGATGGCTCTTCCGGACAACCGCCCCGGGGCGTGCGGTCGTGCACTTCGCGATCGTGCACGCGACGACGTTGCAGACCAGCGTCCGGTCGATCACGGTCGATGTCCGCGAGCCGACCTGAGCCCTGCGCGCCGAGTTCGTGGGTCGAGCGGCCCCGATCGGGGCCGCTCAAAGACGTCGTCAGGTGCGGCGGTCGCCGGAATCCTGGGTGGCGAGGTCGCCGATCGCCGCCCAATCGAGGTGGTCGCCGCCGTTGGCGAGCAGGGTCAGGAAGCGGTCGCGCAAGAGGCTCGCGACCGGCATCGGCACCTGCAGCGCCTCGGCCGCCGCGAGCGTCAGGCGGATGTCCTTCTGCCCGAGCGGCGCGGCGAAGCCGGCCGGCTCGTATTTCCGCTCCGCGATAAGCGCGCCGTAGATCTTGTAGACCGGGGCGGTGAACAGCGTGGAGGTCAGCAGGTCGAGATATTGGGTGCGGTCGACGCCGCCCTTCGACACCAAGGCCATCGCCTCGCCGAGCGACTCGATCACCGAGGCGATCAGGAAATTGCCGCTGAGCTTGACGAGATTAGCGACCGGCGCCTCCTCGGCGAGCACGAAGGTGCGCTGGCCAATGGCATCGAACAGCGGCATCGCGGCCTCGACCGCGGCCTTCGGCCCGGCCGCCGCCACGAAGAGCTGCCCCGCCGCCGCGACCGGCGGACGCCCGAACACCGGCGCCGAGACATAGAGCGAGCCGCGCTCCGCGTGGGCGGCGGCGAGGCGCTCCGAAAGGGCGACGCTGATGGTGCTGGACGACACGTGGAGGGCCCCGCGGGCAGGCTCTCGACGATGCCACCGGGCCCGAAGGCGACGGCCTCGAGCGCCGCGTCGTTGGCGAGCATCGTCATGACGGCCTCGCCGCCGCAGGCATCGGCGACGCTCTCCGCCGCCCGGGCCCCCTGCTCGACGAGCGACGCCGTCTTGTCCCGGGTGCGGTTGTAGACGGATACGGCGTGACCGGCCTTCACCAGATTGGCGGCCATGCCGATGCCCATCTGACCCAGTCCGATAAATCCGATCTTCATCGCTCGTCTCCTTACGGTCTCGCGGGGAAGCCCGCGGTGCGCCCATATCGCGCCAGCCTCGTGGCTTCGCAACCCCGCGCGCACCCGAAACGACCGCGGAGAGCCGTGCGCCGGCCGGAACTCGTGGCCACGAATTCGTGAAATCGGCGTCGCGACACGGGATTGGCGGTTCGGCCGGCGATCTGTTCGAGTGGAGCCGCAAGCATCGTCCGGGCGGGCGCGCCAGCCCGGAGGCCGAACGCGACGGGAGGTTCCATGGTGGACGCAGCGCGGCCTTCACCCGCGAAATTCGCGCTCCCGGTCGTGCTCAGCCTCAACGCGGGCTATGTCGACACCGCGGGCTTCCTGGCGCTCCAGGGTCTGTTCACCGCCCACGTGACGGGGAACTTCGTGACGCTCGGCGCGGCGCTCGTCTACGGCACCTCGGGCATCCTTTTGAAGCTGCTCGCGCTGCCGACCTTCTGCGCCGTCGTCGTCGTCACCCGGCTCGCGAGCTACGGCCTTTCCGGCCGCGGGCTACCGGTGCTGCGGACGATGCTCATCCTCAAGGTCGCGCTCCTCGTCGTCGGCGCGGCCCTAATCATCGGGCTCGGGCCGTTCCCCAAGGCGGACAGCCTCGCGGCCATCGCCGCGGGCCTCTCCCTCGTCGCCGCGATGGCAATCCAAAACGCGGCCCACCGGATACACCTCGGTACCGCCCCGCCGACCACCCTGATGACGGGCACCACCACGCAGATCATGATCGACGTGGCGGACGTCATACGCGGTGTGAAGCCGGAGCAGCGGGCGACCGTGATCGGCCGCCTGAAGCGGATGGGCGCCAATGTCGGCGCTTTCGCCCTCGGATGCGGCGCCGCCGCGCTCTTTTTCGTCGCGGTCGGCGGCTGGTGCTTCGTGGTGCCGCCGCTCGTCGCCCTCGCCACCGTCGTGATGCGTCTCGAGGCCTTCCGCGGCGACGTCGGCTGAGGGCTCGGCTACGCGCCGAGCCGTCCCTCGAGATAGGCCGTCAGCGTCGCCCGCGTGCCCACCGTGCGCAGCGAAGAGAGGGCTTCGGTGAAGCGGCGGACGAAAAGCGGCGCGTCGGCCACCGTGCCGAAGATGTCGCGCTCGGCGAGGAAGGCGGTCGGCTCCGCGCGCGACGCCTGCGCGGCGGCCTTGAGGCGATCGGCGTTGACGTCGTTGTAGACGATGGCGCGGCCGCTGTCGGAGGTGCCCTCGAAATAGCGGCACCACAGCGCGGAGACGAGGGCGAGGCCGACGACGTCCTCCCCCTTGCGCAGCCGGTCGGCGGTCGAGGGCAGGATGAACTTGGGCTGGCGGTTGGAGCCGTCCTGGGCGAGCCGGGAGATGGTGTCGCCGATCTTCGGATTGGCGAAGCGCCGCTCGATCAGGGCGACATAAGCGTCGAGATCGACGCCCGGCACCGGCGGCACGCAGGGGCGGATTTCGGTTCGCTCCAGCTTGGCGAGGAAGGCGGCGATGAGCGGCTCCTCCATCGCCTCGTGGACGAAATGGATGTCGAGGAGTTCGCCCGGATAGGCGATCGCCGCATGGCCGCCGTTCAGGATGCGGATCTTCATCAGTTCGAACGGCGCGACGTCCGAAACGAACGTGACGCCGACCGCCTCGAAGGCCGGACGACCGGCGGTGAAGCGGTCCTCCAGCACCCATTGCGTGAACTCCTCGCAATAGACGGGCTTCGCATCGGCGATGCCGAACGTCTCCGCGCAATGGGCGATCTCGCGCGCCGTGGTCGCCGGCGTGATGCGATCGACCATGGAGTTCGGAAAGGCGACGTTCGCCGCGATCCAGTCCGCGAAAGCAGGATCGCTCAGCCGTGCCAGACCGGCGATGGCGTTCTCGGTGACGTGGCCGTTGCCGGGGATGTTGTCGCAGGACATCACCGTGAACGGCACGAGTCCCGCCGTGCGGCGGCGCTTCAAGCCCGCCACGATGAGGCCGAACACGGTTTTCGGATCGTCGGGATCGGCGCCGTCGGCCGCAATCGCCGGATGGGCGGGATCGAACACGCCGGTCGCCGGATCGATGAAATAGCCGCCCTCGGTGATCGTGAGGGAGACGATGCGGATCGCGGGATCGGCGAGCCTGTCAATGATCGCCGCGCGGTCGGCCGGATCGAGGAAATCGATCATCGCGCCGGTCACCCGCGCCGTCGACGTACCGACGTCCTGCTCGACCACGGTCGTCAGATAATCCTGCGCCGCGAGCGCCGCGCGCATGGCGCCGTCATAGGGCGTGACGCCCGCGCCGACGATGGCGAAGTCGCGGTCGCGTCCCAGATTGAACAGAGCATCGAGATAGACCGCCTGATGGGCGCGGTGGAAGTTGCCGATGCCGAAATGGACGATACCGGCCGACAGCGCCGACCTCTCATAAGCCGGAACGGGCACGCGGGCGGCGATGTCCGGCAGGGTGGCGAGGGAGAGCGGCGTGGCGGCCATGGCGATGTCCTCGATGGGTTTCCCAGGTGCATTTGCCCAGAGGTGCCCGGTGCTGAGACCACGGACCCTCTCGTTATCGTTCGTGACGCGACGGCCGCAGGTCGGCGGCGCGCCGCGCTCACCGCAGCGCCTTGCCCTGCTGGTCGAAGCGATGGAGCCTCTGCTCATCCGGCGAGAGATAGACGACGTCGCCGTGACTGAGGCGCGTCTCACCGGGTGCGCGGACGGTGAACGACCCGACTCCTTCGACCGCAATGTGGAGGAAGGTGTCGGAGCCGAGATGTTCGGCCACGCCCACGATCCCCTTCCACAGGCCATCGCTGGTCGACAGACTCAGATGTTCAGGACGGATCCCGACGGTGTGCGCCTCAAAACGCGATGCCGCTGCGCCGGTCACGAGATTCATGCGCGGGGAACCGATGAAGCCGGCGACGAAGAGATTGCCGGGCCGGTTGTAGAGCTCCATCGGCGAGCCGACCTGCTCGATCACGCCGTGATTGAGCACCACGATCTTGTCGGCCATGGTCATGGCCTCGACCTGATCGTGCGTCACGTAGATCATGGTGGTGCCGAGCTTCTGGTGAAGTTCGGCGATCTCGAGCCGCATCGACCCGCGCAACGCGGCGTCGAGGTTCGACAGCGGCTCGTCGAACAGGAATGCCGCCGGCTCGCGCACGATCGCCCGGCCGATGGCGACACGCTGGCGCTGGCCGCCGGAGAGTTGGCTCGGCCGCCGCTCCAGATAATCGGTGAGATTGAGGATGCGCGCGGCATCCCGCACCTTGGCGTCGATCGCCGCCTTGTCCACCTTCGCCATCTTCAGCGGGAAGGCGATGTTCTTGTAGACGCTCATGTGCGGATAGAGCGCGTAGGACTGGAACACCATCGCCAGACGGCGTTTGGCGGGGGCGGTTCCGGTGACGTCGCGCCCGTCGATCGTGATCGTGCCCGACGTCGTGTCCTCAAGGCCCGCGATGAGGCGCAAGAGCGTCGACTTTCCCGAACCGGACGGGCCGACGAACACCACGAACTCGCCCTCGCCGATGGCGAGATCGATGGTCGGTATGACGCTCGTTGTGCCGAAGGCCTTGCTGACCTTCCTGAGTTCGATCGTACCCATGACTATTCCGATTGTCCCTTGAGGGCCCGACGCTTCACTTCACGGCGCCGAACGTCAGTCCGCGCACGAGTTGTTTCTGGGAAAACCAGCCCATGATGAGGATGGGCGCGATGGCCAGCGTCGAGGCTGCCGAGAGCTTCGCCCAAAACAGGCCCTGCGGACTGGAGAACGACGCGATGAAGGCAGTGAGGGGCGCTGCGTTCGCCGTGGTGAGCCGGATCGTCCAGAACGCTTCGTTCCAGGCGAGGATGATGTTGAGAAGCATCGTCGAGGTGATACCCGGCAGCGCAACCGGCATCAGAACGTGGATGATCTCGTTCCAGAGCGTCGCCCCGTCCATCCGAGCCGCCTCGAGGATCTCCCCCGGGATCTCGCGGAAATAGGTGTAGAGCATCCACACGACGATCGGCAGGTTGATCAGCATCAGGATGGCGATCAAGCCGAAATGGGTGTCGAGCAGCCTGAGATCGCGGAACATCAGATAAATCGGAACGAGCACCGCGACGGAAGGCATCATCTTGGTGGAGAGCATCCACATCAGGACGTCCTTGGTGCGCTTGGTCGGCGAGAACGCCATGGCCCAGGCGGCCGGGACGGAAATGATGAGCGCGACGAAGGTCGAGCCGATCGAGAGGAGCACCGAGTTGGTGAACGGCTTCCAATAGTCCCGCTGGGTCTCCACCTCGATATAGTTCTCGAAGGTGAAGGACGGGATCAGATTGAAGCCTGAGATCGCCTCGACCTCCGTCTTCACAGACGTAATGATCGTATAGAGGATCGGAAAGAACAACAGCAGCGCGATCGCCCAGGACAGAAGGGTGGCGATCGCCTTGCGACGGGGCGAGATGGCGCGGGCCATGATGTCGACCTCCCTTACCGATCGAGATTCTTGCCGACAGCGCGCATCAGGAAGATTGCGACGATGTTGGCGAACACGACGGCGATGATGCCGCCAGCCGAGGCCCCGCCCACGTCGTAGCCAAGCAAGGCGGTGCGATAGATGAGGAATGTGAGGTTCGTCGTGGCGTAACCCGGGCCGCCATTCGTCGTGACGAGGATTTCCGCGTAGACGCCCAAGAGGAAGATGGTCTGGATCAGGATCACGACGGTGATCGCACGGGACAAGTGCGGCAGCGTCAGGTGAATGAAGCGGCTCCCGGCTCCGGCGCCGTCCATCTCGGCCGCCTCCTTCTGCTCACCGTCGAGGGATTGCAGCGCGGTGAGCAGAATCAAGGTGGCGAACGGCAACCACTGCCAAGCGACAATGAGGACGACGGCCGTCAGCGGATATTGGGCGAACCAGTCGATCGGCTGCAATCCGAGGAACCGGGCGAGATCGGCGAGCACCCCGTAGCTCGGATGCATGATCATGTTCTTCCACACCAGCGCCGCCACCGGCGGCATGACGAAGAAGGGCGAGATGATCATGATCCGCACCAACCCCTGCCCCCAAATGTCTTGATCGACAAGGAGCGCGATCGCGGTGCCGCCGACGATCGTGATGAGAAGGACGCCGATCACGATGAACAGCGTATTCCAGATCGACTGGAAGAAAGCGGGATCGGTGTAGAAGAATCGGTAATTCAGAAGGCCGGCGAAGCTGACATTGCCAGGATTGAGCAGATTGTAGTTCTGCACGGAGAACCACAATGTCATCGAGAGCGGTACGACCATCCAGATCAGCAGAAGCACCACCGAGGGCGCGATCATCAGACGCGATAGACCCTTGGTGTGTTGCGTGGCCATCGTCTGTTCCGTTCCGAGTGGAGATTGTTTCGCGGGAGGCGTCGGATCTGGGCCGCGGCCGCGCGACGCGAGACCGGCGATCATGAGCCATGCGGCAAGGGCGAAGACGTGACGCCGGGGACGCCGACCTCACCCCACCAGACGCAGAGCCGAGCCCGCCACAACCGTGCGCACACAATCGTTACGTCGACCCAACACTTTCGGCGACATGGTCTCTCCCTGATCTGCTCTTATGCGCGAACTGAGCCGCTTATTTCCGCCGAATAGCGCGCCGGAACGCGCAGCGTCAAGTGCGATTTTACATGCGTCAACATTGCTGACGCAGTTTCGGACCCCCATCGTGGGCCCTCACTGAAGTGCCGATTTTATTTTTTTATGTTTATCTACAATGATTTGGACTGCCTTTTTCGGGGCACCCCAACCTATCGCGCCGGTCAGCCCGCTTGACAGATGGGCTGACTCGCCGGATAGGAATTTTACGCATGTCATTTTATGCGTAGAGATCATAAAAGGGAGGAAGGGATCCGATGAAATCAATAATAAGCACCCTCTTAGCCTCAGCCTTCGGGCTCGGCCTCATGGCGGGTATCGCCTCCGCCGAAGAGATCACGATCGCCACCGTAAACAACGGCGACATGATCATCATGCAGAAGCTCTCGAAGCAGTGGGAGCAGAAGACCGGCAACAAGATCAACTGGATCGTCCTCGAAGAGAACGTGCTGCGCGAACGGGTCACCACCGACATCGCGACGAAGGGCGGTCAGTTCGACATCATCACCATCGGCGGTTACGAGACGCCGATCTGGGGCAAGCAGGGCTGGCTCGCCTCGGTCGACGATCTCGGCAAGGATTACGATTACGACGACCTGCTGAAGCCGATCCGCGCCGGCCTCACCGTCGACAACAAGCTCTTCGCGGTGCCGTTCTACAGCGAGAGCTCGTTCACGCTCTATCGCAAGGACCTGTTCGATGCCGCCGGCCTGAAGATGCCGGACCATCCGACCTACAACGACATCAAGACCTTCGCCGCCAAGCTCACGGACAAGTCCAAGGAGCAGTACGGCATCTGCCTCCGCGGCAAGCCGGGCTGGGGCGAGAACATGGCCTTCCTCGGCACCATGGTGAACACCTATGGTGGCCGCTGGTTCGACATGGAGTGGAAGCCGCAGCTCACGACGCAGCCGTGGAAGAACGCCATCGGCGACTATGTGAAGCTGATGCAGGATTACGGCCCGCCGGGCGCCGTCGCCAACGGCTTCAACGAGAACCAGTCCCTGTTCTCGACCGGCCATTGCGCGATGTGGATCGATGCTACGTCGGCCGCCGGCCGCGTCTACGACCCGAAACAGAGCCAAGTCGCGGACAAGGTCGCCTTCACCCGCGCGCCCACCGAAGTGACCCCGGACGGTTCGAGCTGGCTGTGGTCGTGGAACCTCGCGATCCCGGTCACCACCCAGAAGCTCGACACCGCGAAGTCGTTCCTGAAGTGGGCGACGTCGAAGGACTACGTGAAGCTCGTCGGCGAGACCGAGGGCTGGGTCGCGGCGCCTCCCGGCACCCGCAAGTCGACCTATGAGAACCCGAACTACATCAAGGCGGCGCCGTTCGCCGAGACCGTCCTCCAGGCGATCCTCTCGGCCAACCCGAACAAGCCGACCAAGGACCCGGTGCCCTATACCGGCGTGCAGTTCGTGGCGATCCCCGAGTTCCAGTCGATCGGCACCGTCACCGGCCAGCAGATCGGCGCGGCGCTCGCCGGTCAGCAGACCGTCGATGCCGCCCTCGAGGCGGCTCAGACCCAAGTCGAGCGCGAGATGACGCGCGCGGGTTACATCAAGTAAATCCTGCTCCCTACATCGGTGGGCCCGGCTCCGCTGCCGGACCCACCATCCCTCAGCGATTTCCTGGGCCGCACCGCCGGCCAGGCCGGCGATGCTGTGCCGGCCGCCCACATTGCCGCGGCGCAACGGCCGCCCGCATACGGAACGATGCCATGAGACTTCAGAACAAGATCGCGCTGATCACCGGCGGCGCGCGGGGGATCGGCCTCGGTTTCGCCCAGGCCTTCGTGGCCGAGGGGGCTCGCGTGGTGATCGCCGACGTCAACATCACCCGCGCCCAAGAGGCCGCGGCGGCGATCGGCCCGGCCGCCCGCGCGGTCAAGCTCGACGTGACGAACATTGCCGATATCGAGGCCGTGGTGAGCGCGGTTGATGCCGACGAAGGCGGGATCGACATTCTCGTCAACAATGCCGCGATCTTCGACATGGCGCCGATCCAGGCGATCACCGAAGAGAGCTACGAGGCGGTGTTCGGCGTGAATTTCAAGGGCCCGATCTTCATGATGAAGGCGGTCGCCAACGTGATGATCGCCCGCGGCCGTGGCGGCAAGATCATCAACATGGCGAGCCAGGCGGGGCGCCGCGGCGAGGCGCTCGTCACGCTCTATTGCGCCTCCAAGGCGGCGATCATCTCGGCCACCCAATCGGCGGCGCTGGCCCTCGTCAAATATGGGATTAATGTCAACGCCATCGCGCCGGGCGTCGTCGACGGCGAGCACTGGGAGATGGTCGACGCCCACTTCGCCAAGTGGGAGGGCCTGAAGCCCGGTGAGAAGAAGGCCCAGGTCGCCAAGTCGGTGCCGATCGGCCGTTTCGCCACACCGGACGACATCAAGGGCCTCGCCGTCTTCCTCGCCTCGGCGGACAGCAACTACATCCTCGCCCAGACCTACAATGTCGACGGCGGAAACTGGATGAGCTGAGGCGGATCATGAGCGAGATGCAGGCGATCCAGTTCACGGGCAAGGGCGAGGCCACCCTTGCCCACCTTTCCATCGGTCCCGTACCGTCCGGGCATGCGCTGTTGCGCGTCAAGGCCTCCGGGCTGTGCCACACCGATATCGACGTACTCCACGCCCGCTATGGCGAAGGGGCATTCCCGGTTATCCCCGGCCACGAATATGCCGGCACGGTGGAGGCGGTGGCGGACGATGTGACCAACGTCGCGGCGGGCGACCGGGTGGTCGTCGATCCCAACCTGCCGTGCGGACGGTGCGCCGCCTGCCGCAAGGGACTGAGCAATCTCTGCGTGTCGCTGAAGGCCTACGGCGTCACCCACAATGGCGGGTTCGCGGACCTGAGCCTCGTGAAGGTCGAGCACCTGCACCCGATCGGCGACATGCCGTTCCACATCGCCGCGCTCGCGGAGCCGCTCGCCTGCGTCGCGAACGGCCTGACAGCGGCCAACGTCATCGGCAAGGCGCCGATCGTGCCCGACAATGCGCTGGTGTTCGGTGCCGGCCCGATCGGACTTCTGATGGCGCTGTCGCTCAAGGCCCAGGGTGTGGCGAGCGTCACGGTCGCGGACATCAACGAGAGTCGCCTCGCCTTCGCGGAAAGTCTCGGTCTCAAAGGCGCCGTCTCCGGCTCGACCGCCATCACCGCGGCCGCGCGAACGTTCGATTTCATCGCGGACGCCACCGGCATCGCCGCCGTGGTCGAAGGGATGATCCCCCTGCTCGCCGATGGCGGCACCGCGCTCGTCTTCGGGGTCTGCGCACCGGAGGCGCGCATCACGGTCGCGCCTTTCGAGATCTTCCGGCGCCAGCTCAAGCTGGTCGGCTCGCATTCGCTGAACCGCAACATCCCCGATGCGCTGACGATCCTGCGCAAGGACGGCGCCGTGATGGAGAGATTGGTCTCCCACCGCCTGCCGCTCGCCGAGATGCTGCCCTTCTTCGAGAAGAAGCCGAGCGATCCGGCGACCATGAAGGTTCAATTCGTCGCCGATTGAGGCCCGACGCCGCCTCGCGCACCGGAGCGCCGTCAGATCGTCTCTGAACGGGCATTCCGTTCCTCGGAATGCGCCGAAGGAACGATCTCGCGCCTCTTCTGTCCGCGCGAGACGTGCTCTAGAGCATAGCGGGTGGGGCTCGTCATCATTCCTCCCTCGCTCCGGGCCGTCGACGCGCCCGTAGCGCGGAGTTGATCGCCGTCTTCGGACGGCGGATCGGCGGTGATTTCAGCGCCGCTGCCGATCGCTGCGAAGGGAGCCGATGTTGCCGAAACCGATCAGAACCATGGAGGAGTTCTCCGAATTCGCGGGCCTCTCGCGGCCGACGGTCTCGAAATATTTCAACGATCCGAACTCGGTCAGCAAGAAGACGCGGATTGCGATCGAAGGGGCTCTCAAGAAGTCCGGTTTTCGGCCGAATATCTTCGCGGTCAACCTCAACCGCCGGCGCAGCAACATCATCGGCATCATCGTGCCCGATGCCATCGATCCCTTCTATATGGCGCTGACGCAGCGGATCGAATTGATCGCGAGCGAGTCCGGCTTTCTCGCCTTCGTGCTGTCGTCCGGTGGCCGCGCCGAAGCGGAAGAGCGCGCGGTCGGCACCTTCCAGTCGATGAACGTCGCTGGCGCGATCGTGGCCCCCCTCGGCGCCGGCTCGCGGCCGGACACGCTCGCGCCGTTGCATCGCAACGTGCCGCTCGTCTACGTCGATTCGCCGCCGAACGACGCCGCCGCCTTCGTCGGCACCGACAATCGCCAGAGCTTCGGCCTCATCGTCGATTATCTTTGCCGGTCCGGCGAGCCGCCCTGCTATTTCGGCATGCCCTCGGTCAACACCAACGCCGCCACGCGGCGCGCCGCCTATATCGAGGCGATGACCCAGTTGAACACGGAACCTCACATGGTCCCGCTCCCCGAAAGCACGAGCTGGGACTTCGAACGGTTCGCCTTCGACAACGCGATCCGGCTTCTGAAACAGGGCGTCGACGCGCTGCCGAGCCGCACCATCCTGTGTGCCAACGACCGTCTCGCCTTCGGCGTCATCGCCGCCGCCTACCAGCTCGGCCTCAGGGTCGGCCACGGAAGCGATTGCGATCTTCGGGTTGCCGGCCACGATGACCATCCCCTCTCGCAATATGCCTGCCCGCCGATCACCACGGTCGCGCAGAACTGCGACGAGATTGGGCGGCTGGCGATCAAGCTTCTGCTCCAGAAGCTCGGTGAGGAGGCCTCCGGCGGCGAGGCCGGCGCCGAGCCGCTTCAGGAGCAGATCCTTCTCAAATCCGAGCTGATGCTGCGCCGGTCCGCCTGATCCGCCTCAATCGGCGCGGTTGCCGGCCGCGTCGAAGATGTGGAGGTGGGCTTCGGGGAAGGTCAGGCGGACGGTCGTGGCGTCGGTCATCACGGAGCGGTCGAGGGTGAACACCTTGAGCGGCAGGCCGTGGACGCTCAGGTGCATGATGACGCCGAAGCCGGTCGGCTCGATGAGGTCGACCCCCGCCTCCACCATGCCGCTGGTGCCGGTCGCGACGTGCTCGGGGCGGATCCCGAGGGTGACCCGCGTGCCGTCGGCGAGGCCGCCGCGCGGCTTGACGGGAACGGCGGTGCCGTCCTTCAGGACGACGGCGGCCGCGGCGCCCGCTTCGGTGTAGGTGCCGTCGAGGAAGTTCATGCCCGGCGAGCCGATGAAGCCGGCGACGAAGAGGTTCGCGGGACGATCATAGAGATCGAGCGGGGTGCCGACCTGCTGCACCACGCCGCCGTGCATCGCGACGATGCGGTCGGCCAGCGTCATCGCCTCGATCTGGTCGTGGGTGACGTAGATCGAGGTGGCGCGCAGTTCGCGGTGCAGCCGCTTGATCTCGGCGCGCATCTGCTCGCGCAGGCGGGCATCGAGGTTCGACAAGGGCTCGTCGAACAGAAAGGCCTTCGGCTGGCGCACCACGGCGCGCCCCATGGCGACGCGCTGGCGCTGGCCGCCGGACAGCGCCTTCGGACGGCGCTCCAGAAGCGGATCGAGCTCGAGCTTGGCGGCGGCGCTCTTCACCATCGCCGTGATCTTGTCCTTCGCGGTTTTGCGAAGCCGCAGGCTGTAGCTCATGTTCTCCGCGACGGACATGTGCGGATAGAGCGCGTAGGACTGGAACACCATGGCGATGTCGCGGTCCTTCGGCGCGAGCTCGTTGACGCGCCGATCCGCGATGCGGATCTCGCCCGCGGTCGCGGTTTCGAGGCCCGCGATGACCCGCAGCAAGGTGGATTTGCCGCAGCCGGACGGTCCCACGAGGACGACGAACTCGCCGTCCTCGATCGCGAGGTCGATCCCGTTCAGGACCGGGAACTGGCCGAAGGCCTTGGTGATGCCGGATATCGAGATGGACGCCATGGAGCGCGCCTTTCAGCCCTTGACCGCGCCGGCGGTGAGGCCCTGCACGAGATAACGCTGGATGAGCAGGAAGAAGAGGCAGGCCGGAATGAGCGCGAGGACGCCCGCGGCCATCATCTGCCCGAAATCGACCGAGAACTTGGAGACGAAGGACAGCAAGCCGACGGGAAATGTCGCCGCGTCGTTGCCGGAGATCAGCATCAGGGCGAACAGGAGCTCGCTCCAGGCCGCCGTGAAGACGAAGCCGAGCGTCGCCGCGATGCCGGGCAGCGTCAGCGGCAGCACGATCTGGCGGAACGCCATGAACTGCGTCGCGCCGTCGATCATCGCCGCCTCTTCGAGGTCCTTCGGGATGCCGTCGAAGAAGGACTGCATCAGGAAGGTCGCGAACGGCACGTTGAAGGCGGAATAGACGATGACGAGCCCGGTCAGGCTGTTGGTGAGGCCGAGCGGCGACAGGATCTTGAAGATCGGCGCGATCAGCATGACGAGCGGGAACATCTGGGTGATCAGCATCAGCCCGACGATCCAGTACTTCGCCCGGAACGAGAAGCGCGACAGCGCGTAGCCCGAGAGCGAGGCGACCAAGGTGACGATGATCGCAGTGGCGCCGGAGACGATGAGGCTGTTCTTGAAGAAGGTCGGGAAGGCGCTGTGGGCGAGCACCGACTCGAAATGCTGCAAGGTGGCGTGCGACGGCCACATCCGCACGCCCTCGCTGTAGAGGAGCTCGTTCGGCGTCACCGAAACCTTGAGCAGCCAGAACAACGGGAATAGCGCGAAGACGACATAGGCGAGGATGGCGAGACGGTGGGCGCCGACGAGCGCGATGCGGGACGGCCTCATGGTCCTAGTCCTTGCTCATGAGCGATTGCCGCAGCAGCACGATCAGCATCGAATAGACGAGCAGCAAGGCGAGCAGGACCAGGGCGATCGCCGAGGCATAGCCGAAATCGAGCCGCTTGAAGGCCTGGGTGAAGATGTAGCTCGCGACGATCTGGGTGCGGTCGGCCGGGCCGCCGTTGGTCATCACGATGATGAGGTCGGCGAAATTGGCGATCCAGACCGTGCGCAGGAGCACGGTGATGGCGATCGTCGGCGCGAGGAAGGGTAGCGTAATCGAGAGAAAGCGCTGCGCCGGGCCGGCGCCGTCGATCGAGGCGGCTTCGTAAAGGTCGCGCGGGATCGCCTGCAAGGCGGCGAGCAGGGTGATCGCGAAGAACGGAATGCCCCACCACACATTGGCGACGATCGGGCCCCACATCGCGAGTTGCGGGTCGGACAGGATGTTGTTCGGCGCCGACAGGATGCCGAGCGCATAGAGCCAATGCGGCAGCGGGCCGATCACCGGGTTGAACAGCCAGGCCCAGTTGAGACCGGCGAGGAAGCTCGGCACCGCCCAGGGCAGGAACACCAGCGCCTGGACCAGACCACGGCCGTAGAAAGGCTGGTTGAGCAGCAGCGCCAGGATCAGGCCGAACACGAATTGCAGGCCGACCGAGGCGCCGGTCCACCAGAGCGTGTTCTTCAGCGAGCGGAAGAAATCGGCATCGCGGGCGAGCGCCCGGAAATGGTCGAGGCCGACGAAGCCGCCGGAGAACGGGTTGAGCAACTGGACGTCGCGGAACGCATACGAGATGCCGAGCACCAAGGGCACCAGCATGATCGTAAAGATCAGGATCAACGCCGGGGCGCTGTAGAGATAGGGCTCCGATGCCTGAGCGAGACGCTTCAGGAACGGACGCCGGTCGGCACCGAGATCGGCGCGCAGGGCGGACGAGGTCATCTGGACGTTCCGGTGCGAAGGCGGGTCCGCTGCGGGCGAGGCGTCTCGGCCACGCCCGCAGCGGCAGTCACGAAGGGTTCGTCACCCGGATTATTTGGCCTTGCTCGCCAGATATTTCTGCTGCGCCTTGGTCAGGTAGTCCGCCCACTGATCGGCGAGCTCCTGGGGAGTGATGTCGCCGAGCAGCGCCTGCTGCGTCGTCTTGATCGCGAGCGAGTCCTTGAAGTAGGCGAACTCCTCGAGATAGGTCGGCATCACGGTCGGGATGGCGTTCTTATCCGCCAGCTCGTCGAACCAGCCCTTGAACTGCGGGCTCGAATAGAACGGGTCCTTGGCGGCCGACTTCAGCGCCGGCAAGGCGCCGGTGCGCTTGTTCCACTCGATGTTGCCTTCCGGGCCCTCGAGGGTGGCGATGAGCTTCCAGGCGAGATCCTTGTGCTGGCTCGCCGACATCATCGACCAGCCGGCGAAGCCGATGGTCGGGAAGGTCTTGCCGTCGGGCCCCTTCGGCATGGTGGTGACGCCGTAATCGTCGGCCTTCATGCGCTGGGCGATGGCGATGAGCGCATCCGGGTCCTGATCGAGGAAGGCGCAGGTGCCGCTATAGAAGCCGGCGACGATCTCGTTGAAGCCCCAATTGACGGAATCCTTCGGGGCGTAGCCCTTCTTGTAGAGGTCGATCACCCAGGTCAGGCCCTTGACCCAGCCTTCGCTGTTGATGGTCGAGGTGCCGTCCGGCCGGAAGAATTCGTTGGAGCCGGCCATCGTGGCGCCGAACATCATCCAGCCGTTGAGGCCGCCCGGGCCGCCGCGCAGGCAATAGCCGGACTTGCCCGGAAGCGCCGAAATCTTCTTCGCGGCCTCCTCGAATTCCGCCATCGTCTTCGGCGGCTCGGCGACGCCGGCCTCGGCGAGGAGCTTCTTGTTGTAGAACATCGCCCGCAGATAGAAGCCGTAGGGCAGCATATAGGCGGTGTTTTTGACGTCACGGCCGAGCTCGAGCGCGCGGTCCGACAGATCCGAGGTCTCGCTCCACGTCTTCAGATAGGGCTCGAGGCTCTCGACCATCCCGTTGTTGGCATAGAGCGAAACCCAGGTGTCCGGCATCTCCATGACGTCCGGAATCTCGCCGGCCGAGACCATGGTGGCGAACTTCTGGAACGCCTCGCCCCAAGGCAGCGAGATGATCTCGACCTTGGTGCCGGGATTGGCCGCCTCGAACTTGCCGACGATGGATTTCAGCGTTTCGGTGCGCTCGGGGCTCGTGATGACTTCGACCAGCTTAAGCGTCGTATCCGCAAGTGCCGTCGTGGCGAACAGCGTGCTCATCAGAGCCGCCGCCAGGATCTTCTTCCCAAAGTTCTTCTTCACGGTCTTGGTCTCCCCTCTTTTGGTTTCGGTCGGTCGGATCGTCAGGTCGTGATGGCGGAAGCGATCGCCTCCTCGAGATCGCGCCACAGCGCCTCGGTGCCTTCGAGGCCGACATGGAGGCGGACGGAGCGCGGATCGATGCCGAAGGCGTGGGCGGAGTTCGGCTCGGCCTTCTGCTGGAGCACCACCTCGCCCGGCACGATCAGGCTCTCGTGGCCGCCCCAGGACACGCCGAGCTTGAACAGCTTCAGGCGGTCGGCGAAGGCGCGGATGTCGATGCCCTCCTCGAAGATGAAGGAGAACAGGCCCGAGGTGCCGCCGAGGCCGGGCGGCAATTGGTTGGCGAGGCCAGGATGCTGGACCTCGCGCACGATCGGCAGCGCCTTGAGCCGCCGCGCGATGGCGAGCGCCGAGGCCTCGTGCGCCTTCATGCGGATCGGCAGGGTCCGCAGGCCGCGGATCAGCAGCCAGGCATCGAACGGCGACAGCTTGCCGCCGAGATAAGGCAGCGTTTCGCCGCGCAGGCGGTCGATCAGAGCCTTGGGACCCGCCACCACGCCGGCGACGACGTCGCTGTGGCCGCCGAGATATTTGGACGCCGAATGCAGGACGAGATCAACGCCGAGGGTGAGCGGGCGCTGGAAGATCGGGCTCGCCCAACTGTTGTCGATGACGCTGATGACGCCGTGCCGGCGCGCCAGGGCAGCGAGTGCGCCGACATCGTGAGCCTCCATCACCCAGCTCGTCGGGCTCTCCATGTAGAACAGCTTGGCGCCCGGCAGCGCCTTCGCCACCGCCTCCTCGTCGCGGCCGTCGACATAGGTCACCTCGATACGCATGCGCTTGAGGAGCGTACCAAACAGGCGAAAGGCATCCGGATAGACGTGGCGCACCGCGACGATGCGGTCGCCCGGCTCGACAAAGCTCAGCACGGTGGACGAGATCGCCGCCATGCCGCTCGCGAAGCCGAGCGCGTCCTCGCCGCCTTCGAGCGCGGCGAGCGTCTCCTCGAAATGGCGCACCGTCGGGTTCAGCCCGCGCGAATAGACCGGCCGCACCTTCTCGCCGCGATAGGTCGCAACCATCTCGTCGTAGCTCTCGAAGGTGAAGAGCGAGGTCTGCACGATCGGCGGGACGACGGCCTCGAAGGCGTTCGTCTCGTCATGCGCGACGGCGAGCAAGGCGTGCTCGAACGGGTCGGCACCGTTGATCATCCGGCCATGTCCTTGATGTCCTCCTCGACGATGTCGAGGATCTTCAGTGTTTCGAGGCGCGCCGCTTCGGTGTCCTGGGCAACGATCGCGTTGAACAAGCGGCGGTGGAAAGGAAAGGAGCGGCGGGCGAAATCCGGCCGGTCGAACGGCTTGTCCCAGAACCGCTCGAAGGCCTCCCGCATCTGTTCGAGAAGCTGGCGAAACAGGGGGTTGTGGGTCGCGTCGTAGATCGCCAAGTGGAAGGCGAGGTCTTCCTCGCCCGCGGTCCCCTTGAGGTGGTGGACGCGCTCCATCTCATCGAGCTTAGCCTCGATGATCGCGATGTCCTCGGCGGTGCGGCGGCGCGCGGCGACCATGCAGGCCTCGCACTCGATGCCGCGGCGCACTTCCAGGGTCTGCAACAGCGCATCGCGCAGGCTCGCCGCATCGAGCGACAGCGGCATGTGGATGGTCGCCGCGTTGATCGGCTTGAGCAGGTAGGTGCCGCTGCCCTTCCGCGTCTCCATCACGCCGAGCGCCTGGAAGTGGCGGATCACCTCGCGCACCGTCGAGCGACCGACGCCGAGGGCCGCCATCAGCTCGCGCTCGGCCGGCAGACGGTCGCCGGGGGCGAGCGCGGCGCCGTCGATATAGGTCACGAGCGAATCGAGCACCTGGCTCGCGCGATCGAGCGGCGGCAGGGGAGCGATGGTCGGTCTCGCAGCGGTCGGCGGCATCGGCTCGGGTGGATTGGAAGTGGTTCAAATTGGTCTGACATCATAGCAATAGCGACAGACGGCTTTTGTCAAACGGAAAGGCGCACCGGTCGCGCCTGCGGCGCGGTTCGGGGGATATCGCGGTCAGGATGAAGCCTGCGCGGGGCCAGACGAGGCTCGCCGCTGACGCGAGCGAGACGGCGCGCCGATCAGCGTCCGGTGGAGCCTGCCGTCACGACCTCGCCGTTCGCCACCGTCGGAGCGGTGGACGCGGGTTCCGCCTTCGGCAGCAGACGGCCGGCGACGGCGAGGCGGAGCGTGCCGATCGCGACGAGGCCGACGACGAGGTTCGCACCCACGAACAGGATCGGTGCGAGGATGCCGATCGCGCCGCCATCGCCGCGTTCGAGCAGGCGCAGCGGCGCGACGGAGAGGGCCGCCACGCCGAAGGTGTAGGCCCAATAAGACGGCGCGAACGGCGCCTGCCGCAGCCACGGCAGCAGGCGGATCACGATGAGGGCCTGGAGCAGGCCATAGCCGATCATGGCGTGGGCGAACACGTCCGGCGGCCCGTTGGTGACGCTGAGATAGGCGACCGCCCCCACCGGTGCAGGCGCGAGCTGGATGCCGAGCAGCGGCCGCATCGGGGCCGGCAGGCTGTCGAGCGTGATGAGGCGGTGGAGCAAGACCGACTCGATCGCGAGCCACGAGAAGAGCCCGGCGCCGAAGGCGATCTGCCCCCAATCGGTGAAGCCGAGGCCGCCGGCGACGGCGGCGACCACATAGCTGCCCGCGACCGCGGGCAGATAGAGCACCGGGGTGCTGTGGGCATGATCGCGCCCGCCCCGCCACAGGCCGCCCGTCCGCCACAGCGCGAAGCCGAGCGTGAAGGCCGCGCCGAGGGCGAACAGGACCAGAGCGACCGCCGCCGAATAGGGCTGCTGCGCGGCGCCGCCGACCAGCATCGTCGCAACGCCCATCAGCCCGACGAAGCAGCATTGGACCGGATGGTCGAGCTCCTGCCGCGCGGCCTCGCGCCGGAACACCCATTTGAGGACATAGAGAACGCTGACGGCGAGCCACACCAGAGCGGCGAGCGCCATCAGCGTCTCGCCGATCGCCGCCGGCAGGCCCCAGACCCGGTGCGCGGCGCGCCAGGCGACGCCGAGCCCGGAGAGGCCGAGCACCATGCCGAAGAACGAAGCGGGGATCGCAGGCAGCCGCATCGGCATCCTCTCTCGGCGCGGTCAGGGAGCCGGACTGAACGGCGCCAGGCCGGCACCGGTCAGCGCGCGGAGCCGGGTCGCGTCGCGGGCGGGGGGCGCCCCGAACAGGCGGCTATATTCCCGGCTGAACTGGGAGGGGCTCTCGTAGCCGACGCTGAAGCCGATGCTCGCCGCATCGACGTGCTGGGACAGCAGAAGGCGCCGTGCCTCCTGAAGCCGAAGCTGCTTCTGATATTGAAGCGGGCTCATCGTCGTCACCGCCTTGAAATGACGATGCAACGAGGATGCGCTCATGCCGGCGATCTCGGCGAGCAACTCGATCCTGAGCGGCTTGGCGAAATTGGCCCGGATCCAGGTGATGACCCGGCTGACCCGCGAGACACTGCTGTCCGCGAGCGCGATCTGACGCAGAAGCGCACCCTGTTCGCCGCACAGGAGGCGGTAGAGGATTTCCCGCTCGACGAGCGGCGCAAGCATCGCGGCGTCGGTCGGACGATCAAGCAGCGACACGAGCCGGATGAGGGAATCGAGCAAGTCCGGCGTCATCGCGGTGACCGCCATACCCGGCTGCGGATCGGTGCTGCGCGGACCGTCCCCCATCTCGAGCAGCATGGTCGCCAACAGGCTGCGGTCGAGCGCGAGCGAGGCGGCGAGATAAGGCTCCTGCGGGCTCGCCCGCGAGATGCCGCCGGTGACCGGCAGGTCGACCGAGGCAACGAGATAGTGCGCCGGATCGTAATCGAACACCCGCTCGCCCAGGATCGCCCGCTTGGCGCCTTGGGCGATGAAGCAGACGACGGGATTGTAGGTGACGCCGATCGGCATCGTCGGCGTGTCGGAGCGCAGCAGCGTCAGACGCGGGATCGGCGTCGTCCACCGCGACACGTCGCAATGTCGGGCGATGAGGTCCGCGAGACGGGAGATGGATTCTTCCATGATGAGCCTCCACCGCGATCCTGTTCGGCAGGGCATGCGCGCGCAAGACACGCTTTCACGAGCCGCGCACGATTGAGAGGATCGTGCAAGGATCGGGCAGCTTTCCTCTACTGCCGACGGCCCGATCGGTGCGATTTCTCACCCGTCCCCAGAGCCATCGGAGTTCGCTATGGTCAAGACTTGGTTCGTCACCGGCGCCACCCGCGGGATCGGCGCGGAGATCGTCAAGGCCGCGCTCGCGGCGGGAGACAACGTCGCCGCCACCGGCCGCAGCGTCGACGCCCTGCGCAACGCCTTCCCGGCCAGCGACGCCCTCCTCTGCCTTGCCCTCGACGTCACCGATCGGGCGCGGATCGCCGCCGCGGTCGACACCACCCTCGCCCGCTTCGGCCGCATCGACGTGCTCGTCAACAATGCCGGCTTCGGGCTTCTCGGCCTGTTCGAGGAGACCGCGCCGGGCGATGCCGAGCACCAGTTCGCCACCAACGTGTTCGGCCTCTTCGACGTCACCCGCGCGGTCCTGCCGGCGATGCGCGCCGAGCGCGGCGGGCATATCTTCAACCTCTCCTCGATCGCCGGCATCCGCGGCGGCCCGGGCGCCTCGCTCTATTGCGCGAGCAAGCACGCGGTCGAAGGCTTTTCGGAATCGCTCTCCCACGAAGTCGCGCCGTTCGGCATCCGCGTGACGCTGATCGAGCCCGGCTTCTTCCGCACCGACTTTCTCGATCCGAGCTCGGTCAAGACCGCGGCCCACCCGGTCGCCGACTATGCCGAGGCATCGAGGGCCATCCACGAAGGCTATGCGGCGCGCAATCACCAGCAGGCCGGCGATCCGGCGAAGCTCGCCGCCGTGACGGTCCGGCTCGCCAACGAGCCCAATCCCCCGCTGCGCTTCGCCGCCGGCAGCGACGCCGTGGAGGTCGTCACCGCGAAGATCGCGCGGCTGCAGGGCGATCTCGATGCCTGGCGGGCCGTCTCCGTCTCCACGGACGGGGCGTTCGAGGCCGCCTGACGACACCCCAATCCCTCAGCGAAGGATATCCTCCATGCGCTACAATCCGCTCGGCCAGACCGGCCTGCTCGTTTCCGAACTCTGCCTCGGCACGATGACCTTCGGCGGCGGAGAAGGCATCTGGCGCAATATCGGCGACCTCCAGCAGGCCGAGGCCGACGAGATCGTCCGCGGCGCCCTCGACGCCGGCATCAACTTCATCGACACGGCGAACGTCTATGCCGAAGGCCTCTCGGAGCAGATCACCGGTCAGGCGCTGCGCAATCTCGGCGTCGCCCGGGACGAGGTGATCGTCGCGACGAAAGTTTTCGGCCGCGTCGGCTCCACGCCGAACGCCGGCGGCGCCTCCCGCGGTCACATCCTCGATCAGGCGAAGGCGAGCCTGAAGCGGCTTCAGCTCGATCATATCGACCTCTACCAGATCCATGGCTTCGACCCGCTGACGCCGATCGAAGAGACGCTCGAAGCCCTCGATCAGCTCGTTCGCCAGGGCTACGTGCGCTATGTCGGCGTGTCGAACTGGGGCGCCTGGCATGTCGCCAAGGGGCTCGGCATCGCCGAGCGGCGCCATCTCGCGCCGATCCGCTCGCTCCAGGCCTATTACACGATCGCCGGCCGCGATCTCGAGCGCGAGATCGTGCCGATGCTGACGGCCGAAAAGGTGGGATTGATGGTGTGGAGCCCCCTCGCCGGCGGCCTCCTCAGCGGCAAATATGGCCGCGACGGCAAGGGATCGGACGGGCGGCGGGCGAATTTCGACTTCCCGCCGGTCAATCGTACCCGCGCCTTCGACGTGATCGACGCGATGCGGCCGATCGCGGAGGCGAAGGGATGCACCATCGCCCAGGTCGCCCTCGCCTGGCTGCTGCATCAGCCGGTCGTCACCACCGTCATCATCGGCGCCAAGCGGCCGGAACAGCTCCGCGAGAACATCGCGGCGACGGAGGTCGTCCTGTCGGCCGAGGAGCGCGCCACGCTCGACGCCGTGAGCGCCCTGCCCGCCGAATATCCGGGCTGGATGTTCGAACGCCAGTCGTCCTACCGGTTCGGGCAGAGCCCGCTGCGCTGATCGAGATCGACCCCGCGGCGCCTCGAACGGCGCCGCGGGGTCGGGTTATTACTGCGAGAGCGAGCGGGTGCGCGACAGCGCCGGGGCGAAGCCCTTGAGCGAGATGGTGAAGGTGAGCGGCTTGCCGGTGTCGGCGGCGACCGCGTTCACCTTGAGCTGCTTGCCCTTCTCGAGGTTCGCCAGATAGTCCGCGTTGAACTTGAGCGGCACGACGCAGCCCACCGGAAGGCAGGTCTGATAGGCGATCTGGCCCCCCGGCGCCGCATCGTCGATCTGCAGCGTTACGCCGTCGGCGAGCGCGAGGCCGAACGGCATCGCGAGCACGCCGGTGATCGCGCCGTCCTGGCCGGAGGTGAGCTCGATCGCGAGCACGCGCTGCTGGTTCTGCTGGTTGACCTGGGTCTGCGAGAACGAGCAGCTCTTGCGGCCGCCCGGCATCGCGCAGGCGACGCTCCAATCGTCGTAGGTCTCCTGGAGGGAGGTCGCTCCGCCCGGCAGCGTGCTCGTCGCCTGCTCGGCCGACGCAGACGGAGCCGTCTTCGTCTTGGTGGTCTGAGCCTCGGCACACACCGTCATCGCGAGCGTCATGGCGGTGACGAGCGCGATCTTCACGGAACGGGACATGTCTTCCTCGGAATGATGCGGGATTACGGAAGGGAGTCGGCTCCGCGACGATCATGACGCGTCCGTCCCCCGGCGCTACCGACGATATTTATCGGCAACGCGGCGCGGCCCGCAATCGAAGCGCGCGGCCGATGCACAATTCGCTGCGTCCTGTGCCCGATCCGCCGCAGGGGGGCGATCACCGCCCGGCCGACGCGCCCAGTCGCGGCTCAAATCCGATCGACGCCCTGAAAGCGACCTGCCGATCCCACTTATTATGGCGGCAACTCAGGGATTAGAATTTGATCGCCACCGAGAACGATAGGATTTGCATATCCAAGCTATTCTTGACGTCGAACTGTTGCTGAAATTTCGCTTTCATCGACATATTATATTGCGGAATATCATATTCGAGGACGGGTCCTAATCCCCAATATGAATAACGGCTATCGGACTTTGTAATTCCATTGACGACGTCATCATTGTATTGGGCCTGATAATATCCCGCCAGACCGGCGACGACGGGACCGATACGCTCGCCAACCGAGAAATCTACGTCGTATGTGTCGCCATTCTGATAATTCGTCGTCTTGTTCTCGGTCGGGAAGCCGAAGAATGCGCGGGCGCTCAGTTGGAGGCTGCTCGCGGGCGTAAGCCAGTTCGTTGCCGTGATGTAGGTCATCGCGAAATTCGGCACGAAGGAGAAGACAGGTTCAACCGGTTGCGGCAGGCCGCGCAGGGCTTGTGCCTCGTCATACGTCCCAGTCGGAATGGTCATCGCAAAACCAGCCCCGACATTGAGACCATAGGGCAGAGGCACCACGCCCTTCTCGGCGCCGAGGAGACCGACATTTCGCGTCCAATAGAAGATGTCGCTGTAGATATTTCCCCAAGCCCCTTCCGACTGATCGACATGTGATCCATCACCGACTTTGAAGCTGTAGTGCTGAGCGCTGATTGCAGCGCTCGACATGAGGCGGCCGCCCAGCACGCCGAAGGGATAGACATACATCAGGGCCCCGGCGAAGGTCGGCGAATCGTAAACCGCATTCATCGACGCGGGCGCTTGATTCCCCTGGGCGTCGTAAGAGTGAAAGTTCCTGCCGATCGGCATCGCGATGACCACGCCGTAAAGCCCTGATTCGGGGGGCAACACCGCCTGGTAGAGATCGGTGCCGCCCGGGGGCGTGATCGGGCTCGGACTTTCCGCGGCTTGCGCAGCGATCGGGAGACCCAAAATAAGAAGAATAATCGCATGCCCGGCGCGCTTGAGAGGCGCGCATGGCCATGTATCGATCCACATATTCGCCAGGCGCCGGCCATTTAGAGACATCTGCACGTCATCCTCCCCTTTATGTTTTATGATTGATGAGATCTGTCGCATGGCGGCGGAATTGCCGACTGCCGATATCGCGGACCTTGCGCGCGAAGAGACGCGCTGCGACCTGTAGCGCCACATGTCGGCCCATAGGAGGACCGCCCGCGCGCGAACGGCGGCGTCGGAACGGCCGTGTGGCTGAGATCGCTGCATCTCGGCCCGTGAAGTGGCCGGGACTCACACTCCCCGTGCGCGGGATGCTCTGTCCCGCGCCGGCGTGGGGAGCGACGGCCGGGCCGTCTGCTACTCCGCCCGAGACGGCCCTGTGTCGCTCGAGATATCGCGACGAAGACAGTCTAAAGAGTGATGGCGCATTGGCAGATGGCACGAAGGAACGCCTATCCCTCGCCAGGGCGGCGTAAACGACGGGGTCTGATACTTCATATTTTGGACGCGCCCCCTCTTTTTGATTATGCAACGCAGATATCCGGTCGGCGGCGAGTCCGAGCCGATATGTAGAATATTTGTGAACTGTTTAAGCCACATCGTCTTGTATAAACTGGCTAACGTTCTTGTCCGTGAGGCGCGACGAATACGGTCGGGATTCGAGCGCACGCCGCCGACCCTCCGGCGAGCGAGCCGGAGGTTTGAGCAACCAATTGAACGCCAAGACGGATGTGGAGTTGGGCAATGGCAGAAACAGCCGTCTCCACCGTGCGCGAGCCGGCAACGTCCGACCTCGCCCTATCGGATATCTCGTTCGAGCTGAGATGAGATGGCGGCCTGTCGAATGCCGTACACCACTTCGGCATCACGGCCGGCTGCCCACATGTCTTTCGGGCGAAGCCCATAAATACTTTTGACCGCATTACTGAAGTGGCAGGAATCTGCATATCCGGCGTCCAATGCCACCTCAGTGAGGCTCATCTTTTCAGTGATGGCGTGGAAGAGGGCCCGCGCGCGTTTCCACGCCAGGAACTTTCGAAAGGACGCACCGATCTCTTGGCTGAACACATGAAGAAAGCGCGAGACCGACAGATCGGCCAGCGCCGCGCAAACTCCAGCGGAATGCCGATCGGCGGGTTGCTCACAAATTTGGTCGATCACGGTCCGTATGCGGTCGTCGATGATGCGCCGCTGGACCGGCTTAGGAAAGAGAATCGGGTCGACCTTCCCTGCAAGGTCATCAACCCAACTGCCGCTGACGCTCCATAAAGACGATCTGACCTCGTATCGGCTGACGAAGGCGACGATAGCTTGTTCCTTGGCCGTCGCGCACCCTAAACCGAGCCGGGCATCCTCCTGCTCCAGGATATATTGCACGAGGACCTCGCCCTCCCCGCGGACCGAGTGAACCTCGTAGGGCTCGGTGATCGCCGCGGTCACGGCCGTCCAGTCCCCGCTCCTTCTGAAGAGAAAGGGGCTGCCGAGAGTCAGATAGAAGACATAGCCGCCGACACAACGATCGCGCGCATCCGGGATCGCGCCTCGATAGAAGATGCGGCGCTCGTCCACCAACATCAGCGCCTTTTTGCGGATGCCATGCCGTGCCATACTACACTCCCCGGCGTCGATCTGGGTGCGTCGGCTGATGTTTGAGGCGAGGCGTCTCGCAGCGGGTGCGGCGGGGGGGCAATGGCGGTAGGTTTCCCCCGGACAACGAGAAAGACGGCGCGCCCCGTCGCGAAGACCGCGACGGTTCCCGTTGATCGAAGCCGAACCGGCTTCGCGTTCAATCGAGCGATATCGGCATTCGCGCCCTCGCTACACTGCCGGAACCCAATTGCCGTGCAGAGACATGCGCAGCCGAACCGGCAGCTTGACCGTCGCGATCGGCCCGTCGTCCAAATGCTGGGCGTCAAACACCAAAAGGTCGGTCGCCCTCTCGGCAAGTCTGTTGACGAGAGCGACGAGATAACCCTCGCCCTCGGCCGCACCCGCGCTTTTGGGGATGAAGGCCGGCTCCTGCACCGACGTCTTGTCGTCGGCGAACCAACTCTTCACTTTCCCGGTAGTAAGGTCGACATGGGCAAAAAAGTTCATGAACGCCCAAGAGGGCGGGCCGAGCGTTTCGAAATCATAGGGCCGCCTGGGATCAAGCCCGGCTACGAAGCCGTGGCGGTAGGGCCGTCCCATGTAGCGGTCGTCGCTGCGGGGAAATTCGCAAATGAAATCGGTGAGCGACGAAGCCTCAAGGCTGTTGCCCGCTTTGTTCATATCGAAGGTCCAACGAGTGAGCCGCGACATGATTGTTTCCGGCGGCGGAACATAGCCGTCGGCCTGCGGAAAGAACGGAAACACATTTCCGGACGCGACAGGCATGTCGACGTATACGCGCCCATGTCCATCGTCGAAGGCGTTGAGGGTATGCCCCTGGAAGCCGTTCGGCGCCGTGAACCAGCGGACGTCCTTGGCGTCTCCGTCGCGCGGCAGCACGCCGAACGTCTGATCGAGCCCCGGTTGCCATTCAAAGTGGCGCCCGCCCTTCCGGATTCGGTCGAGATCGACCGTCAGCGGCATGAGCGGGAACACGACATAATGTTCGGTGACCGCGAAGTCGTGGATCATCGCCGCGTACGGCCCGCGGATCCAGACCTCTTTCGTCTTCCTTCCGGATTTGTCGATCTCGTAATAGACGATATCCGGAGTCGCATCTCCCTTCGCCTCATAGGCGAAGCAAAGCATGTCGCCCGTTACGGGATCGATCTTCGGATGGGCCGTGAACGTCGCACTGGTAAGCTGGCCACCGAAATCGTATGTCCCCAGCGTCTCCATCGTCGTCGGGTCGAGCGCGTAGGGATGGCTGTCCTCCTTGAGAGCCAGCAGCTTACCATGGTGCACGATGACATTGGTATTGGCCGTGGAATTGGACAGCCCGCTCACCAACGGATCGTTGGTGTAGGTATTCCGGTAAACTCCGTGAAGAGAACGCCGTGCTTCGCGCTGCGCTTTGAGCCGCTCGGTCAACACATAGCGGCGCTTGAAATCGACATGCCCGTCAGCAAAGGTGAAGGCATGAATGCAGCCGTCACCGTTGAAGAAGATATCCTGCCCGAGCATGGGCGGATATTGCGGGTCCGGAGCGACCTGATAATACGTTCCCTTGATGGCGGTGGGCACCTCGCCTTCCACGACGAGATCATAGACATCGCCCTCGAATCGGGCGGGCGTGTAGGCGGGACCCGTGAATTCCGGGCTTGACGGAAAGACGGTGGTCATGGCTCCTCCCTTATGACGTACTATTCTGTACGCTTTCGGCGATTATGCTCCACCGCATCCCTTTGTCAAACAAAACCGTACGCAAAGGTACGCTTTCGACATGCGAAGTAAAAGCGAGGCAGTCCGCAACCGCATCCTTGATGTCGCGGGCGAAATGTTTCTTCGAAACGGCTACGGATCCGTAAATATGTCCCATATTTCCGCAGCGTTGGGCGGATCAAAGACGACATTATACAATCATTTTCCGACAAAGGATCTTCTATTTCAGGCGTATATGCTACAACAGGGCAAAGACCTTTTCGACGCTCTGGCGGACATCAAGCTTGTTGCCGGCGATACGCGCGGAACACTGATCCGGTTCGGATGTGCATATCTCAGACTTGTGCTGTCGCCGAAGGCTATCGCCACGAACCGCCTCGTCATCGGAGAGTGCGAGCGCTTTCCCGAACTCGGCCGGATTTTCTACGAGACCGGCGTCCGGATTACGATCGACAAGATCGTCGAGATGATGGAAGCCCTCGACAGGCACAGCTTGCTGCGCGCCGAAAATACGCACCTCGCGGCCATGACGTTCAAAGCAATGATGGAGATGGATCTCTCAGAGAAGTCGATGTGGGGCGTTATCGACCCGCCGGACGAGGCGTCCATCCTCCAATCCGTCACGACGGCCGTCGACGCTTTTCTGAACCACTTCGGCCAACGCGCATAGACTTTGCCGGAGTGCCGTATTTCCGCGCGGATGGGATCGGATTACGTGCCACGCCGCGGACGCGGACGCGGAAGCGGATGCTTGGAAACGGTGGTGCACGGACGATTGCGCCCATGCACCACCAAACATCCGCCCCGCGCCATCACGCGCGTCCGCCACGTGGACGGCGGTTCGCGTGGAAGGTAGCCCGTCAGTTCAGGCCGAGCTTGCCGCGCAGGGTCGAGAGATCCTCGGCCAGCGTGTTGACGGCGCTGGCGAGCACCTTACGGTCGGCGTCGGTGAGCTTGTCGTAGGGCTCGTAACCCTCGGCGGTCTTGTACTTCGCGAGCGTCGCGTCGACGGTGGCGAAGTTGTCCGAAACCTTCTTCACGAAGGCCGGGTCCTGCTTCTGGATCAGCGGCTCGACGAGCTCGAAGATCTTCTTGGCACCGTCGGAGTTCGCCTGGAAATCCCACAGATCGGTGTGGCTGTAGCGATCTTCCTCGCCGGAGATCTTGGTGGCGGCGACCTCTTCCATCAGGGCGGCGGCGCCACCGACGACCTTGTCGGGAGGCAGCGTCAGGTCGGCGATGCGCTTGTCGAGCGACTCGACGTCGGCCATCAGCTTGTCGGCGATCGGCGCGAGGCCGGCCGTCGAGTTCTGAACCCAAAGGCCGTATTCGAGACGGTGGAAGCCCGGGAAGGCTGGGTCCTTCTCCTTCTTCTCGTAGTCGTCGGCGCGGGAATCGATCGAGGAATCGAGGTCGCTGAAGAGTTCGGCGATCGGCTCGACGGCCTCGTAGCTCATCCGGGTCGACGCGAACAGCGACTTCGCCTTGGCGACGTCTCCCGCCTTGATGGCGTCGGTGAAGGCGCGCGTATCGGAGACCAGCGTCTGCAATTTCTCGGAGACGTAGATCTTGTAGTCCGCGATCGGTTCCACGAGATCGAGCGTCGCCGCTTGCTCGGTGGCCATCGCATGACCGGACAACAGGGCCGCAAACGCGACCACGGCAGGCAGATGCCTCAACTTCATCACCGGGCTCCTCGTCAGGTGGGGGTTGCTTCGCTCTTGCGCGCCGCCTCGATCAGGGTGCGGCCGAGATAATCACCGGGCCCCTGCGCGCCCGGCAGCACGTAGAAATAGCCGCCGCCGATCGGCTTCAAATATTCCTCGAGCGGCTCACCGTTGAGGCGCGTCTGCACCGTGATGAAGCCCTGCTCGAGATCGGCTTGGTAACAGATGAACAATAGGCCCTGCTCGATCTGGCCGGACTTGCTGACGCCGTTCGAATAGTTGAAGGGTCGCCGCAGGATTCGGTTCTTCTCGGTCAGGGCGGTGCGCGGATTGGCGAGGCGGATGTGGGCATCGAGCGGCGTCACCTTGCCGGTCGGATCGCTCGCATAATCGGGCACGTCGTGTTCGCTGCGGCCACCGAACGGGGCGCCGCTCATCTTCTCGCGGCCGATGATGTCCTGCTGCTCCGCGAGCGGGGTGCGGTCCCAGCGCTCGACGAAATTGCGGATGATCCGCACCGCCTGATAAGAGCCGCGCTCAGCCCAGGCCGGTTCGCCGTGACCGGCGCCCACCCAGACGAGCGCGCGCATCAAAGCCGTGTCGGCGGAATCGGGATTGGCCGACCCGTCGCGGAAGCCGAGGAAGTTGCGCGCGCTCTGCGGGCGGCCGTCCGCGGCCGGCGGCAGCACGGGCACGTTGCCCTCCTGCTTCCAGCGCAGGACGAGCTTGTCGGGCATCATCTTCACGATGTCCCTAAGCGCGTGGATGTTCGTGTCCTGGGTGTTGGCGCAGAATTGCAGGACGAGATCGCCGTGGCAGAGGTCCGCGTCGAGCGCATCGTTCGGGAACTTCGTCATGCGCTGTAGCTGCTTCGGCTTCAGCGGCTTGAGCCAGATCCGGTCCTCGAACAGCGAGTCGCCGAGCGAGACGGTGATGGTCAGGTTGTCGGGGGTGACCACGGGCCCGAGGATGCCGGAATCGGCCGGCGGCAGCTTCGGGTTCAGTTCCGGCGGCGTGCCGCCCTGGGTCAAAAAGACGATCCGTTCGGTCAACTGGCGAAACAACGCGTCGAGATCGGCCGGCTTGTCGGCGACGACCGTGAACGAGGCGATCATGCCGTTCGCGGGACGCGGCGTGACGATGCCCTGCTGGTGATCGCCGTAGAAAGGCCAGCGCTCCAGGATGGAGGGCGCGCTCTTCGGCGCATCGGTGACGTTGCCGGCGACGTCGCTCGCCGCGTGGGCCATCGTCGGGGCGAGCGCCCCGCCGGCCGCGGCCGCGCCGACGCCGATGAGGAAACGGCGCCGCGTCTCGTCGACGGGAGCCGCCGAAGGGTTGGAGATCTTCATCGCATCATTCCACGGAAAGGGCTTTGGAAGCCGCGTCCAGGCTGTCGGCCAGGGCGCGGAAATCGTCGGCGAGCGCCTTGCGCTGTGCTGCGTCCACGGTGTCGTAGGCGGGGTAGCCCTGGGCACCCTTGAGCGTGGCGAGGGCGGCCTGCGCCTTCGTCATCGCCTGATCGAGCGCCGTGCCGACCGCCGCCGCCGAGGCCGGCAGGATCGGCCGGATCAGCGCGACCGTTTTGCCGATCCCGGCGAGGCTCGCGTCGAGATCGGCGAGGTCGGTGTGGGCGTAGATCGCTTCACCGCTCTCGATTCTGCCGTCGGCGAGCCGGCGGGCGAGCCGCGCACTGTTCTCGGTCAGGTCCGCGGGCGTCAGTTTGAGTGCCTTGAGTCGTGTCTGGAGCTCGGTCGCGTCGGTCACGAGCTTGTCGGCGACCGGCGCGAGCCCGACCGTGCTGCTCTGCGTGAACAGGCCGTATTCGATGCGGTGGAAGCCGGTGAAGGCCGGGTCCTGCTCGCGCTTTTCGAGGAAGGCGGCGCCGGGATCGATGGCGTTCTGGAGATCGGACCAGCGGCCGACCAAGGCCTCGATCCGCCGATAGGGCTCGCGCGCCGGCTCGTAGAGGGCCTTCGACTGGGCAAGATCGCCCGCCTGGATCGCCGCGTCGAGCTTCTTCGTCGCCGAAACGAGGCTCATGCTCTGCAGGACGAGATAGACCTTGTATTCGGACAACGGTCCGATGAAGGCCTTGAGATCGACGCCCGTCTTCGCCGCGGCATCGGATTCGGCCGACGGCGTGACGGTGAGCGTGCCGCGCGGGTTGGAGAGCAGGCCGCAGGTGATCTCGTAGGAGCCCGGCTTCAGGGTCGCCGTCAGCGTCTGGCTGAAGCCCGGCAGGATGTTCTCCCGCTCCTCGACGACCATGATGCCGTCGAGGATTTCCCACTCGACCGGCCGGGTGGAGGCATTGTGGATGGCGAAAGTGCGCCGCCCGGCCGGCACAGTCAGCGCGTTCGGCGTGCAGGCCTTGTCCCCGATCTCCACCGCGATCGCGCCGTCGTTCACCGGCGTGCGCTTCGAGACGGTCGCGAAGTAGAACAGCGCACCACCGGCCGCGACGAGGATCGCGGCGCCGGCGATGGCGAGCGGCAAGAAGCGGGGCGGCGCGGATTGCGAGGGAGACGACTTGTTCATGAGCGGGATCCGCGAGCGGCCGCCGACGCCCCACCGTGACCCGCCGTCCCGTGCGGACGGAGGAACAGATAGAGGCTCACGACGAGGAAGACGACGTAGACGAGAACCTCGCCGATCGTCGGCGTGTCCTGATAATTGAAGAGGCCGGCGAGGAGCGTTCCGAGCGGGCCGGACGCCGGCAGGATGCCGCTGGTGTCGTAGGCCTGAGTCTGGAGGCCGTTCCACAGCCCCGCCTCGTGCAGGCTACGCACGGAGCTCGCGAGAATGCCGGCCGCGACGATCAGGATGAAGGCGCCGGTCCAGCGGAAGAAGCGCCGAAGATTGAGGCGGACGCCGCCGACATAGATAAGGTAGCCGATCACGACCGCGCAAAGCAGGCCGGCCAAGGCGCCGAGCGGAGCGGCAGGCCCGGTGCTCTGCTGGAAGATCGCGAGCAGGAAGAACACCGACTCGAGCCCCTCGCGCGCCACCGCGAAGAAGACCATGCCGATCAGCGCCCAAGTGGCACTCAGGGGCGTGGCGTTCGCCGCGTCCGCGCTGGCGAAGACCGCCTCGATCGAATGCTGGAATTCCGACTTCATGGAGCGCGCCGCCTTGCGCATCCAGAAGACCATCGAGACGAGAACGCAGACGGCGACGAGGCCGACGATCGCCTCGAACAGTTCCTGCTGCTTTTGCGGAAACTCGGCGCTGAGGATCTGCAAGGCCGCCCCGGCGAACAGCGAGAGCGCGACCGCGAGCAATATCCCGAGCCAGACCGCCGGCATCCATTGCGTGCGACCGGTCTGCTTCAGGTAACTGGCGATGATGCCGGTGATCAGCGCCGCCTCGATGCCCTCGCGCAGCATGATCAGGAAGGAAGCGAGCATCCGATTTCCCTTCTCTCATCCAACAAGGACGAGAAGTCTTCGGTTCGCTCGATTATACCCTTTACGGCGCCTGCTCAAGATATCATTGCGACTAAGCTTTATATTGGAATTGTTACAATACCAAACTCAGCGTTGTTGGCAAATATTGCTGAACATTTCTGAAACAGATCACAATTCCGGCAAGCGTTGAGAGCGGCAGGACGCGATCACCGTGGCGACGCAGCGCCCGCCTGATATGGTGCGTGCGCGGAGAGCCCGTCAGCCCCGGTCGGCGCTCGCCGCGGATCAATCCGATCGTTCGATCCGCCTCGCCTTGCCGGAGTTCCTCATGACCAACCGTCCCGCCCTCGACGCCGCCCGCCTCGACCGTGCCGTCGCCACGCTGCCCGAACGCTTCCGCGGCCCCGGCGGCGCGGTCGCCGTGGTGAAGGACGGCGAGGTCGTGGTGCGCCATGCGTTCGGCTATTCCGATCTCGAGGCCCGCATCCCGTTCGCGCCGACGACCCTGGTGCCGATCTGCTCCATCACCAAGCAGTTCACCTGCGCGCTGATGCTCGACCTCGTCGGCGATCCGGCTTTGCTCGATGCGGCGGTCGCGGCCCAGATGCCGAAGCTGCACGGGCCGGTGCCGACGGCGGCGAACCTCGCCGACAACCAATCAGGCCTGCGGGATTATTGGGCGCTCACGGTGCTGTGCGGCGCCGCACCCGAGGGCGAGTTCCGCCCCGAGGACGCCAAGACGCTGATCGGGCGGACCACCTCGCTCCATTTCGCGCCGGGCACCCGCTATTCCTACTCGAACGGCAATTTCCGCGTGCTTGGCACGGCGCTCGAGGCCCATGCAGGCAAGCCGTTCGAAGAGCTGCTGATGGAGCGGATCGTCCGGCCCGCCGGCATGGAGACGGCGGTCTATGGTCCGGAGACGCGCACCGTGCCCGGCGGCGCGGTCGGCTATGACGGCGATCCCAATTACGGCTTCGTGCCCGGCATCAACCGCATCCATTGGAGCGGCGACGCCGGCCTGTGCGCCTCGCTCGACGACATGATCGCCTGGGAGCGCTTCATCGATCGCACCCGCGACGAACCGAACGGCCTCTATCGCCGCCTCTCCCATCCGACCACGTTCGCGGATGGCAACCCCGCCCAATATGGCCTCGGGCTCTCGCGCACGCTGCGCAACGGACGGGTCGTGACCGGACACGGCGGCGCGCTCCGCGGCTGGCGCAGCCATCGTCTCCACCTCGCCGACGCGCGGCTGTCGGTCGTGGTGCTCTTCAACCATGCCGGGGATGCCCGCGGCGCCGCGCTCTCGGTTCTCGCCGCCGCGCTCGGGGAGGATGCGCCGCAAGCCACGGGGTCGGACGTCCATGCCAGCGCGTTCGCCGGCAGCTTCCTCGACGAGGAGACCGGCCTCCTGCTCGACCTCGCGCCGCTGCCGGGCGGAAAAGTCTCGGCGCGGTACGGCACGGGCGCGGAGATCCTCACGGTCAGCACGGACGGCGTCGCCCGCAGCGACGGCATGGTCCTCGTCCATGCCGGTGCCGGCCTCCGCCTGGAGCGGCCTGCCGACAATCTCGCGACCCGGCTCTCTCCGGTCGAGGGCGAGGCGGCGCGCGACATCGACGGCGTCTATCGCTCCGACGAGCTCGGCTCAACGCTCACCGTGACCTCCGCGGGCGGCGCGCTCTATGCCGCGTTCGACGGGTTTCTCGGCAAGGGTGCGGCACAGCCGCTCTATCCGGTCGGACGCGATGTCTGGCGGATGCCGTGCCAGCGCTCGCTCGATGCCCCCTCGCCCGGCGATTGGACGGTCCTCGTGCGCCGCGACGACAAGGGCGCGGTTGTCGGCGTGACCTTCGGCTGCTGGCTCGCGCGCAACGTCGCGTTCGACAAGGCCTGAGCCGGTCTCTCGAAAACGGCGACGCCGCAGCCCGGGGAGACCCGAACCGCGGCGTCGAGGATGCGGCGAGACAAGGGATCGGGGAGACTCGCCCGATCAGAAGTCGAAGTTGCCGATGTTCTCCTTGGTGAAGACGAACGGCTGGCCGAGCAGGATCTCGCTGCCGTTGATCACCTTGAGCTCGCCGAGCTTGCCGGCCTTCACCGAGGTGTCGCCCGGCTTCAGGGTGCCGTCGGCGGTCGCGCGCATCACGTAGGCCGCGGCATAGCCGAGATCGACCGGATTCCACAGCACGACGGACTTCACGCAGTCCTTCTGGACGTAGGGCTTCATGGCGTTCGGCGTGGCGAGGCCGACGACCGCGACCTTGCCGCACTGGCCGGCCTGGGTCACGGCTTCCGCCGAGGCGGGCGTCGCGACGGAGGTCATGCCGAAGATGCCCTTCAGCTTGTCGCCGTACTTGTTGATGAGGGTCGTCGCCTGGTTGAAGGACAGGTTGTTGTCCTCCTGGGCCTCGACCGTCTCCAGCCACTGCAGCTTCGGATGGCACTTCGCGGCGTAGGCGGCCATCTCCGCGATCCAGCGCGCCTGGTTCGGCGTGGTGAAGGTCGAGGTGACGATGGCGACGCCCGCGTCCTCGCCGGCTTCCTTCGCCATGTTGTCGATCAGCGCCTTGGCGATGCCGTTGAACTGGGCCTGATTGACGAACCACTGACGGGCGTCGTGGGTCGCGTCGGCATCGTAGCCGACGACGTTGATGCCCTTCGAGAGCGCCTTCTTCAGCACCGGCGCGATCGCCACGGGATCGTTGGCGGCGAACAGGATGCCGTCCACGCCCTGGGTGATGTCGTTGTCGATGAAGGTGATCTGCTCGTCGATGTTGGCCTTGTTCGGGCCGTCGGTGGTCGCCTTCATGTTGCCGATCTCGGCGGCGGCCTCGGCGATGCCCTTGGAAGTGGCGTTGAAGTAGCCGATGCCGATCAGCTTCGGCACGTCGACGACGGTGATCTCCTTGCCCTTGCGGTCCGGCGCGTTGGTCGGCGTGCCGCCGTCATAGGGCTTCGCTTCCGGGGTCGCCGGCGTCGCGTCGCAGGCGAGCGGGTTGGTCGGCAGGTCGTCGCCGCCGGTCCACGGCGAGGCGGCATAGGCCGTTCCGGCCATCAGGCCGACCGTCAGCACGGCGGCCAGGGTGAGCGTCTTCATCTTTTTCTCCTCCGCATCAGGTTGGGCCGGTTTCGCGCCGCGGGGCGGGCGCGCGCTCCGGTCCCTTGTTTCAGTTCCCGCCCCTGTTCCGGTCGATGAGGGCTCCGGCGAGGATCGCCGCGATGAGCACCACACCGATGACCACGATGGTTCCGTCGCCCTTCACGCCGGAGAGCGACAGGCCGTTCTTCAAAGCCTGGATGAGCACGAGCCCGAGCACCGTTCCGGCGATCGTCCCCTTGCCGCCGAAGATGCTGGTGCCGCCGAGCACGACCGCCGTGATGACGTCGAGCTCGATGCCGGTTCCCATGTCGGAGCGAGTGGTCGTCACCCGCGAGACGAAGATCACGGCGGCGAGCGAGGCGAGGAAGCCGGTGCCGGCATAGATCGCGAGCTTTACGCGATCGACGCGGATGCCGGAGAAGCGGGCCGCCGTCTCGTTGGCGCCGATCGCATAGGTCGCGTAGCCGAACTTGGTGCGGCCGAGCACGATCGCGGCGACCGCGATCAGGATCACCAGGGTCCAGAGCTGCACCGGCACGCCCAGCACCTCGCCCTGGCCGAAGAAGAAGAACCATTCCGGATAGCCGCGCACCGAGCGCGCCTGGCTGATGCCTTCCGCGAGCCCGCGATAGAGCGCGAGGGTGGCAAGCGTCGTGATCAACGGCGGCACGCGGAAGCGGGTGATGACGTAGCCGTTGAGCGCGCCGGCCGCGGTGCCGCAGACCATCGCGGCGACGATCGCGAGCGGCAGCGGCATGCCGACATTGTGCCAGAACACGCCGAGCAGGATCGCGGTCAGGCCGAGGATCGAGCCGACCGAGAGATCGATGCCGCCGGTGACGATGACGAACGTCATGCCGAGCGCCACGAGCCCGACCTCGGCCATCAGCCGGCCCTGGTTCAGCAGGTTGTCGACCGTGAAGAACTTGTTGGTGATGTTGGCGAGCACCGCGAGCGCGATGATCGTGATGATCGCGAGGACGGTTTCGTACCGCAGCAGGCCGGCATGGTCGCGCCCCTTGCGGGCTTCGAGTGCCTTGGTCATGTGGCGCGCCTCCGGCGGATCATGTCGGCCATCACGGTGGCGAGGATCAGCAGCGCCAGCACCGCGCGCAGCCAATAAGCGGACACGTTGAGGAAGATCAGGCCGGAGCCGATGGTGGCGAACAGGATCGCCGCGAGCGTCGAGCCGATCACCGTACCGGTGCCGCCGAGGATCGAGACGCCGCCGATCACCGAGGCGGTGATGATGGTGAGCTCGAGGTTGGGCGGCACGGTCGATTGGATGACCTGGAGCTGGGTCGCAAACAGGATGCCGGCGATGCCCGCGAAGAGGCCGTGGACCGCGAAGGCGCCGACCGTGACCCGCGCCGGATCGATGCCCGCCGCGCGCGCCGCCTCGACATTGCCGCCGACCGCATAAATCGAGCGCCCGGCATCGGTGGCGCGCATCAGGAAGGCGGCGATCGCGGTCAGGATCACCATGAACCAGACCGTCGAGGGGATGCCGAACGGCCGCATCTGGGCGATCATGAACTCCGGCGGCATGCCGCTGATCCACGTACCGCCGGTCGAGATGATGAGCCCGCCCTTGAGGATGGACAGCATGCCGAGCGTGACGACGATCGAGGGGATGCGGGCATAGGCGACGAGGGCACCGACGAGGGCGTTGATCACCATCGCGACGAGGATCGGCAGGCCCCAGGCGATCGGGAGCGGATAGCCCTTGACCGCGAGCGTGCCTGCGATGGTGGCGACGACCCCGATCAGAGCGCCGACGGACACGTCGATGTGACCGCAGATGATGATGACCGACATGCCGATCGCGGCGACCGCGATGTAGGCGTTGCCGGCGATGATCGAGTTGACGTTGGTGTTGGTGAGGAAGCGCGGATTGATCGCGCTCACCACGACGAAGATCACCACGATCGCGAGCGCGACGATGATTTCCTGGCCGTAGCCGGACGTGAAGCGACGGAACGCCGAGCGGCCGATGGTGGGGGACGCGGAGCTCATGCAGCCTCCCGCGGCGCGTTCGAGGCGGTCATCGCGGCGCCGACCGCTTCGGGGGTCGCGGCCGCGCCGGCGAATTCGGCGACGATGCGGCCGGCGCGCATGACGAGGATGCGGTCGCTCAAGCCCAGCACCTCCGGCAGTTCGCTCGAGATCATCAGGATCGCCATCCCCTCCCCGGCGAGCCGGCGGATGAGCTGATGGATCTCGGCCTTGGCGCCGACGTCGATGCCGCGCGTCGGCTCGTCGAGGATGAGGATGCGCGGCTTGGTGGCGAGCCACTTGCCGAGCACCACCTTCTGCTGATTGCCGCCGGAGAGCTGGCGCGCGATCTGGGCCGGTCCGCGCGCGCGGATGCCGAACTGGGTGATGGCGTCCCGCGCGGCCCGGAACACCGCCCCGGTGTCGACGAAGGGCCCGCGCGAGAGCAGGTCGAGATTGGCGAGCGCGATGTTCTCGGCAATGGTCTGCGACCGCACGAGGCCTTGAAGACCGCGATCCTCGGGCACATAGGCGATGCCGAGCGCGATCGCCGCCTCCGGCGAGGACACCCGCACCTCGCGCCCCTCGACGAGGATCGAGCCCCCGGTGGCCGGGGTGATGCCGAACAGCGTCAGCGCCGTCTCGGTGCGCCCCGATCCGATCAGACCGGCGAGGCCGACGATCTCGCCGGCGCGCAGATCGAAGGAGATGTCGCGCACCACGTCGCGGTGGCTCACCCCTTTCAAGGTGAGCATCACCTTGCCGGTCTCGCCCTGCTTCGGCGGATAAAGCTTGTCGATCTCGCGCCCGACCATCATCGAGACGAGCCGCGTTTCGTCGACCTCGCCGATGTCGCGGGTGCCGACGAGTTCGCCGTCGCGCAGCACGGTGACGCGGTCGGACAGCGCGAAGATCTCCGGCATGCGGTGGCTGACATAGATGATCGCGACGCCGTCCGCCTTGAGCTTGCGGACGATGTCGAGCAGGCGCTGCACATCGGCCTCGACGAGCGCGGCGGTCGGCTCGTCCATGATGAGGACGCGGGCGTCCTGAGCGAGGGCCCGGGCGATCTCGACGCGCTGGCGGTTGGCGACGGAAAGCGCGCCCACCCGGGAATCGACGTCGAGTTCCGGGCAATCGAGGCGGTCGAGCAGTTCGCGCGCGCGGCGCCGCATCGTCTGCCAATCGATCAGGCCGGCCGACGTCTTCGGCGTCTGGCCGAGAAAGACGTTCTCGGCGACCGTCAGGTCCGGAAACAGGAGCAATTCCTGGTGAACCGTCGCGATGCCGGCGGCATGCGCCTCGCGCGGCGAGGCCAAGGTGGTGGTGACGCCGCGGATCGCGATCTCGCCGGTGTTCGGCTGGTGAAGGCCGGCCATCACCTTGATGAGGGTCGACTTGCCGGCGCCGTTCTCGCCGAGCAGGGCATGGACTTCGCCGGCACGCACGTCGAAATCGACGCCCTTGAGCACCGTGACGCCCGAGAACGATTTCGAGATCCCGCGCAAACTGAGCACGGGGACGGGATCGGCGCTCATGACGCGCTCCTCATCGGCCGTATCCTCTCCTCGATCCCGGGCAGCCACGCCCCGGCATCGTTTCGGGCTGTCCGCCTGTCGGCGGCCGCCTCTGTTCTCAGCGGTGCCCGGCGAGGGCCCGCCATTGGTCTCGATACGCGGCCAAGCCCGCCACCGGGATCGGCTCGACTGCGCGGCACGTCTCGGCGAACGGCGAACGGCCCGTCGCCTCGAAAGCGAGCGCCGCGGCGCCGCAGGCGCTGCCGTTTGGGTTCGATCCGACCAGTACCGCCTGGTCCGGCCGCAGCGCCGCGACGAGCCCGGTGAAGGCCGGGATGCGGGCGAGGCCGCCGTCGACGATGATCGCCCCGGCGGAGCGCGTCAGATCGAGGGTGAGATCGGTCATCATCACGACGTAGAGGAGTGCGAGGGCGGCGCGCTCCTCGTCGCCCTCGACCTCCCCCACGATCCGCCCCTCGGCGCCGGGAAAAGGTCCGCCGGAGGCGAAGGAGGGCAGCGCGAACGCGCCGCGAGCCACGAGCGCCGCCAGAAGCGCGGGCTCGATCGGACGCTTGAGGCCGCCGGAGATCACGTCGAACTCGCGCCCGCCCATGAAACGGGCGGTCGCGACCCCACCGCCGTCGACGGCGACGTTCGCGAGCATGTCGCGGGTCTCGTCGAGGGCGTCGAGCGGGCAATCCGGGTTCATCACGATGACCCAGGTGCCGGTCGAGACCATCGTGAAGTCGCGATAGCCGAGCGCCCGGTAGAAATAGAGCGAGGCGTTGCTGTCGTGGACGCCATTGTGCACGGCGACGCTGCGGGATGAGCCGTCGGCCAGGGGCAGATCGAGGGTCCCGACCACGGCGCCGGCGCGGGCGAGCGGGGGCATCTTGGCACGCCATCCGCGCGCATCGACGAGGGACGAATAATCCTCGGCGAGCGGCGCCCAGACGTGGCTGTGGCAGCCGAGATAGGAGATTTCGCCGACCGCGCGCGCCGACAGGCGCCACGTCCAGAACTGCGGATAGCACAGGATCGCCTCGGCCCGCGCCACCGCGTCCGGCACGACATCCTCGACCCAGAGGATGTGCCGGCCGAAATTGAAGCCAAGCGGCAACCGCGGCGAGAAGGTCTCGGCGAAGGGCGGGACGAGCGGATCGATGCGCGCGGCGACGTCCGCCGGCGGCTCCTGCTCGTAGTCGAGCACCGGATGGGTGAGTTCACTCACGCCGGCGAGCGCAAAGGTGCAGCCATGACCGGACACGACCACGCCTTCGACGCCATGCGCGAGGACCGCCGCGGCGAGCTCGGCGCGCATCCAGCGCTCGAGCGCGACGTCGTCGAGCACGCGGAATGTCTCGTGCTGGCGCCAGGACGGCGCGGTGCGGCTTTCCGCGACGACGCTGCCGTCCGCGGAGAAGACCATCAGCTTCGAGTTCGTCTTGCCGAGATCGAAGACGGCGATCGCTCCCGCGGCACTCATGCGGCGGCTCCCTGAATGGCACCGGCGTACGCGGCGCCCGCCTGGGACGCGGTCGGCGCATCGGCGATCAGGATCGCGACACCCGCCGCCTCCAGCATCGCGGCGTCGGCGTCGGAGAGGCCGCTATCGGTAATGATCCGACCGATGCGCTCGAGCGGCAGCACCGCATGGCGGGCGCGGATCGAGAACTTGCGGCTGTCGGCGAGCAGAATCACCTCGTCCGCGCAGTCGCCGAGCTGGCGGATCGATTTGACGAGCAGCGGATGGGATTCGAGGATGCCTTCCGCCCCGATCCCTTGCGCTCCGACGAAGAATTTCGACGCGTAATAGGCAGGCACCGCATCCGCACCGTAGATCAGCCGCGGCTCGCGGTAGACGTCGCCCCCGGCCACCGTGAGCTGGCAGATGCCCTGCTCGCCGAGATAAGCCGCGAGCGGCATCGAATTCGTATAGATGCGCACGCTGCGCTGGGCGAGCAGCACACCGAGATTGTAGCAGGTCGAGCCGCCGTGAATGATGAGGGTGTCGCCGTCGGCGACGAGGCTCGACGCCTTCGCCGCGATCGCCCGCTTCTGATCGACCGCAATGTCGCGGTTCTCGCTGTAGGGCAGCGCCGGCCGCTGACCGGGCGCGATCGCGGCGGCCGAGGCGATGCCGCCATAGACCTTGCGAACCTGACCCCGCTCGTGCAGCTTATCGATATCGCGACGAATGGTGGCGGCGGAAACCCCGAATGCTTCCTGGAGATCGCGCACGGAGGCGAACGGACGCTCGGCCAACAGGTCGACGATGGCATGATGCCGATCGGACTCCGTCACCGCTCGCCTCCCCTGTTCCGTTTTGTCATTCTTTGCGACACTATCATCACAGTTCCGCGGGCCTGACAAGCGGGATGATCTATCTTCTTCACAATTGACGGAGATACGTCGCGTGATGCATATGTTGCATCATCAGCGCCTGTCGATGCCGGACGGACATCGAGGCGGAGCCGGACCAAGGCCGCTCGCCATGACACAACAAGAAAATGCTCCTGCCCTGCCGGACAGCCTGCCCGATTATCCGGCCTTCCTCGCGCTCTCGGCCCGGATCGGCCGGGACATCACGCGCACCCAGGGCGCCGGCGGCAACACGTCCATCAAGGACGGCGACACCCTCTGGGTGAAGGCCTCCGGCACCTGGCTCCAGAATGCCGAAACGAACCCGATCATGGTCCCGGTCGACGTGCCGCGGATGCGGGCGGCGCTCGCCTGCGATCCCGGCGCGGCCGAGGACGTCGCTGCCTTCGTCCGCACCGACCTCAACCAAGCCGGGTTGCGGCCGTCCATCGAGACGAGCTTCCACGCCGTCATGCCCCAGCGGGTGGTCGCGCACTTCCACTGCGTCAACACCATCGCGCTCGCGGTCCTGAAGCGCGGCGAGGCGCTGATCGGCGCCCGGCTCGCGGCCGCGGTGCCGGATCTGACCTGGCGCTTCGTGCCCTATTGCCGCCCGGGCGTTCCGATCGCCCTCGCCATGTGCGCGGCCGGCGGCTCGGCCGACATCTGGGTGCTCGGCAATCACGGCATCGTCATCGGCGGCCCGGACGTCGCGACCGTCGCGGAGCGGATCGAGCGGGTGACCGCCGCCCTCGCGCAGACGCCGCGCCCCGCCGGCGCGCCGGACCTCGCCCGCCTCGAAGCCCTCGCCGAGGGCACCGCCTATGCCCCGGTCGGGGATCCGGCGAGCCACGCTCCCGCCCTCTCGCCCGACAGCCTGCCGATCGCGCTCGGCGGCCCGCTTTATCCCGATCACGTCATCTTCCTCGGCGAGCGGGTCGGCCGCCTCGACGCGGGCCAGACCGTCGCCGACGTGCTCGCCGCCTTCGCCGCCAACGGCTGGCCGGCACCGAAGGTCATCCTGGTTCCCGGCGCGGGCGTGCTCGTCGCCCGCGACCTGACCCCGGGCGGGCTCACGATGGTGCGCTGCCTCGCCGAGGTCACCGCCCGCGTGCCGCTCGGCGAGCCGATCCACGTGCTCGATCCCAAGGCCTGCTGGGCACTCACCCATTGGGAGGCGGAAACCTACCGCCAGGGCCTCGACCGCGGGCGCCGTTCGTGACCGAGGCCACCTCGTCCGCCTTCGCGATCGGCATCGACATCGGCACGTCGGGCGTGCGCGCCGTCGCCCTCGACCGGGCCGGGCAGACCGTCGCGACCGCCTCGCACCCGTTCGAGACCCCTGCCGAGGTGCGCCGCCCGGCCGCGTGGTGGGCCGGGGTAGAGCATTGCCTCGGCGCGCTGCGATCTGCCACGCCCCTCGACGGCGTGGCCGGGCTCGCGGTCGACGGCACCTCCGGCACCGTGCTCGCGCTCGATGCCGCCGGCGCACCCATCGGCGATGCCCTGCTCTACAACGATCGCTGCACCGATCCGGCCGCGCTGGCGGCGATCGCCGCCGCCGCGCCGGCGGATAGCCCCGCCCTCGGCGGCACGAGCCCGCTCGGCAAGGCGATCGAACTCGCGCACCGGCCGGGCACCGTGCGCATTCTCCATCAGGCCGACTGGGTCGCCTCCCGGCTCGGCGACGGCATCGTCGTCTCCGACGAGAACAACGCGCTCAAGACGGGCTACGATCTCCAAACGGAAAGCTGGCCCGCCTGGATCGCGGCGACCGGCTTCGATGTCGGCCTGCTGCCGCCGGTGCGCCGCGTCGGCACCGGGCTCGGTGCGGTCGGCGCCGCGGGACGCGCCCTCGGCCTGCCCGCCGCCGCGATCGTCCATGCCGGGACGACGGACGGTTGCGCGTCGTTCCTGGCGACCGGCGCCCGCGAGGTCGGTGACGGCGTCACCGCGCTCGGCTCCACCCTCGTTCTGAAGCTGCTGTCCGATCGTCCCGTTTTCGCCTCGGACTACGGCATCTACAGCCACCGCATCGGCGACCTGTGGCTTCCCGGCGGCGCCTCCAACAGCGGCGGCGCGGTGCTGAAGGCCCTGTTCGGCGACGCCGCAATCGAGGCGCTCTCCGCGTCGCTCGACCCCGACCATCCGACCGGGCTCGATTATTATCCCCTCGCCGCCCCCGGCGAACGCTTCCCCGTCTCCGACCCGGCCTTTCCGCCGCGCCTCGAACCGCGGCCGGCCGACGACGCGCGCTTCTTCCAGGGCGTGCTCGAAGGCATCGCCGCCATCGAGGCGCTCGGCTACCGGCGCCTCGCCGAACACGGCGCCCCCGCGCTCAAAAGCGTGCGCAGCGTCGGCGGCGGCGCCCGCAGCGCGGGCTGGACCAAGATCCGCGCCGCCCGGCTCGGCGTGCCGATGCGCGAGGCGCTCTCCACCGACGCCGCGGCCGGCGCCGCCCGTCTCGTTCTCGCGAACCACGCCCTGCCATGACCTACGCGACCGGTGTGATCGACATTGCCGGATTGATCGATCGCTATGATTGGCTGTTCGTCGACCAGTTCGGCGTGCTGCGCGGCGACGACCATGTCTACGAGGGCGCGCGCGACGCGCTCGCAGCCCTGCGCGACGCCGGCCGCAAGGTGATCGTGCTGTCGAATTCCGGCCGCAGCGGCCGCCACAACGCGGAGCGTCTCGCTCGCATGGGCATCGGACCGGATCTCTACGAGGCCTTCGTCACCTCGGGCGACGTCGCGCGCGCCCTTTTGTCGGGTGACGCCTCGCCGATCCGGCTCGCCCCCGGCAAGACCTGTCTGACCATCTCGACGAGCGGCGACACGGCCCTTGCCGAGGCGCTCGGCCTTGTGCCCGTGAGCGACGCGGCCGCCGCCGACCTCATCCTGATCGCCGGCAGCCAGGGCGAGACCGTCACCCTTGAAGCCTACCGCGACATGCTACGCCCGGCGGCGGCGCGCGGCGTCGTGGCGGTGTGCACAAACCCGGACCTCGAGAAGCTGACGGTGACCGGCACCGCACCCGCGGCCGGCGCCATCGCGGCCGAATACGAGGCGATGGGCGGGCCGGTCATCCGCATCGGCAAGCCGTTCCGCGTGATGTACGAGCACGCCTACGCCCTCGCCGGATCGCCCGACCCGAGCCGCCTCGCCTGCGTCGGCGACAGCCTCCTGCACGACGTCAAAGGCGCCGTCGATTTCGGCGTCGACGCGGTCCTTACGGCGACCGGCCTCTCGGCCGACCTGAGCCCGGCCGCGCTCGCCGATCAGACCGAACGGCTCGGCTACGCCCCGCGCTTCCTGATGCCGCGCGGCTTCAGGCCGTAGCGCCCCGACCCTCCGGCACAGGGCAGGTCGCCCCGCAGCCGCCGACGCCCGGCAGCATGTGGCGCAGGCAGCAGATGCGGCGGCGGCGCACGATCTCGCCCCCCTCCTCGACATAGCGCACGGGCTTCAACAGCGGATTGCGCGTGCCCGACGGCAGGACCGCGCAATCGAAGAAGGCGACGGCTTCGTCGATCGCCGCGCCGCGCGCCGCGAGCGTCAGCTCGCTGCGACGGCGATGCATCTCCTGCACGATCCACTCGAAATAGCCGGCGACGTTGCTCCAAAGAAGTTTCGGTGCGAGCCCGGCATGAGCCGCGATGGCCGCGATCATCGGCGCGAGATGGGCCTCGATCATCGTCTCGAAAAGATCGGTGACCGGGCGTTCGGGCGTGCCCCGCTCGTCGCGAAAGCGGATCGCGCTCGGACCGCCGCCGGACGGATCCCAGACGAGATCCGTCGTCTCCAGAGCGGGGTCCGGCATGCGGCCGAGCACCACCATCGAGAGCCCAAGCGGGATGGTCAGCACGGCGAAATAATATTGCGACCAGAAGGAGGCGACCGCACGGCGATCGGCGCCGGGGAAAGCGGCCCCGAAATGTGCGAGACGTTCGTCGAGGACGACCGGATCGCGCAAGGCGGCGCAGGAGAGGCCGCCGCGCGGATCGGCGCTGAACAACATCATCCGTGCGTAGGGTTCCAGCTCGCCCTGGAAAAGCTCCTCGAGCGCGGCACGGATCGGCATCGGTTGCTGCGGCGAGCCCGTCATCGGCGCCGTCCCCGGAGCAGAACCATCAAGAGCGGGGCGCCGATCACCGCCGCGACGAGACCCGCCGGCATCTGGCGCGGAAAATCGATCACGCGGCCGAGCCAGTCCGCCGCCACCATCAGCGCCGCCCCCACGAGTGCGGCTCCGGCGATTTCCCCGCCGGCGCGGCGGAAGCCGAGGCGGCGGGCGAGATGGGGCGCCATCAGCCCGACGAAGCTCAAGGGTCCGACGGCCAGGGTGCCGCCGGCGGTGAGCGCCGCCGCGACGAGAAGCACGGCCCCCCGCGCCCGCGCCACATCGACGCCGACGGCCGATGCCGTGCGTGCGCCGAGCGGCATCAGGTCGAGCCAGCGCGCGAGCAAGGGGGCGACAGCCGCCAGAACGAGTGCGAGGCCGAGCGCCATCAGGGCAGCGTGGCCGTCGACCCCGTAGGTCGAACCGGCAAGCCAATTGAGCATGCGCAGCGCCCGCGGATCGCCGCTCGCCATCAGGACGCCGACAAGAGCGTCGAGGAGCGCCCCGAGCGCGAGCCCGGCGATCAGGACGCGTTCGGGCGCGAAGGAGGATCGCCGGTTCAAGGCGAGGATGGCGAGGAGTGCGACGAGCGCGCCGCAGCAGGCCGCCGCGAACTGTCCGAGCCTGCCGAGATCGGCGACCAAGAGGAGCACGGCGAGTAGCCCGAAGGCGGCGCCCGAGGAGATGCCGAGCACTTCCGGGCTCGCCATGGGATTGGCCGTCAAGCGCTGGAGCAGCGTGCCGGCGAGGGCGAGCATCGTGCCGGCCGCGAGCGCCGCCACGATCCGGGGCCAGCGCCAGGGCAAGGCCCGCTCCCACGCCGCAAGGTCGCCGAACGCCGTTCCCCAATGTCCGTCCGGCGTGCGGCCGACGACGAGCGCGAAGATCGTGACGAGGGCGAGGGCGGCGGCGAGGCCGAGGACCCGCCCGCGGCCGGCACGGCGGAGCACAGGTCCGGCGACCGCGGCCCGCGGCGGTTCGAAGCGAAGGCGCGGCAACATCCAGAACAGCAGCGGGGCGCCGAGGAGCGCCGTCACCGCGCCCGCGGGCAAGAGCTCGCCCCCCGCACCGGAGAGGCGCTGGACGAGTTGGTCGGTGAGCCAGAGCAGCGCCGCGCCGATGAGCGGCGCGGTCCACAGGCGCATCCGGAAAGTGCGCGCGCCCGTGAGCCGGGCGAGGGTCGGCGCGATGAGACCGATGAAGCCGATGACGCCGATCGAGGCCACGACGAAACCCGTCAGGGCGACGGCGAGCGCAAGCCCGGCGAAGCGGACCCGCGCGACCGGCAGGCCGACGCCGCGGGCCGCCTCGTCCCCGAGATCGAGCATGGCGAAAGGACGAGCGAGCACCGCGACGAAGCCCGCGACGACGATGAGGCGCGGCAGGAGGGCGACGGTCGCGGTCCAGTCCTGCTGGACCAGCGAGCCGGCCCCCCAGAGAAAGAGCCCTTCGAGATAGCGCTCGTGCAGGAGCACGAGCAGTGCCGCGCTCGCCCCGCAATAGAGCCCGACAACCAGGCCGGCGAGCACGACGTGCACCGGCGCGAAACCGTGCCGCCAGGAAAGGCCGAGCACGGCAGCGGTCGCGAGCGCCGCACCGCCGAGGGCGACGGCATCGCGCCCGAACACGAGGAGGACCGGCGCGAACAAGGTCGCGAGGGCAAGGGCGAGATGCGCCCCCGCGGCAATCCCGAGCGTCGCGGGCTCGGCGAGGGGATTGCGCAGCACCTGCTGCAGCAACGTGCCGGCGAGCGCGAGCCCAGCTCCGGCGAGAAGGGCGACGGCGACCCGCGGCAAGACGCTGAAGACAACGACAGCCTGGCCTATATCGTCGAGGTCCGGCGCAGCGAGGGCGGCGGGCCACCGCACCATCGGCAGCGCCGACGCCAGCGACATCACCGTCGCCACGATCGCCAGCAGGCCGAGCCCGCCGGCGAGTGCGATCGGCCCCCACACCGCGGAGCGGCGGGACGATCCGAACGGCAGCGTTGCGATACTCATCCCGCAGCCTCCGGAAGGGTGGCGTCCAGGATGTCCGCGAAGCGCGTCGCCGACGGCAGCGTGCCGAACATCAGCACCGTCGGCACGATGGACACGCGCCCGGCTTTGACGAGGGGCAGACGCGACCAGAGCGGACCACGGGCGAGCACCGCGCGGATATCCGGTCCGATCGGCTCGAACACGATCAGCCGCGCCTCGGGGAAATCGGCGAGCGCCTCCAGCCCGATCGTCGCGAAACCCCAATCGTTGGTCGGCCGCGCCCAGGCGTTGGCGAGCCCCACCCGGTCGAGCACATCCTGATAGAGGCTCGCGCCGCCATAGACGCGCAGATGCCGCTCATCGACGAAATTGACGAGGAGAAGCGGGGCTTGCGGCCGCGCCGCGAACCGCGACCGGAGCACCGCGAACTTCGCATCCGCCTCGGCGACGAGACGTACGGCGGCGTCCGCGCGGTCGGTGATCGCCCCGATCCGCCGCGCCGCCTCGACGGAGAGCCGCAGCGGCGCCCGCGCGTCGCTGTAGATCGGGAGCGAGACGACCGGGGCGATCGGCGCGATCAAGGCCGTGAGTTGCTCGAGATAGGGGGTCGAGAGCACGAGGTCCGGCTTCACCGCAGCGAGGACTTCGAGGTTGATCTCGCGGTCGGTGCCAAGATCGACGATTTCGGCCGGCAACGGCGGCGCCCCGACCCACTTGAGCCATTCCCCCGCCTCGGCGATGGCGATCGGTGCGACGCCGAGAGCGAGCATCGTTTGGGCGAGCCCATAATCGAGCACGGCGATGCGCCGCCCGGACTCGGCCGCGCGCGCGGGTCCAAGACCGAGGCCCGCCAGCGCAGCGAGCACGCTGCGCCGATCGAGTTCAATCATCGCCACGCCCTCGTCTCCGACTCACCGCACGAAAGCGATCGGCGGCGCCTCGGGCGAGGGCCGCAGGACGTCCATCGCAACGCCGTAGATCTCGGCGAGGGTGCCCGCCTCGACCACCTCGTCCGGACTGCCTCTGGCGACGAGCCGGCCGCCCTTCAACGCGACGATTTCGTCGCAGAAGCGCGCCGCCATGTTGATGTCGTGCAGAACCGCAAGGACACCGAGGCCACGCTCCCGAGACAGCCGCCGGACGAGATCGAGCACTTCAATTTGATGGGATATATCGAGCGCCGAGATGGGCTCGTCGAGCAGCAGGTAACGGGTGTCCTGCGCGATCAGCACGGCAAGCCAGGCCCGCTGACGCTCGCCGCCAGAGAGGGTTTCGACGAGACGGTCGGCGAGCACGACCATGCCGGTCACGTCGAGCGCTTCGGCCACCTTGGCCCGGTCCGTCTCCGTCACGCGGCCGAGCGGCCCGTGCCAGGGATAGCGGCCGAACATCACGAGTTCCCGGACGGTGAGCCCGATCGCCTCCGGCGGATTCTGCGGCAGATAGGCGACGGCGCGGGCGAACTCGCGGGTCGCCCAGGCCTCCGTTTGCCGGCCGCCGAACAGAACCCGGCCCCCGCTCGGCGTTTCCTGGCGGGCGAGCATCTTGAGAAGCGTCGACTTTCCCGAGCCGTTGTGGCCGATCAGGGCGATCATCCGGCCCGGGCCGACCGCCAGATCGAGCGGATGCAGGAGCACCCGCCCGTCGATCGAGAAGGTCAAACGCTCGGCCTGGAACGCGGCTGGCGCCGTCTCCGCGGCGAGATGCGGCTCGGGGCTCCGGGTGCTCGCAACCATCGCGCTCACCATTGGTAGCGCATGCCGGCGATCACCGACCGGCCCTGCCCGCGATAGCAATAGCCGGCCTGACAGGTCGTGTAGTTTTCGTCCAGCAGGTTGGTCGCGTTGATCTGCGCGCTCAAACCTTTGAGTTTCGGATTGATGCCACCGAAATCATAGTGGAACGCCGCGTCCACCAGAGTGATCGGATCGTTCGAGAAGGTGTTGGTGTCGTTGCCGTAGGAGGTCCCTGTATAGCGCACACCCCCGCCGGCCCCGAGCCCCTCGAGCGTCCCGCTCGGAATGGTGTAGTCCGCCCACAGCGAGAACGATTGCGGCGGGATACCCGAGGGCTGCTTGCCGACATATTCCGGGTTGCCCTGCGTCACCTCGAGGTCGAGGTAGGTATAGGACGCCGTGACGCTGAGGCCGAGGGCGAGCGTCGCCTGCGCCTCGATCTCGAACCCGCGCGAGCGGACCTCGCCCATTTGGGTCTGGAAGGCGAGGTTGTTCGGATCTGGGCTCAGGACGTTCTGCTGAGTGATGTTGAAGAGCGACGCGGTGACGACCGCATTCCAGCCGTTCGGGTAATATTTGACGCCGACTTCCTGCTGCTCGCCTGTCGACGGCTTGAAGGCCTGTCCTTCGGCATTGGTGCCGATCAGCGGGGCGAACGAGGTCGAATAACTCGCATAAGGGGCGATCCCCCACGGCGTCACGTAGGTCAGGCCGACGCGGCCGGTGAAAGCGCGGTCGCTCTGCTGTTCGTTGGCTCCGGTGTACATGTTGTTGGTCGTGGTGCGGGTCCAATCCTGCCGCCCGCCGAACGTCAACACCCAGGGCCCGAGCTTCGCCTGGTCCTGCGCATAGAGACCGAACTGATCCTGGTTCTGCTTGACGTCGAGATAATTGTAGCCCGGTGCCGGGATATATTGCTGGCCATAATTGAGGCTGACGAGGTCGAGATCGGGGGCCGCTCCGAAGCCGATCTTGTCGCTGCCGTCGGCAAAATTATAGTTCACGCCGGTCAGCACCTTGTGCTCGATCGCCCATGTGGCGAAATCGGCCTCGAGTTGATTGTCGACCGCGACCGTGCTGATGGCGTCGCCGACCTGTCCCGTCGAGCGGGTCGCGGTCAGGCCGTCTTCCGAGATTGAATCGATCTGGGTGTAGTCGGCTTCCGCCGTGATACGGGCGAAGCGGAAATTCTGCCGAGCCGTGAACACGTCGTTGAATTCATGGCTGAACTCATAGCCGACGCGGTATTGATCCTGAACGAAGTCACCGAAGGCGGAATCGCCGCTCGGCAGGCCGCTCGCCTGACCGTCGGCGTCCATGTAATAGGTCGCGTTGCCGCCGGTCTTGTTGTGCATATATTCGCTGAGGAAAGTGAAGCTGGTGTCTTCGTCGATGTTCCAGGTGAAGGCCGGCGCGATATAGGCGCGGTCGTCCGGCACGCTCGCGAGCTCCGTGTCCGCCTGCCGCAGAAGGCCGGTGATCCGATAAGTGAAGCGGTCGTCCTGCGGGATGGCACCGGCGAAATCGAACTGGCCCTGGTAGCGGTTATCGGTGCCGACCTGCAGCCAGACGTCGCGGATCGGGGTCGCCGTCGGCCGCTTGGTGATGAGGTCGATCACGCCGCCCGGCGAGCCGGCACCGTAGAGCGCGGAGGCCGGTCCCTGGAGAACCGAGATGCCTTCGAGCCCGTAAGGCTCGGTCTTATAGATAGAGAAGTTGCCGTTCTGCTCGCGCAGGCCGTCGCGATAGATGCCGGTATAGGTGGCGTCGAAACCACGGACGTAGAATGAATCGAAACGCGGGTCGAAGCCGAACGCCCCGACGCGGACACCCGGCGTATAGGCCAGCGCGTCCACCAGATTCTGGACGTTGCGGTCGTCCATGTTTTGGCGCGTCACCGTCGAAATCGTCTGCGGCACTTCGATCAGGGGCGTGTTGGTCTTCGTGCCCGTCGTGCTCTTCAGCGGCACATAGCCGTCGGCGGTGATCGAGGTGTTGCCGGATCCGGTCTGCTGGCCCTGGACGTCGATGGTCTCGAGTTCCAGCGCGCCGGCCTCCGTCTTGGCCGCGGCAGGCGCCGCCGATGCGCTGCCCGTGTCGGCCTGCGTCTGCGTCGATTGAGCGAAGGCCCCGCTTGCGTCCGTGAAATAAGCCACCCCCAGCAGGGCGAATCGCGCCAGCGAGCGCGCACCAATCCTCGACATCGACGACTCCAAGAATATTACTTCCCGGCCGCCTTTTATTCACAATGTTTAACTAGGTCTATATAGGGACATAAATAGATAAGTATTATAATTCTAATCTCATAGGGCGCTGTTTTTAACTTTCATAATTCACCAGGGATATGCCGCGATTTTGCACGCGCGGCACTACTGCGGCGCGAACACAATGCGATCGCGCGCGCCGAAAACGCACGCGTCCGTGATACGGAGCCGATAGGCCTCACTCGTATCCGTGGCGTCTCAATTCCCGAGGACACGCCGGTACAGGGTGCTGCGGTTGATGCCGAGCTTGCGGGCTGCGGCCGAGACGTTGCCGCCGCAGGCCTCCAGAGTGCGCCGCATATGCTCGATCGTCACCCCTTCGAGGGAGCCGTCGCGGGCGAGCGGCGCCTTGGGATCGGCGAAGGCGGAGTCCGACCGCGTGGGCACTGGGCCGTCCACGCGGGCGATCTCGGCCGGCAGCATCGCGACGGACACCGGCTCGTCGGGCTCGGCCAAGGCGGCGAGAACCTTGAGCGTGCCGGCGAGCTGGCGGAAATTGCCCGGCCAAGAGAATGCCGCAAGGCGCGCCTCGCAGTCAGCGGACAACACGAAGCGCCCGTCGCCGACCAGACGACGCCACAGCTCGCGCACCAGCGGCAGGCGGTCCGGGAGCGCCCGCAGCGCCGGCAGTTCCAGGGTGTCGTGGGCAATGCGGAAATAGAGGTCCGCCCGGAAAGCACCGCTCTCGGCCATCGCCTTGAGATCCCGGTGGGTGGCGCAGACGAGGGCGAAATCGACCTTCACCGGCCGGCCGCCGCCGAGCGGAACGACCTCGCGTTCCTGGAGCACGCGCAACAGCCGCGCCTGGAGGGCGAGCGGCATGTCGCCGATCTCGTCGAGAAAGAGCACGCCACCGTCGGCTTCGCGCAGCAAGCCCTTGCGCCCCTGCCGGCGGGCGCCCGTGAAGGCCCCCTCCTCGTAGCCGAACAGCTCGGATTCGATGAGGGATTCCGGGATCGCCGCGCAATTGACGGCGATGAACGGCTTGGCCGACCGGCCGCAGCGATGGTGAATTTCGCGCGCGATCATCTCCTTGCCGGTGCCGGTCTCGCCGTGGATCAGGATCGGCACGTCGGCGTCGAGGAGGCGAACCGCTCGACGCACGCCCCCTTCGACCGTCTCGCCCAGCACAGGAGTGACATCGCGGGGCGCCGGGCGCGGTAGGGCATGGCCGGCGACCATCGCGGTGCGCGCACCATCGAGACGGCCGAACAGGGCCCTGCCTCGGACATCCACGAGACGTTCCGGCGTCGCGCTCCTGGCCGCACGTTTAGAGAAGGTGCGGAACAGATCATCGGTGCGGTCGGTTCCGAGCGCCGTCCAATCGCGATCGACGAGTGCGAGCCCGACCCGGTTCGCCGCGACGAGCCGATCATCCTCGAAGACGAAGATGCCCTCGCGCGACGTCCCGACCAGAGCCGGATCGGCCTGGAACCGCAGCACCTCGCGGCCGCCGAACCCGTCCTCGAAGAAGCGGTGCTCGATCTGCTCGATGGCGAGTTGGACGAGGCCGAGGGCGTGGCGGTGATCGACCGCCGCCGGCCCCGAGAGATCGAGCGCGCCGACGAGGCGGCCGAACGGATCGTAGATCGGGGCGGCGGAGCAGCTCAGGATGGCGTGGGGCTCGAAATAATGTTCGCCGCCATGGACGGCGATCGGCCGGCCTTCCACGAGAGCGGTGCCGACCGCATTGGTGCCGGTCGTCGTCTCCGCCCAGGGAACGCCGGGGCGCAACGCCACCTGCGCGGCGCGGGCGGCGAAATCGGCACTGCCGAGGCTTTCCAGGATAAGCCCGTCCGCGTCCGTCAGGATTACGACGCAGCCTGTCGCGAGCGCGTCCGAATAGAGCGCCTCGAGTTCGGGGCGGCTGAGCCGGCGCAGCCGCTCGGATGGGCCGGCGGCCTGACGCAGCTCGGCGGAGGTGAGCGGCTCCAGCCGGGGCAAACGCGCCGTATCGAGGCCGTGATCAGCGCACCGCCGCCACGAGCGCAGAATGGAGTCCGGCACCAGCGCGCCGACCGGCTCGCCGTGCTGGAAGAAGTTCCGCCGCGCGCTCGCGACGGACTCGGGGAACATCTTCATCCCCATGGCGCACCTCCCGGAGCGCACCCTGAAGACGACCGTTGCAACGGTCGCCATTCGCAGGTGTCGCTTTTTGCCACACTTGTTGCAGGCCGTGTGGTGATCTCCGACACTCCTTAGCAAGTTTTCGCGGGGCGCGCATCCGCAACCTGCGGTGCCCACCCTTCCCCACGCAAGTTCTTCTGCGTTTTCAGTCCGCTCCCGCACCGCGCAATTGTTTTGCTGCACCGCAAAGACGTGGTTGGCACGGAGGTTGCGGTAAGAGGCGCATCCGTCTCAGGGAGGATACAATGAACAAGCCTCAGCTCTCCGTCATCAAGCAGTCGCCCTACAAGGCGCGGTACGGCAACTTCATCGGCGGGCGATTCGTCGATCCGGTGAACGGCCGCTATTTCGACAACACGTCCCCGGTCACCGGCGGCAAGATCTGCGAAATCGCCCGCTCGGATAAGGACGACATCGAGCACGCCCTCGATGCCGCCCATGCCGCGAAGGATGCGTGGGGCCGCACCTCGGTCGCCGAGCGCGCCGCGATCCTCAACAAGATCGCCGATCGCATGGAGCAGAATCTCGATCTCCTGGCGCTCGCCGAGACGTGGGACAACGGCAAGCCGATCCGCGAGACGACCGTCGCCGACATCCCGCTCGCGATCGACCATTTCCGCTATTTCGCCGGCGCCATCCGCGCCCAGGAAGGCGCGCTGAGCGAGATCGATCACGACACCATCGCCTACCATTACCATGAGCCGCTCGGCGTGGTCGGCCAGATCATTCCGTGGAACTTCCCGATCCTGATGGCGGTGTGGAAGCTCGCCCCGGCGCTCGCCGCCGGCAACGCGGTCGTCCTCAAGCCGGCCGAGCAGACCCCGGCGAGCATTCTCGTACTCGCCGAGCTGATCGCCGACCTGCTGCCGCCGGGCGTCCTCAACATCGTCAACGGGTTCGGCCTCGAGGCCGGCAAGCCGCTCGCCTCCTCGCCGCGCATCGCCAAGATCGCCTTCACCGGCGAGACGACGACGGGCCGGCTGATCATGCAATATGCCAGCCAGAACCTGATCCCTGTGACGCTCGAGCTCGGCGGCAAGTCGCCGAACATCTTCTTCTCGGACGTCGCCGCGGAAGACGACGACTTCTTCGACAAGGCGATCGAAGGCTTCGTGATGTTCGCGCTCAACCAGGGCGAGGTGTGCACCTGCCCGAGCCGCGCGCTCATTCAGGAGAGCATCTACGACCGCTTCATGGAGAAGGCGCTGAAGCGCGTCGCCGCCGTGGTGCAGGGCAGCCCGTTCGACCCGGCGACCATGATCGGCGCCCAGGCCTCCAGCGAGCAGCTCGAGAAGATCCTCTCCTATATCGACATCGGCAAGCAGGAAGGCGCCGAGGTCCTGATCGGCGGTGAGCGCAACGTGCTCGAGGGCGAGCTCGCCGGCGGCTACTACGTCAAGCCGACCGTCTTCAAGGGCCACAACAAGATGCGGATCTTCCAGGAGGAGATCTTCGGCCCGGTGGTCTCCGTCACCACCTTCAAGGACGAGGCCGAGGCGCTCTCGATCGCCAACGACACGCTCTACGGCCTCGGCGCCGGCGTGTGGACCCGCGACGGCAACCGCGCCTACCGGTTCGGCCGCGGCATCCAGGCCGGCCGCGTCTGGACCAACTGCTACCACGCCTATCCGGCCCACGCGGCCTTCGGCGGCTACAAGCAGTCGGGCATCGGCCGCGAGACCCACAAGATGATGCTCGACCACTACCAGCAGACGAAGAACCTCCTCGTCAGCTACAGCCCGAAGAAGCTCGGCTTCTTCTGATCGCTTCCTCCCCCCGCGATGGGTCGCTCCCGGCGTCAGGCCGGGGGCGACCGCTCTTTATGGGACGACAGCGGCTCGTTCGCCGGCCGCCACGCCACGCGGACAAACGCCTTGTCCCCCGCTAGCCGCGCCCCACTTCTGGAAGAGAAAGAACCGGCCCGGGCGTGGCCACTCAGCCCGAACCGGAGTGCAGGCGATGGGAGATGGACCGATGGCTTCCCAAGACGCAGCCAGCCAAGACGCAGCCGGCCAAGACGCGGCCAGCCTCGTGCCGCGCGTGACGGCGACCGAGGCCGCCTTGGCCCTCATCGCGACGCTCGCGGCCGAGCATGGATCGTTGCTATTCCACCAATCCGGCGGCTGCTGCGACGGCTCCTCGCCGATGTGCTACGCTGAGGGCGATTTTCTCGTCGGCGACCGCGATGTCCGCCTCGGCGCGATCGGCGGTGTACCGTTCTATATGAGCCCATCGCAATTCGATTATTGGAAGCACACTCAGCTCATCATCGACGTGGTCCCGGGCCGCGGCGGGATGTTCTCGCTGGAGAACGGCCGCGACGTCCGCTTCCTGACACGCTCGCGCCTTTTCGCCGACGACGAGCTCGACCGGCTCGATCCGGTCACATCCTTCGCGGACGCCTGAAATCTCTCAACGAGGGGCGAGGAACCAGCGCACCGACCGCGCCATCATCCCCTCGAAATCGCCGCCGGGGGCGTCGGGCCGGGCCGCCCGTAACTTCGAGGCGTCGTGGCCGCAGGTGCGCCCGAACATGCGCACGATGAGTGTCCCGATGCCGGCGCATCGGACCCGGCACCGAACCATACTTCCAGGACCGAGGCTCTATGTCGCGAGCGCGTTGAATGGCTTGCAGGGCGGCCACCACTCGGGAATTGGTACTCCGTCGCTTACAGGAGACCGCCATGGCCGCGCCCCTTTCTCCCAAAGCCCCGGCCCTCATCACCGGCGGTTCCAGTGGCATTGGCCTCGCCATGGCTCGCATGCTTGTTAAAGCCGGCCGCCCGGTAGCGATCATGGGACGCGATGCACGGAAGCTCCGTGACGCCGAAGCAGAATTGCGCGCGGTGAGTGGCGCTCCGGTGCTCACGTATTGCGGCGATGTCGGGCAATATCGCGATGTTCGGCAGGCTGTCGATGCGACGCTCGATGCCTTCGGGCAACTCGGGCTCGCGATCGCCAACGCCGGGATCGCGAAGCCCGGCCATTTCGCGCAGCAGCCGCTCGCGGATCACATCAACCAGATGCAGACGAATTATTTCGGCAGCCTGCATCTCGCCGAAGCGTCCGTCGCGGCCTTGGCCAACGAGGGGGGCGGCTCGTCTTTGTCTCCTCGGGAGCGGCACTCGTCGGCGTGCACGGATATTCGGCCTATGCTCCGTCGAAATATGCCATTCGGGGCCTCGCCGAGGTCTTGCGTGTGGAACTCGCCCAGCGTGGGGTCTCGGTGACGATCGCCTTCCCGCCCGATACCGATACGCCGCAACTGGCCGAGGAAGCCAAGACCAAGCCAGCCTCGACCCAGCGGTTCACAGAGGGCGGTGGCGTTTTCTCGGCCGAGGTCGTCGCGCGCGATATTCTCAAGGCAGCGATGAAGGGACAGTTTTTGGTAACGACGGGCACACCGCTCAAGATCCAGATGCACCTCCAGGATCTGCTGGGTCCGTATCTGCGCTCGAAGCAGCGGCGCGCGATAAAGGCGGTAAGTGCCGTGGATCGCCGCACGCGGTGAGAGTAGCGGTCGTTTTGAACGTGGCTTCACCAAAGGCTTCGTCGTGCCGGGTGCCGCCCTGACATCTTCGGGCGGGATCCGCTCCCCTGACGCGAGGCCGGGCGTTGCGAGACGGCCGCCCACGCCCGGTCGGCGGGTCAAGAAAAATAATTAGATACAACTTCAAATATTTCAGAACACGGAAGAATTCCGCAGCGGGGCACTTTCACACGGCTGTCAACGAACAGTCGTCATAGTCCCATTGCGCGGCTCTATTCGCATCGAGCCGTATGGGGGAAGGTCGTGACGATGTCCGTGTCCGGAATTGATGACGAGCGCCTGGACCTCGGCCGCTCGCCGATTCCGGGGGCGGACGATCCGGCCGGTCGGGACATTCGCGAAGAGCCCGCCTTCGAAGAATTGCAGAGCGAGATCCGGCGGCTCGACACCGAGGGGCCGGCAAGTCTGCCGTGGTCGCGGATCATCGCGCAGTCTCGGCAGATTCTCGCTGAACAGAGCAAGGATCTTCTCGTCGCGACGTGGTTCGCCTATGGCGTCGCGCGCACCGAGGGATGGGCGGGGGCCGTGATCGGCCTCACCGTCCTCCACGACATGATCGACCTTTATTGGGAGGGCATGCAGCCCCCGGTAAAGCGCGAACGCGCCCGGGGCGGCGCCCTCGACTGGCTGTCGCAGCGCCTCGCAACCTTGCTCGCCGACCGCACGCCGACACCTGCGGACGCCGAGGCGGTGGTCGCGACGGGCGACCTCGTGGACGCGCTCGATAAATTGTCGTCCGCCCGCTTCACGAAGGAGAGCCCAGGCTACGGCGACCTCATTCGCCTGCTGCGCCCGCTCGTCCAGACCGCGAAACAGCAGCGCGCGGCGGACGCGGCGAAGGCGAGCCCGCCGCCGGCGGCGCAAAGCGCGGCACCCGCCGCTGCGGCGCCCGGCGCGCCCGAGCCCACCGCGAATGCCGTCGAACCTGCCCCCGCCGCTCCGGCGCAACCCGTGCCGGCTCCGGCGACCACGCCGGCGGCCGATGCTCGGCCAGCGGCGACTGTGGCGCCACCGGCCCCTAGTCCGGCGCCCGCCGTTCGGTCTCCGGCCGCGCCAGCGATGCCACCCGCCGACGCCTCAACCGCCGATATCGATCGCGGCATCGGTCAGCTCGAGACAAGCCTCCGGCAATTTGCCGCGACGCTGCGCGCCGCCGACCTCGCCGACCCGCGCGGCTATCTCCTCGCCCGCACCGCGGCCTTCCTATCCGTGCGCCAGAGCCCGGTGAACCGGGACGGCCGCACCCTGCTGCCGGCGCCTTCGGCCGATCGCCTGTCCACCATCGCCAGCCAGCGGCGTGACGGCTTCGTTCGTGAGGCGCTGGTGAGCGCCGAGTCGCTGCTCGTGTCTTCGATCTTCTGGCTCGACGGCCAACGCATCGTCGTCGAGTGCTTCAACGCGCTCGGGCCGGAATTCGACCGCGCCGAGAGCGTGGTGACCACCGCTCTCGCCGGCCTCTTGAAGCGCCTGCCAAGCCTCGTCGATCTCGCCTTCTCCGACGGACGGCCGTTTGCCGACGGCGCGACGCGCACCTGGATCGAGACCAAGGTGCTCGGCGCGGATGCGGGACAGTCGGGGTCGGCCGAGGGCGGCTCAAGCGCCATCGACGAGGCGCGCGCCCTCGCCACAAGCGGCAAGGCGAAGGAAGCGCTGACACGGCTTTCGGCGGCGACACGGGGCGAGGAAGGCCGCGCGGCGTTCGTCGCCCGGCTCGAGCAGGCGCGTATCTGCCTCGATCACGACATGGTCCCGGTCGCACTGCCGCTGCTCGCTCACCTCGAACGCCTCGTGGACGAGCATGGCCTCGAGCGTTGGGAGCCAACCCTCGCGGCACGCGCCGGCGAAATGTGGCTCCAGGCGCTGAGCCGTCCCGAGGCGCCGAAAGTTCTCAGTCCCGAAGTCCACAAACAGGCCGCCGATCAGGCCCGCGCACTGCTCGCCCGGCTCGATCCGGCGAGCGCGGCGCGTCTTCCCGTTTAACCCATCCCTGCGACCTGAACAGCAAGGTTCGACGTCATGGCGAATGAAAGCTCGGTGGCTCCCAAGGAGCGCGTCAACATCCGCTACAAGCCGGCTACGGGCAACGCCAAGGAGGAAGTCGAACTTCCGCTGAAGCTCCTGATGGTCGGCGATTATACGATGCGGGCGGACGACCGCCCCGTCGAGGAACGGCCCCTGGTGGGCGTCGACAAGGACAATTTCGACGACGTGATGCGCAGCTTCGATCTGAAGCTCGACCTCGGCGTCGACAACAAGCTCGACGACGTGGCGGACGGTGAGGAGCCCGACAAGATGGCGCTGTCGCTGTCGTTCCAGCGCATGCGCGACTTCGAGCCCGATCAGATCGTCAAGCAGGTACCGGAGTTGCAGAAGCTCGTGGAACTGCGCGAGGCGCTGCTGGCGCTCAAGGGGCCGCTCGGCAACATCCCCGCCTTCCGCAAGGTCATCCAGGGCGCCCTCGAAGACCAGGCGGTTCGCGACCGCCTCGTCGCCGAGATCCTGGGCAATTCCAAGCCCGCCGAATAATTCGCTGCGCCGCTGAAGTCCGGAGACAAGCACCCATGAGCACGGAAACCCAGGTCCAGGCAGGCGCCGCCCCGGTCGCGGAGACCGAATCTCTCCTCGACCAGATCCTGTCGGAAACCCGGCTGCGGCCGAGCGATGACGGCTACGATGTCGCCCGCCGCGGCGTCGCTGCCTTCATCTCCGAACTGATGAAGCCGACCCGCGCCGACGAGAAGATCAACAACGCGGTCGTCGACCAGATGATCGCCGAGATCGACCGCAAGCTGTCCGCGCAGATCGATGCGATCGTCCACAACGAGAAATTCCAGACGCTCGAGTCGGCCTGGCGCTCGCTCAAGTTCGTCGTCGATCGGACCGATTTCCGGCAGAACATCCGGCTCGAGATGCTGAGCGCCTCGAAGGATGATCTGCTGAACGACTTCGAGGACGCACCGGAGATCGTGCGCTCCGGACTCTACAAGCACGTCTACACGGCCGAGTTCGGCCAGTTCGGCGGCCAGCCGATCGGCTCCGTCATCACCAACTACACGTTCGGCCCCGGCGCCCAGGACGTGAAGCTGATGCAATATATGGCCGCGGTCGGCTCCATGGCCCACGCGCCGATCATCGGCGGCGCCGCGCCCTCGATGTTCGGCGTCGAGAAGTTCGAAGAGGTGGCGAACCTCAAGGATCTCGAGTCGGTGTTCCAGGGCCCGAAATACGCCAAGTGGAACAGCTTCCGCGAGAGCGAGGATGCCCGCTATTTCGGGCTCGCGATGCCGCGCTTCATGCTCCGCCTGCCCTACGGGCCGGATCTCGTCCCGACCAAGTCGTTCAATTATACGGAAGGCGTCGCGGGCAAGACCGAGAACTATCTGTGGGGCAATGCGAGCGCGACCTTCGCGACCCGCCTGACCGAGAGCTTCGCGCAGTTCCGCTGGTGCCCGAACATCATCGGACCCCAATCGGGCGGCGCCGTCGAGAACCTCCCCATCCACAATTTCGAAGCGATGGGGCAACTTCAGAGCAAGATCCCGACCGAGGTCCTCGTCTCGGATCGCCGCGAGTATGAGCTCGCCGAGCAGGGCTTCATCGCCCTCACCATGCGCAAGGGTTCCGACAACGCCGCCTTCTTCTCCGCGAACTCCGTGCAGAAGCCGAAATTCTTCGGCAACACCGAAGAGGGCAAGGAGGCCGAGCTCAACTACAAGCTCGGCACGCAGTTGCCCTACATGTACATCATCAACCGCTTGGCCCATTACATCAAAGTGCTGCAGCGGGAGAACATCGGCAGTTGGAAGAGCCGCGTCGAGCTCGAGACCGAGCTCAACAAGTGGATCCGGCAATATGTCGCCGACCAGGAGAACCCTTCCGCCGAGGTGCGCTCGCGCCGTCCGCTCCGCAAGGCGGCGATCACGGTCGAGGACGTCGAGGGCGAGCCGGGCTGGTACCGGGTCGGGATGGCCGTGCAGCCGCACTTCAAATATATGGGCGCCGACTTCACGCTGTCGCTCAAGGGCAAGCTCGATAAGAGCTGAGATGGCTGAAGGCTGAACCGAGATGGCCGAACGCAGCCTCTTCGAGCGCCTCGCCGCCGCGCGGGACGGCGCCCCGCAGTCGCGGGGCGGCCCCACCGACGTCGCGCTGCTCGTCGAGAGCATCATCGCCAATCTCGGGCGAGTGCTGAATTCGAGGGCCGGGTGCAGCGAGACGCGCCCGGACCTCGGCATCCCAGATTTCAACGATCTCGTCGGGCGCTTTCCCGACGCGATCCAGATCATCGCCACCGCGGTGCGTGACCAGATCATCGCGTTCGAGCCGCGTCTTCAAGACGTGACGGTTCGCCATGTGAAGGCGCCGCTCAATCCGCTCTCCCTGACGTTCGATATCCACGCGCGCATCCGGCAAAACGACGAAGACGCCAAGATCATCTTCCAGACGGTGCTGGGCGACGACGGGTTCATGCGGGTGCGCGGCTGATGAAGAGGCCGCTGCTCGAAACCCGTGGCAAACCGCGGAGACATCCGCGGTCGCGGATGCGGCCGAAGAGAGCGCAATGAGCTTCAATCGCTTCTATGAAGACGAGCTGTCCTACTTGCGCGATCTCGGCGACGAGTTCTCGCGGCAGAATCCGAAGCTCGCGAGCTTTCTCTCGCGCAAGGCGACGGACCCGGATGTCGAGCGGCTTCTGGAAGGGTTCGCGTTTCTGACCGCGCGGCTGCGCGAACGGCTCGACAGCGACCTGCCCGAAGTGGCCCAAGGCCTAGTGCAGATGCTGTGGCCGCATTATCTGCGGCCGCTCCCGCCGATGACGCTGATGGCGTTCGAACAATCGGGGGCCGGCACACCGGATGTCGTACGCGTGCCCCGCGGAACGGCGATCCGGTCACGCGTCGTCTCCGGCATCGCCTGCACATTCCGCACCTGCTACGACATCGACGTGATGCCGCTCACGATCAAGGATGTCACGATCGACAACCGGCAATCAGCGGCCCGGCTCACCCTCGTCATCGAAACCTTGCCGCGCGGCACCTTGCGCGCGCTCGGCTCCGCACCGCTGCGGCTCTATTTCAACACCGATCGCGACCCGCAAATCGGCCGGTCGCTCTACCTCTGGCTGTTGCGCAATTTCGTCGGCGGTGCCGCACGCACCAACATCGGCGAAAGCGTCACCATCATGCCGTCGAACGTGAAGCCGCTCGGCTTCGACAATGCTCACGCCGTGGTCCCGGCGCCCGACACCGCCTTCAGCGGCTACCGATTGCTGCAGGAATATCTGAGCTTCCCCAGAAGTTCATGTTCATCGAGATCGGCGGCCTGACGGGTCTTCAGGATTCGAGCGGCTCGGAACTGACGCTCACGCTCGATTTTCGCCGCCCCTTCCCGGCGATCGTCCGGCCGAGCCGGGAACAGTTCCGGCTCAACGCGACGCCGGCGATCAACCTCTTCAACGCCGAGGCGCAGCCGATCGAAGTCGATCGGGCGAAGACCGAATACCGGGTTCTGCCTGCCGAGATCACGCACTCGATCCACGCGGTGAAACGCGCCTATGGCCACGTGCAGGGGCGTGCCGACCGCGTTGAATTTCGCCCGTTCGAACTCTACAGCGAAGCGATGGTGGACCGCCGCGACCTGTCGACCCGGTTCCGCGTCCGGGTCGCCTCCCCGGTCGTCGGCTCCAATCTCCTGCATTATTTCTCCTTCGCCGATCCGGAGACCGTCCCGAACGCCGAAGTGCTCTCGCTTCGGCTTTCGTGTTCTAACGGCAAGATCGCCGAGCTTCTGGCGCCGGGAGAGATCGATCAGCCTGGGCCCAACACGCCGGCCCATCTCTCGTTCGCAAACCTCAACGCCCCCACCCCGGAGGCGCCACCTCCCATCGCCGACATTCTGCTGTGGCGCCTCGTCGCCAATCTCGCCCGCAATTTCGGCTCGATGGCAGATGTCTCCGGTCTTCGGACGGCGCTCGCCGCCCACGATTTCCAAGCGTTGCACGATGCGACGGCGAAGCGGCGGCTCGAACTGCTGACCGAGGGTCTCAGAGAATTCCGCAAGAGCGACGGCGACGCCATGCTGCACGGCCAACCGATCCGCATTCGGCGGCTGACGCTGACGGCGGAAGAAAGCAAGATCGGCGGCGAGGCCGAACTGTTTCTGTTCGGCTCCGTGCTCGATGCGTTCCTGTCCTCTTATTCCAACATCAACAACCTGCATCAGCTCCGCGTCGTCGGAACGGAGACGCGGGTGACGTATGATTGGGCGTCGCGGTTCGGCGCGGCGGACGTCTTGTGACCGAGACGCACGAGATACCGGGGGCCGCGTCCTCGTTCTTCGCCCTCGCGCTGGCGATCGAGAGGGCCTCGCCCGACCGTCCGCCGATCGGCTCGACCGAGGGTGCGTCGCGGGAGGCGGTGGCCTTTCGCGCCAACGCATCCTTCGCCTTCCCGCCCTCCGACCTCCACAGCGTCAAACAGACGCCGGACGGGCGGTTCGAAGTTCTCGTCAACTTCCTCAACATGGCCGGGGCGACGTCGCCGCTGCCGCCGTTCTATACCGAGCTCGCGGTGATGGACGCCCGCGAGGGCGGCGTTATCGTGCCGTTCCTCGACGTGTTCCACCACCGGCTGGTGTCCCTGCTCTACCAGATCTGGCGGCACAACCGCCTCGAAGTGCGGATCGATGCACCCGGCGACGATTCGATCTCGCGCCGGCTCGGAGCGTTGATCGGACTGCCCCCCGACCTCGATGACGATGCGCTGCCGCTGCCGCGTGGACGGCTGCTGCCCTATATCGGCGCCATGGCGATGTACACGGCCTCCGCCGACATGGTCGCGAAGGTCATCGCCGCGGTGGTGCGGGCGCCGTGCCGGATCGACGAGTTCATTCTGCGGATGGTCGAGATACCGCCCGAGTACCGGGCGTCGCTCGGAACCACCTGCGTCACGCTCGGCGGCGACTTCGTGATCGGAGAGCGGACGCCCGACCGCGCCGGCAAGTTCCGGGTCGCGCTCGGACCGCTGGACCGTGCGACATTCCGCCGTTTCTTACCAGGCGCCGACGGCCTCGAGACCATCCGGGCGCTCATCGCGCTCATGGTGAATTCACCGCTGACCTGGGACTACGAACTGACGCTCGAGGCGGGGGCGGCACCGACTTGGTCGCTCGGTCAGGAGCCGCTCGGATGGTCGACGTGGCTCGCTCCCGACGCGCGTCACCCGATTGTCGTGATCGTGTAACAGACGCGGTGTTTCACTTGCCACGGTGGATCAAGCTGCCGCGAAGTATACCAATCGCATCGCGATTTGTTTGCCGATCGACACCACCAACAGTTGGGGCGCCAGAGTTTGGGGCGGGCGCTCCAAGTCCGGGCAGACGGGGCAATAACAGATTATGAAGGTTCGTCTGTCGGCCATCGGCGATAATCCGGGCGACGGTGGCCTCCGGCAACAATGGGTATTTGGCGAGACCGGTGGCTCCATTGGCCGCAGCCCAAGCTGCGACTGGACCCTCGCGGACCCCAACAACACCCTGTCCGGGCGGCACGCGCTGATTGGTTTCGCGAACGGGGCGTTCACGATCACCGACATCAGCACCAATGGCGTGTACATCAACACCGTGTCGTCCCCGCTCGGCCGCGGCAGAACCGCGCCCTTGCGCGAGGGCGACATCCTCTATCTCGGTCCTTACGCCCTGAAGGTCGAGTTGGTTCAGGAAGGCGGGGCGCAACGCGCAGCGTCCCGTCCCCAGCAGAATTTCGGTCTGGATTCCCCGGCGGTCGGCAGCGACACCGCCCCGGTTCTTCCTCCCACGCCCCGGCCCTCCTTCGCCGGAGAGCCGTTGATGCCTGCGCCGGCGCGCGCACCAGGCCAACCCTCAGCGCCGCAAGCCGGGCGGACCGATCTGCTCTCGTCCAACGCGCCGCTCGCGGACCTGTTTCAGCCTCCGGCACCGCGTTCGTCGTCGTTGCTGTCCGACACCCTGCCCCCGACGCCGCGACAGCCGGCTCCAACAGGCGGCTGGGATCAATCCGGCATCGCTCGACGCGATGATCCACTGGCGGCGCTCCAGCCGAGGCACCCCCCGGGAGAATCCGGTCTGCACGGCCTTGCCGCGGTCGAGGCCGCATTGTTCGGATCGCTGCCGCCGATTCCGTCGTCAGTGCCGCCGCCCTTTCCGAACAACATTCAGCCGCCCGGAGCGCCAGCGCGGCCGTCGGCTGCCATTCCCACTGGTGCGCCCGCGCTGAAGCCGCCCTCCGGTGCGCCTCCAGCGAACGTGGTGCGCACCGGAGGGATCGATATTCCGCTCGACTTCCTCGAAGGGCTGACGGCCACGTTCGATGCGAAACCGCAGCCTGCGCCGAGTGCTGCCGCGGCGCGGACCTTCGCGCCGCCGCCCCCCTTCGCCCCGCAGCCGTCGTTCGCGCCGCCGCCGCAGCCCCTTCCGCCGCAAGGCTTTCCGCCGCAGGCCTTCCCGGCCCAGTCCGCGCCGCCACAGGCGTTCTCGCCCACACCCGACGGTCGCACGAGCGCAGCGCCGATGGACCCGCGGGAAGCCGCGGTCAGAGCGGCATTGCGGGCATCGGTCGGTCAGTTGCTCGGACGGATCGCGCCGGACGAGATTTCCCGCAGCTTGAGCCACACCGCTCCGCTCCTCACGGGGCCGGAGCCGGCCGCGCTCTGGGAGCGCTATTGCACGCTTTACCGCGAGTTGCTCGCGGGCCTCGACACCACCCTGCCGCAGATCATCGGGAGCGCGTTTTCGGACGCCTCCGAGGTCCTGCCCGCGGACACGAGCAGGTTCAGATGATGAAGACGCCCCTCTTCACCGCACCGATGTCGCGCCGAGCCCTGCTCGTCGGGTCCGCCTCGACGCTCGTCGCCGCCTGTGCGTCGGCGCCCAAGCCGCGAACCTCGATCCTCGACTTCCAAATCACGGTCGATCGTTCCGTCAATCCGAACGAGAACGGCAATCCCTCCCCGATCGTCATGCGAATCTACGAGCTGAAGTCCGACACGACGTTCAATTCGCTGGATTTCTTCACGCTCTACGACAACGACACCTCGGCGCTCGGGGCCGACATGATCGGCCGCCGCGAGTTCGAGCTGATGCCGGGCTCGAAATCGCAGATGCGCACAGAAACCTCTTACGAGACGCAATATGTCGGCGTAATCGCCGGCTTCCGCGACATCAATTCCTCGACTTGGCGGGCTTCCAAGCAGATCACCCGCGAGAAGATGAACATGTTCCTCGTCAACGTTACGGCGCTCGCGGTCGAGCTCGATCTGTCGCTCGTGACCGGCAAACCGCTCCTGCAATGAGGCCGCCGAAGATGATCAGCCAGGACCGGGAGCACAGCCCATGTCGTTGACCGCCAAGCCGCTCTGGCTGGAGGGCATGTTCGTCCGGCCCCAGCATTTCCAGCAATCCGACCGCTGGACCGAGCACGCGCTGGAAGGCCGCACCGCCGGTCTCTCGCCTTATGGGTGGGGATTGCGGTCGCTGGAGATCGACCCCGACCTGCTGGCGCTCGGGCGCCTCTCGATCCGGTCGTGCCGCGCCGTGATGCCGGACGGCACCGTGATCGACATTCCGAACGACGCGCCGGCGCCGCCGGCGCGTGCCTTCGATCCGACCACGAAGCAGGCGGTCGTCATGCTCGCCCTCCCCGCGCGCGTTCACGACAGCCTCGAGGTCGCGGCCACGGGCAACCGCCAGCGCTTCCTGCAAGCGGCGGTGCCGGCGCGCAGCACCACCCAGGGGAGCGGCGAGGCGGCTGAGCTCGCGGTCGGCCGGCTCAATCTGAGCCTCGTTCTCTCGACCGAGAGCCTCGATGATCTCGTCACGCTTCCGATCGCGCGCATCGCGGAGATCGAACCGGCGGGCGCGATCAAGCTCGCCGCCAACCATATCCCGCCGTGTCTTGCCTATGGCGCCAACGAACGGATGCGGTCGATCGTCCTTGAGGTCCTGTCGCTTCTGCGCAGCCGCGCCGAGGCCCTCGCGCTGCGGGCGGACCCGAGCCGCGCCAGCGGCGACAGCGCCGGCCTCGTCGATCTCCTCATGCTCGGCACGGTCAACAGCGCCGACACCGTCTTCGCCCATCTCGCCGCCACGCAGACGCTGCATCCCGAGGTCGTCTACCGCGAACTCGTCCGGCTCGCGGGCGCGCTGAGCCCCTTCGACACGACGACCCGTCGCGCGCCGGAGCTTCCGACCTATCGGCACGAAGACCTCGAGCCGGTCATGGACAGCCTGCTCGACGCCCTGCGCCGCGCCCTCGCCGTCGTCGTCGAGCGCAACGTGGTGCCACTACCGTTGCAGGAGCGCGGCTACGGTATCCACACGGCGACGATCACCGACCGCACCATCATGCAAGGGTGCCGGTTCGTGCTCGCGGCGATCGGCAGCGTTCCCTCCGAAACCATCCGCACCCAACTGCCGGCGACGCTCAAGATTGGCCCGATCGAGCAGATCCGCGATCTCGTCAGCGTGCAACTCCCGGGCATTCCGATCCGCTCGCTGCCGGTCGCCCCACGGGAGCTGCCGTACCTTCACGGCGCCGTCTATTTCGAGCTCGATCAGTCGAGCGAGCTCTGGCGCAGCGTTGCGCGGTCTGCAGCCTTCGCCTTCCACGTCAGCGGTGACTATCCGGATCTCCACCTCGAGTTCTGGGCGATCAGGACGGCGCGCACGTGAGCCCGAACAACGGTCCCGAAAGCGACGATCCGACGGTCATCGGGTTCCGCCCGATCCCGGTGCAGGATGCCCTGGCGCGCCGGGAACCGTTACCCCCGCGCACCGGGGCTAACACGGGGCCGATTCCACCACCGCCGCGGGAAGCGCCGGCGCCCCTCCGCGAGCCACCACCGCCGCCGATCGCGCCGCCGACGGTTCCTCAGCCTGTCGCGCGACCCGTCGAGACCGCCTCCCTCGACGCAATCCAACCGACGGAGCGCCCGAGCCGCCCCGAAGATCTCCTGCCCGCCGCAGCGGCCACGCTCCTTGCGCTGGCGTCCGAGCTGAGGCGAGCGAGTGCCGCCCAGAATGTCGACGACATGCGCCACAAGGTGGTCGAGGAGATCAAGGCGTTCGAATCCCGCGCCGTCGAGTTCGGCGTCGCCGCCGACGAGATCTCCGCTGCGCGCTACGTGCTCTGCGCGACCCTCGACGAGGCGGTCATGACGACGCCGTGGGGCACCGCCAGCCGGTGGAGCGCGAACTCCCTGCTCAACCAGTTTCACGGCGAGACGTGGGGCGGCGAGAAGGTCTTCATCATCCTCGACCGCATCCGCGGCAATCCCGCCCAATATCTTTCACTTATAAAACTCGTCGATCTCTGTCTCCTGTTCGGCTTCGAAGGCCGCTACCGGGTGGTCGAGGACGGACGATACGAACTCGATATCCTGCGCGACGAGATCGGCCGGCTGCTCAAACGGCACGTGCAGGCACCGCCGCAGGAATTATCGCCGCGCTGGCGCGGTCTGTCGGCACGCCGCGCGCTGCGTCCCTACCTGCCCCTCTGGGCAGTCTTCGTGAGCGTCGGAGCCGCCCTTTCGCTCGCATACGGAATTTTCGCGTACCGCGTCGTGGAGAGCGTCCGTCCGGTGATCACCGAGCTCGATTCCCTCGATACCAACCAGAGCCCGATGCCCGCCTTCCCGCCGCCTCCCGTGACGCAGACCCGCGCGCCGGCGCCTCAGCCGGTGGTGCGAGCGCCTGCGCCGGTGGTGGAACGCGCTCCCGAGGAGGAGCGCAGGCGGCCGGTTCGGCGCGTCGAGCCCCGCCGGCAGATCGAAGGCCCGCTCGTCCTCACGCCCCCGAGCCGGTCGACCGGCTCCGGCGCGCAATGAGGTCCGCCATATGATCCGGGCCCTCCTCGTCAGCATGTTCCGGCTGCGAACGCTTCTGATGTTCGTCGCCCTGACCTTGCTTGCGCTCCTCGTCTGGTTCGTCGGGCCGCTCATCACCATCGGCGGGCTAGCCCCCTTGGGTGAGCCCGATATCCGCGCCGTCATCATCGTCGCCCTGTTTGCCGGTCCCGTACTCGGGACCATCGTTCGGCTCTTGATTGCGCGCCGTGCCAATGCACGGATGATGAAATCGCTCCTCGACACCGTCGGCGAGACGCCGGCGAAGGTGTCTGAGGTCGACGAGGAGATCGGACGCATCCGCGATGGCTTCAATGCCGCGCAGGCGATGCTGCGACGCACGGCGGCGACGAGCAGCCGGGGGCGCCGCTTCGTCGAGAACTTGCCGTGGTATCTGCTCATCGGCCCGACCGGGGCCGGCAAGAGCACGCTGATCGATCGATCCGGCCTGAACTTTCCCGTCGAAGAGGCCGGCGCCGGGCCGCAACGCGGGGCCGGCGGCGGCACGCGGAGCTGCGATTGGCGCCTCACCGATCAGGCCGTGCTGGTCGACACCGCTGGGCGCTATCTCCAACAGCGCTCGGGGAATGCGCCGGACGCTGCTGGTTGGCGCGGCCTCCTAGACATTCTGAAGATGCACCGCGGGCGCCGGCCCATCAACGGCGTGATCCTCGCCGTCAGCCTGCCCGACATCCTCGGCGATGCCGGCGGCTCTCGGCAGGCGCTGATCGAGGCGACGCGCCGTCGTCTGCACGAGATCGTGCTCGCCTTCGATCTGCGCGTTCCTGTCTACATCGTCATCACAAAATGCGACCGGATTGCCGGCTTCACCGAGTTTTTCGACGCCCTCGAATCCGACGAGCGCCACGAGCCGCTCGGCCTCACCTACGACATCGACGCAGCGACGCCCTTCGAAACGGCCTTCGCCGCGCAGTTCGGCGAGCTCGCCGACAGCCTCGAGACGCGCCTCACCCAGCGGCTCCACGAGGAACGCGATCTCGGCCGTCGCTGCGAGATCTACAATTTCCCGCGCGAGTTCCGCCTCCTCGGCGAGCCGATCGAGAGCTTCTTCGAGGCCGTCTTCAAGCCGACCCGCTTCGAGATGCAGCCGACACCCCGCGGCATCTATTTCGCGAGCGCGGAGCAGGCCGGCGTCACCTTCGACCGGCTCGGCGATGCGATCGGCCAGGAATTCGGCCTCGTGCCGGCGCCGCGGCCGGCCCAGAATCGCCGTCTCGAGAGCTTCTTCATCCGTCGGATCTTCACCGACGTCGTGTTCGAAGAGCAGAGCATCAGCGGGGTCAGCCCGCGCACCGAACGCGGTATCCGGCGGCGGCGGTGGACGGCCTACGGCGTCTTGGCGCTGGTCTCGGCGCTGCTTCTTGCCGTGTGGACCGGCGCCTATATCCGTGGGGTCGATCTCATCGAGAGCGTGCATGCCAATGTGTCCGAAGTGGACGGGGCCCTGGCTGCGTTGCCGACGGGGCCCCCCTCCAGCAGATCGTCCCGAACCTCGCCGCGATGCAGGACGTGGTGCAGCGGACCACGCGCAGCGGCCTCCTGACGGTTATCGGTAACGGCGCCCTGCCGATCCTCATTCAGATGAACGAGCACGCGCGCGCGACGTACAATCGCCTGCTGATCCAGGAATTCCTGCCGAGCGTGGCGAACTGGCTCGCCAACCGCATTCGCCTGATCGCGGGCAGCAGTCCCGACGCGGGACAGACCTCGACGCTGCGCTTTCTCCTGCGCGCCTATCTGATGCTCGGAACGCCGGACCGGCTCGACCAGAACTGGCTGAGCGCCGAATTGAAGGACGAGGCCGCGATCGCCTTCCCGGTCGACGACGTCAAGCGGCGGATGATGATCGCTCAGATCGACGCGCTGATGCCCTTGCTGCCCCAGCCTGTGACGCTCGACACGGCGCTCATCGAGGCGACGCGTGACTCGATCGCCGAAGTGCCGCCCGCAGCCGCGATCTACAGCCGTCTCACCCGCGAAGGTTTCCAGAATAGTCGCCTTCCATCGATCGATCTCGGCCAGATCGTGGGAACGACGGCTCTGACCGTCGCGCCGGACGGAACCGGGAGCCAGGTCCTCGTGATCCCCGGGCTCTACACGCGGGCCGGCTATTACGATTATTTCCTGCCCCGCCTCGGCGGTCTCGTCCGCGAGGCGATCGGCAACGATTGGGTCGTCGGCGGCGCGTCGAGCGGCGACAGCGTCTTCCAGGATCTCGCACGGCAGGTCACCGACAGCTATGTCGAGGATTATATTCAGCTCTGGCAAACGGCTTTGCTGAGGGTGCAGGCGAAGCCGTTCGGCACCCTGAACGATGCGATGGTGTCGATCCAGTCTTTGGCGGGGCCGCAATCGCCGCTCGATCATCTGCTGACGGCCGTCAGCCAGAACACCGACCTGCCGCCGCCGGGTCCGGACAGCGTGCTGAGCACAGCCAACCCGAACGCGGCGCCCCAGAGCGGCACGGCGGGCCTCGTCGAAAGTGCCAAGAACGCGATCGTCGGAAACGCGGCGAATGCCGCGACGTCGGCGCTCGGCAACATGCCCTGGCCGGGGACCCGCATCGCCACGCCGTTCATTCCGATCATTCAGCTCACGCAAGCCGGCAACAGCCCCGGAGCGCTGCCGCCGATCGCCCGCACCCGCGATCTTCTGAGCAATCTCTATGGCGCGATCTCGGGTGTTCAGAACGCGCCTTCGCCGCCGGATTCCGCCTTCCAGCTCATCAATGCGCGCCTCACCAATCCGACCGGCGACGTGATGGGGGCCCTCCAGGCGGATTCGGCGCTGCGGCCCGAGCCCGTGCGCTCCATTCTGCGCTCGCTCGCCAATTATACTTGGGCGACGCTGATCGGCATGACGCAGACCTTCTTCAATCAGACCTGGACCTCCCAGGCCCTGCCGGCCTGCCAGAACGCGATCTTCCAGAAATATCCGTTCTTCCAGGACTCGACGAATGAGGTCGCGATCTACGACTTCAAGGAATTGTTCCGGGCCGGCGGCATCATCGACAGCTTCTACACGAAATATCTGGCCGGCCTGGTGCCCGATCGCGGGGGGCAATATGTCAGCGCCAACATCTCCGGAGCAAAGCTGCCGATTTCGGAAGAAGCGCTGACCGCATTCCGCGATGCTCGCGTGATCCGCGACACCTTCTTCACCGCCGATCCGGGAACCCCCTACTTCAAGTTCAGCCTCCGCCCTGTTTTCCTGTCGTCCGACCTGCTGCGCGCCACCTTGATGGTGAACGGCAAGGAGATCTCGTACCGCCACGAGGCGCCGCGCAGCTATGATCTCGAATGGCCGGGACGCGGCGAGGCGACGACGGTGTCCCTCACCCTCGTCGGCATCGACGGGAAGAGCGTGACCTTCACGGAGAACGGCCCCTGGGCCTTCTTCCATCTCATTGCCCGCTCCGGCCCGATCCTCGGCGGCAACAGCGTCCTCAGCTTTTCCATTGCGAACCAATCCGGCTCGAAGGTGACCTACGAGATCCGCGCCGGCAGCGCGAGCAACCCGTTCAGCCTTGGAGCGCTGAGGACGTTCCGATGCCCGAACACGCTCTAGCCCTCCCACGCCATAGACGTCCCTCGGAATGGTCCGACCGATGATGCGCGCGCGGGACGGGGCCCCCCTTCAGATCGAACACGACGCCGCCTCGCGCACCGGCACGAACCGCGACACCAATCAGGACGCCTATCTCGCGTTCCCCGAAGCGGGCCTTTTTGCCGTCGCCGACGGCATGGGCGGTCATCAGGACGGCGACGTCGCGAGTCAGGCGGTGATCGGCACCCTGATGGAGCTCGTCTCGCCGGGCGACCCGCTGGCGATCCGCATCGAGCGGACCGTCACAGCGCTGACCGCCATCAACCGGGTGCTCCACCGCATCGCGGCGCAGCGCGGACCGGATGCGGTGATCGGCTCGACGGCCGCGGTCGTCGTGCTCGGAGACGATCGCGCCGGCATTCTCTGGGTCGGGGATTCCCGGATCTATCTCCTGCGCAACGGCCAGCTTCATCGGCTCACCCGGGACCACACCTTCGCAGAGCAGCTCGGCACCGAGGGCTCGGCCGGCCGCATGCTGACCCGGGCGATCGGGGCCGAGGGCAGCGTCACCGTCGATCATTACGTGACGTCGGTGGCTGACGGCGACACGCTTCTCATCTGCTCCGACGGCCTCACGAAGCCGCTGCGCGAACACCACGTGGCGCAACGGCTCGCCGGCCCCATCAAGGGCCTTGCCTCCCAGCTCATCGTCGATGCCGTCGGACAGGAAGCCCGCGACGACGTCACCGCCGTCGTGGTGCGGCTGAAGCGCCCGAGCGCCCTCGCGGAGCTGTTCGGATGAGCGCGATGGACGACCGCTTCGCGGTTCCCGACCGCGCCCCGCCGCCGCTCGGCGTGCATCTGCGCGGACGCTACCGGCTCTTGGAGATCGTCGGCCGCGGCGGCACGAGCACCGTCTTTCGCGCCGAAGACGCGGTCCGCCTGCGGGCCCGTTCCCCCCGGCCGCAGGTCGCCGTCAAGGTCGTCGATCTTGTCGGCGAATATCAGTCGGACGCGGTCGAGCTGCTCCATCGCGAGGCCCGGCGCATGCAGGGCCTCGCCCACCCCAACATCGTCAAAGTGTTCGATTCCGACACCGACGGACGCTACCATTTCATCATCATGGAGCTCCTGTCGGGTGCAACGCTGGCGCAGATCCTGCGCGGCCCCGCGACAGGCGGCCTGCCGCTCGATCAGGCGATGGGGCTGGTGCGGCGGATCGGCTCCGCGCTCGCCTTCGCCCACGCCCGCGACGTCGTCCACGCGGACCTCAAGCCGAGCAACGTGTTCATCACGCGCAACCGCTCGGTGAAGCTGCTCGATTTCGGCCTCGCCCATGCGATCCGTCCGGCGGCACTGGCAGAAGTCGATGAGGATGCGACCATCCTTTACATCGAACGGCTCGGCGGGCTGACGCCGCAATTCGCCTCGATCGAAATGCTGACCGGCGGCGCTCCGACCAAAGCGTGCGACATCTACGCCTTCGGCGTCCTCACCTATCTGATGCTGTGCGGCCGCCATCCCTATCGCCGCAAGACCGCCATCGAGGCCCATCGCGAAGGCCTCGAACCGATCCGACCGCCCCAACTCGACAAGGCCCGCTGGCGAACGTTGCGGGCCGCACTCGAAGTCGATTCGGCGCGCCGGATCCAATCGATCGAAGCATTCGTCGAGACTTTCAACGAGCCGAGCTGGTTCCGGCGTCTCATTCGACGATCAGGCGTCGCAGCGTTGTAACACGCGGCACCTAACACTTATTTGGGGCGGCTCAACGGCCGGCAGACAGCGGATCATCGGCCGCAATGGCGAGCATCATCAAGCCCAGAACGCTGGGCATTCTCACCAGGAGCGAGCGGCGACGGGTCGGGGCGAGCTTCATCGTCTCGGCGTTCGGCATGTTCGACCTGTCGCATCCCGATCATTTCGAGGGGGATCAGGCGCTCTGGATGGCGGCGGCCGAAGGCGTCGCCCCCGGCTCCTTCCTCGATATCGGCATGCCGAAGCCCTGTGCCGAAATTCTCGTCGGCGGCAAGGCCTGCCCCGCGGGCGGTGTCGCGACCCCCGCGATGCTGCTCGATTACGCCGTCGGTCCGGTTAGCAAGCGCATCGCCGTCGTCGGCGACCGCTATTGGACGCTCGACGGCCGCGGCATGTCGGACCCCGTGCCGTTCACGGCGATGCCTCTCGACCCGGCGCGCGCGTTCGGTGGTCCCGGCCATCCGACCAATCCGGGCGGCCTCGGCTATCGCGCCCACGACCGCATGGTCGCCGGCGAACTCGTGGCGCTGCCCAATCTAGAGGACATTCCCCATCTCGTCGGCGATCCGCTCGACAATCCGCCGCCGATCCTGTTCGGACCGGGCGACCCGACCTCGCCCGAGCGGCGGCGCTATGCCGGGACCTACGATCAGGCCTGGCTCGACGAACTGGCTCCCGCTCTCCCGGACGACGCCGATCCCCGCCTCTTCCTGATCGGGCCGGAAGACCAGCGCCTGCCCGGCTACCTCACCGGCGACGAGCCCTATCGGCTCATCGGGTTCGCAGCCGACACGCCGGGCCTCGAAGGCCGCCTGCCGGGCTTCCGGGTGCGCGCCTTCCTCGGCATGGAAGGCCGGCCGAACGAACTCGTCGAGTTGCCGATGGTAATCGACACCCTCTGGCTCATGGCCGGCCTTCGGCGCGGCATTCTCATCTACCGGGCCGCGCAGGCGGTGGCGGACATCGACGGCCTCGACGTGCGCCAGGTGATGCTCGCCTACGAGCGCATCACCGATCCGCCGCGGCCGTACGAGCATTATCTTGAGACCCTTGCCCGGCGGACCGATCCGGAGAATGCGCACAAGACCGCGCTCGACGATCGGCCGCTGTCGCCACTGCGCTCGGAAGAGATCGACGCGGAAAAGCTCGCGGCGCGCATTGCCTACAACGAGGCGGACCGCGACCGGCGCCATGCCGCCTCGGTCTTCATGATGGAGCGCCAGCTCGAGAAGTCGGGCCTGCCGCCCTCGTTGTGGCCGGAGCCGCCACCGCCCCCGCCTGTGACCATGATCTTCCCGACGCCCGAAGAGTTCGAAAGCGGCGACATCGATTACGGCGCGTTGTTCGACGGCCTCGACGCGGAACGCAAGCGCATAGAAGAAACCGTCGCTCAGATCGAGGCCGAGGCCGAGAAGACGCGCGCTGCCCTGGAGGGCATCGATTTCACCAAGGAGGATGGCGGCCTCGACGCGCTCCTCGCGAGCCTCGGCGGCGATCCGATCGAGAACCCGCTCAAGGCCGTCGACTCCGCCCTCGCGGCGTTCAAGCCTCCGGAGAAGGACCCGCTCGCCCCGGAGGGCTCGCACGAAAAGCTCCTGGACGCCTTGACGGAGGCCGGCTCCTTCCGCGAGAAGCTCGCCGCGGCTCAGGTCGGCCCCGACGACGAGACCCTGCTCGAACGCGCGATCGCCCGATTCCGCCGTCTGCCGGAGGGATCGCCGCTCTACGACGTGCGGCAGGCCATGGCCAATCTCACGGACTTCAAGATCCCGGGCGCCGACGATCTCGGAGTGCTGCTCGACGAAATCGCGGCCCCAGGTTCACCGAAGCCGCCACCGCCTCGACCGCCGCAGCCGGCGAGCGCCACCATCGCGGAAGGGCTGGCGATACCGGAACTGCCGGGGGACAAGCGCGCCGAGATCAGCGGCAAGCTCGACGAACTCGACGCGACCTTGCGGTCCTCGTTCCCGAAGCTCGCCGGGCGCGAGGGCTCGGCGCTCGACGCCCTCCTCGCCGACCTCGCCCCGCCCGACGTCGAGCCGCTGCCGAGCGATCCACGCGCCGCCATCGCCGCAGCCGAGGCCCGCATCGGAAGCACGGTGAAGGACGCGGAAGCCGAGCTCGATGCGATGGAGGCGAGCTACGAGGAGGGTATGACGCAAGCTCGGCGGTCGACGCCGGGGGCGATGTTCCCGACGGACGCGCTGTCACCGGCCTCGGCCCGCCGGTTCGGCGAGGTCGCCCTCGGCGACAAGATCGCGAGCCGCTCGTTCGCGGGATGCGATCTCGCCGGCATCGATCTCGCCGGTGCCGATCTCTCCGGATGGGATCTGACAGGCGTCTTCCTGGAGAAATCCGATCTGCGCGGGACGCGGCTCGCCGGGGCGAAAATGACCCAGGCGACGCTTACCGAGGCGGATCTGACGGGCGCCGATCTCAGCGGAGTCGATCTCAGCGAAGCGAACCTCTCCAAGGCACGCTTGAACTTCGCCCGGCTCGACGGGGCGCGGCTCGACAACGCGCGCGCGTTCGAAACGGATTTCAGCGATGCCTCGCTCAGGGGAGCCTCGCTCGCCGACCTCTCGATCATGATGGCGAAGTTCACCCGCACCGACTTCACCGCCGCACGCCTTTCGTCGCTCAGCTTCCTGCGCAGCCCCTGCGAGAACACGATCTTCGACGACGCCGTCCTCGAACGCTGCCAGCTCATCGAGGCGAACCTCGTCGGGGTCCGCTTCCGCAATGCCACGATGCGCGAATGCGCGTTCCTCGTCGTTGAAGCGACCGGCGCCGACTTCACCTCCGCCGACCTCGCCAAGGTGAGCTTCCTCGGCGGCTGCGGCCTCGAGCGCGCCTGCTTCGACGGCGCCTGGGCCCCCGGCACGAGCTGGCACAAGGCGAAGATGGCGGGCGCAACCTTCAAGCGCGCGGTGTTCGACGGCGCCGTATTCTCCGAAGCCGACGTGTCCGGCGCCAATCTGCGACTCGTTTCGCTGCGCGGCGCCCGGCTCGATTCCACGCGTCTGTCGGCGAGCGATCTCGTCGGCGCCTGTCTGCACGAGGCCCAGATGCGGCGCACCGACCTCACTGGGGCGCGACTGCGGGGCGCGAGCCTCTACGGCGCCAACATGGCGGACGCGCAACTCGACGCGGCGGATTTCACGAAGGCCGATCTCGGCCTCACCCGCCTCTCCCTCTCCACCGCCCACAAGCAGGGTGGCCGCGATGCCGCGTGATCCTCTTACCGACCTCCTCGATCACATCCATCACGGGGTGCTCTATCAAGGCGGGGACTTCACCGGCGTAGACCTCGCCGGCGCCGACCTGAGCGGTGCCCTGCTCGTCGAGACTCAGCTTCCCGAAGCCCGCCTCAACGGGGCCAAGCTCGTCAAGGCGCGGATGATCAAGGCGGGCGCGCGCCGCGCCGATTTTTCGGGCGCGCACGTGAAGGATGCGACCTTTATGGCCTGTGACCTGGCGGAGGCGACCTTCGCAGGGGCCACTCTGCGCGACGTTTCCTTCCTCGATTGCGATCTGACGGGCGTGACCTTCGCCGGCGCCACCATGACGCGCTGCAGCCTGTTGAAGTGCAAGGCGGGGGACATCGTGCTCGCCGACGTGACGCTGACCTTCAGCGCGCTGCTCGAATGCGATGTCGCCGGCGCCGATCTGACCCGCGCGACCCTGCAATCGGTGACGACGGTCGGAGCCGATCTGCGCGCCGCCCGCCTCGAAAATCTCGCCTGCAAGAGCGTCGTGTTCGCGAACGCCGACTTCACCGGCCGCGACCTCACCGGCCTGCCGCTCCGCCAGACCAACATGGCGGGCGCCAAGATGGCCGGCGTGCGCCTCGCCGGAGCCGACGTCACCGGCAGCCAATTTTCAAAGGCCGACCTCACCGACGCCGATCTCACAGGCATCAAGGGCGCGACCGCCGTGTTCGCCGCCGCCAATCTCACCGGTACGGACTTCACCCACGCCGACCTCTACGGCGCGAACTTCACCGCGGCCAACCTCCAGCAGAGCAATTTCGAGGGAAGCCGCCTCGAGATGGCGGTCTTCACCAATGCCGACGCGACGGGGCCCGGTTCGCGTCCGCGAACCTCGTCTACGCGCAGTTCGAAAACGTCCGGCTCGACGCCACGGACCTCAGCCTCGCGCGCTTCGGCCGCACCAACCTGCATCGCACCAGCCTCGAAGGCGCGGTGGCGACCGGCGCCACAGGCGATACGCTGGGCACCGAGGTGCCTCGGGCGATCGCCGAACTCTACGAGCCGCGTCGGGTCCGCGACGACGCCCCACATCCCTTCAACGAAGGCTCCTGACCCCATGGTCTACGTCAATTCCCAAAGCGCCTACATGAACATGGCCATGCCCGATTGCTGCAAGACGCCGATGGGGCCGGTGATCGTTCCGATTCCCTATCCGAACATCGCAATGGGGGCGATGGCGACGCCGAACCAGGAAAAGATCCTGCTCACGGCGATGCCGGCGCACAATTTCTCGACCAAGATCTCGATGTCGAACGGCGACAATGCCGGCGTCGGCGGCGGGCTCATATCCGGCGACGAGATGGGCCAGAGCGCACCGATGATGGGTTCGACGAAGCTCTTCCTCGCCGGCGCGCCGGCCGCGATGATGGGCATGCCGACGATGCAGAACGGCTCCATACCAAACGCCTACGGCGCCACCATCAGCCCGGCGCAGGTCATCCTCTGCGCCATGTGCTGATCCCGCGCCCTGCGCTGAGGGCCGTTCCACACCGGGAGTTGAGCGATGGCGAAGGAAACCGAACTCGTGCTGACGCTCGAGGCGTCGTCGCTCGAGGGCAAGGAAGTGCTCGTCACGTCGATCGAAGGCGAGGAGCGCATTTCCGATCTGTTCCGCTACGAGATCGTCTTCACCAGCGTCGACTTGATCGATCCGGAAGACGTCATCGGCAAGACCGCCACGCTCACCGTCGAGACCGGCGGCCATACGCTCACCACCCACGGCATCCTCGTCGAGTTCACTGAAGGGGAACTCACGGCGTCGGGCGATCAGGTCTACCGAACGGTGCTCGCGCCGCAACTAGCGCTGCTGGACTTGAGCCGGCAGAACCTGATCTACGGGGCGGAAGAGGCGATCAAGCTTAATGATCTCATCGACACCGTTCTGACCAACAAGGCGGGGCGGAATTCGACGTCGGGCGGCCACGGCCTCAGCATCGACCACGAGCGGCGCCTGCGGATCCATTATCCGAGCCGCAAGCAGGTCGTCCAATATGGCGAGAGCGACCTCACCTTTCTGCGCCGCCAATGCGAGTACGAGGGCGTCTTCTTCTTCTTCGAACACGGCGACGACAAAGAGACCGTCGTGTTCGGCGACAAGAACGACGTGTTCAAGGAGGTCGAGATTGACGGCGGACAGAGCCTCGTCTTCAACGACAAGCGCAGCGGCGCCCGCCCGAGCGATCTCGCGATGACGCGCTTTCGCGCGGTGACCCGGCCCGTTCCGGGCACCCTCTACCTGCGCGATTACAACGAGACGAAGACCTCGCCGCCGCTCAAGGTGAGCGAGACCGTGACGGACCAAGGCTTCGGCAAGGTCGTCGAATACGGCGACCATTTCGATGACGAGGAGCAGGGCAAGAAGCTCGCCAAGATCCGCGCCGAGGAAATCGGCTGCCGACGGACGATCTATGTCGGGGACTGCAATGCGCCGCAATTGCGCGCCGGCATGGTCTTTACGCTGCGCGAGCATCCCCGCGCCTCGCTTTCCGACCAATTCCTGGTGATCTCGGCGCACCATGCCGCGTCGATCGCGCTGCCGTCGGCATTCGGTGCCGGCGCGACCGCGGCGCACGGCTACACGAACCAGATTGAGTGCATCAAGCTCTCGACGCCGTTCCGCCCCGAACGCAAGACGCCGAAGCCGAACGTCTCCGGCCTCTATACCGCCCAGATCGACGCCGAGCAGGACCGCGGCAAGCGCGGCTGGATGGACGATCGCGGCCGCTACCGCGTGCGCTTCGCGTTCGACGACGGCGACGCCCAGGCCGGCAAGGCGAGCGACTATATCCGTCAGAGCCAGCCTTATCTCGGTCCCGACGCGACGGGCTTCCACTTCCCCCTCCTCCAGGGCACGGAGGTGGTCGTCGGCTACCTCAACGGAGATCCCGACCGACCGATCGTCGTCGGTGCCGTCTCGAACGAGAAAAACGCCGACCCCGTCACCAAGCATCACAACACGCTGAACCGGATCGTCACCCCGGCGAACGTGATGATGGAGATCGACGACCGGGCAGCGCCGCCCGACAAGGGATCGAGCGAAGACGGGTCGAGCGACGCGCCGTTCTTCCGGATCGACACGCCGTCTAAGGTGGCGGGCCGCTCCTTCACCGGCAGCTATCTGCGCATGGGACAGCCGATCCCGAAGGACGAGCGCTCGCTGCTGCCGAAGGCGACGCGGGCCTCGGTCGATGCGCAGACGCAGGACGATCCCGAGCAGGCAGCCGAGAATGCGCTGACCACCGGCGTCCTCCTCTACACCCACAAAGATCTGAACGTGAACGTCGCCGGAACCGCCACCTACAATTATGGCGAGGGCTACGCCACCGAGACCTTGTCGGGGTCGTCGACCCACAAAGTCGACGATGGTGAATACACCCTCTATGCTTCCGACGATATCGATATGACGACGGACAGCGACATTAACCTGTCCGCTTATGACATGACCGTCAAGCTCACAGGCAGTAGCGATATCACCGTCGACGGGACCTCGACGACGACTGTGAGCGGCGAGACGCGCGAATATTACCTGAGTGACGTCAAGACAACAAATCTGAGCAAATCTCAAAATCTCATGTGGGGCGACACGACGCTGCTGACGATGGCGGCGACATTTTCAATGAAGCTGTCTATCGAACTTGCGATTGTAGCCGGACTACAAACTAAAATATGCCTCGGAGGCGAGCTTAAATTTGCTAGCCCACAAGACTTCAAGGCAGTTTTGGGTTATAATATAACCCTCGTGGCAGGATACACTATTAGCTTGATTCAAGGAAAAGAATATAAGACGCGCCAGCAAGTAATAGACGCCACAAATAAGTTTACAGCGAATTATTTGACCTTCACCTCGACGTCCAATAATTCGACAGAAACCGTCAACGGCGCGAAGACAGTGACGAGCACAACTAAGTCGGAAACAGCCGGATCGAAGACGGACAGATCGGCATCTGAAGCATCCAGCATAGAACTCGTATCCATGAACCATAAGGTGCAAAACACGACATCAAGTCTCGTTTCGATAGGCTAATTTTGGATACAGTTCGTAGAAGATATGCATAGAATTGAAATCAAGATGCAACCCATTAAAGATCTCCTCGGTTCAGGACGGTACGAGGAGGTGCTTATCGCGATCGAGACGCTCCGGCCGGAGGAAAAGGCGACGCCTGATGCGTTGGAGACAGCGGCCGCCGCTACCCTCGGCAAGGGCGACGCCGCGCGCGCGGAAGAATTGCTCGAACAGGCGTGTACCGCCTATCCCAACAACGATGTCCTCGTCGGCACCCTCGCCGTCGCGCGCACGGCCCTCAACAAACTCGACGACGGGCTGATCTGCGCCGAGCGGGCGATCGAGCTCGCGCCCGGCAAGGTCGATCACAAGCTGACCCTCGGCCGCATCCGGCTCGCCAGGGGTGAAATTGGCGAGGCCCGAACCATCGCCACCGAGGCGATCGAGGCCGCGCCCGACACGGCCGCGGCGCACGCTCTGTTCGGGGCGACCGCCATGGCCTCTGGCGAATGGCTGCTTGCCGAGCGGGCGCTGCGCCGCGCCCTCGCCCTCGACGGCGATAGCAAGGAGGCACTGCGCAATCTGTCGCTGGTCTTGAGCCAGACCGGGCGCAGCACCGAGGCGGCGCAGGTCGCCGAGCAGGCCTTTTTGCTCGCCCCGAGCGATCTCGGCCATCAGGTCGCATTCGCGCGGACGCTCGCCGACACGGGGGACGTTGAGCGGGCCGCGACGCTGCTACGCCGTGTCCTCGCGGTCGCGCCGCTGATGTGGGACGCCCAGCTTCTCGCGGCTCAACTCGCCGCTTTGCGCGGCCAGACCGACGCTGGCGTCCAGGCCCTCACTCAGGCGGTGCGCCGCCTCGGCAATACGCCGGAGACGCTGTTCGGCCTCGCCACCTTCCTGATCTTCGCCAACCGCCCCGAGCCGGCGCTGAAGCTCATCGACACCCTGGCGAGCCGCATTCCGGACGACGGCGCCCTGCGGCGCTGCCGCAATGTGGCGCACCTGATGCTCGGCCGCCTCGACGCGACACGGATGCTCGATGAGGGCGAGGACCCGTTCAAGGCACAGGCGATACTGGCCCGCGGCGGCGTTCCGCCGTCCGAGCTCGTCTTTCTCGCCCGCGCCCTGCCCGAACTCGCCCGCCGCCACGAGCAGCCGATCACCATCGCCGGCAGCCGCGAGATCGCCGACATCCTGCTCGCGAGCGGCGCGGGCGTCCGGGCCGAGACCGAGCGATCCGACGTGCCGGCCCTCCCGGCCGAGGCGCTTCTCGACGTCGTGCGCCTGTCGGGCGAGGCGGCGACCGTGCCTTATCTGACGCCCGACGCGGAGCGACTCGCGCGCTGGCAAAAGGCGTTCGATGGATTGCCACGACCGCTGATCGGTCTCGCGTGGGACACCTACGGCATCGCTCTTTCGCTCGAGGATGCCGTGGCGGCCACGGACGGTCTAGGCACCCTGATCAGCCTGGAGACCGGCGAAGCGCGCCATCAGCTCGGCGGCCGGCCGGCGATCCTCGACGGTGGCGCGCATGTGAACCTCTATGCCGACTTGGTCGCAGCGATCGCAGGCGTGGATTTTGTCCTCGCCCCGACCGGCGTCGTCGGCGCGACGGCGGGTGCCCTCGGCCGTCCCGGCCTGATTGTCACCGGGCCGATCCCTGATTGGACCTTCGCGAGCCGCGACGGGATGGCCCGCTGGTATCCCTCGCTCGCCGTCGTGTCGCCGGCAGAGATCGGCACCGGGGGCGAGCGCGCGGCCGCGCTCAAGTCCGCGATCCGGGCCCGGCTCTGACGCGCGTCGACCCCCGACGGCAGCGCCGATGCCCTTCGCGCGACTGTAAAACTCATCCGCTAAGGTCGCGCCGCGGGATATCAACGCGCCGCTTCGCGCGCGCGATCACCGTAGCAAGAATGGCCCGACACGCCTTCGAAGCGGAGCGTTGACAGACCGGCTTGGCGAACCCGTCAGGCAGTCTCGCCATCGGACTCGGTGAAGGCGGCGATGCGCGCCAAGGGGGAAAACCGCAATGATCGGCAAGCGCACGGACCTCACGCTCACCCTTTCGGTGCCGGCCCTCGACCGCAAGGAAATCTACGTCACGTCGATCGAAGGTCGCGAGCGGATCTCAGACCTGTTCCGGTATGAGATCGAGTTCACCAGCGCCGATACGATCGACCCTCTCGATGCCATTGGGCAAGCGGCGACCCTGACGATCAGTGCCGGCGGCAACGTGCTCACCGCCCATGGCATCCTGGCCGAATTCAGCGCGGGCGACGCCACCCACGCCGGCGACTTCGCCTACCAGACGGTCCTCGCACCACGCCTTTCACTGCTCGACCTCAGCCGCCAGAACCTCGTCTACGGCGCTTCGGACCCGATCAAGCTCGGCGACCTCGTCGACAGCGTTCTCACCAACGGCGCCGGGACGGACTCGACGACCGGCGGTCACGGCCTGGACATTCGTCACGAACTGCGGCTGCGCTCGGATTATCTGGCCCGCGCCCAGGTCGTCCAATATGGCGAAAGCGATCTGTCGTTCCTCAAGCGCCAATGCGAGCACGAGGGCGTCTTCTTCTTTTTCGAGCACGACGACCAATCCGAGATCGTCGTGTTCGGCGACAAAAACGATGTCTGCAAGAACGTCGATATCGACGGCTTGCCGACCGTCACCTTCAACAACAAGCGCGGCAGTGCCCGGACCGGCGATCTAGCGATGACGCGCTTCCGCGCCATTGCGAAGCCGGTGCCCGGCAGCGTCCACTTGCGCGACTATAACGAGACCAAGACCTCTCCGCCGCTCAAGGTGAGCGAAACCGTGACGGACCAGGGCTTCGGCAAGATCGTCGAATATGGCCAGCATTTCGACGACGAGGACCAGGGCAAGACGCTCGCGAAGATCCGCGCCGAGGAGATCGCCTGCCGCCGCCTCGTCTATAGGGGCGAAAGCAACGTGCCCCAATTGCGCGCCGGCACCGTCTTCACCCTGACGGACCACACCCTGAGTTCGAAGTCGACCCAGTTCCTCGTCGTCTCGGTACGCCACTCGGTGTCCGTGCCGCCGCCGTCCGCCTTCGCCCCTCTGCCCTTCAGCCATGAAGCGCGGGCCGCGCGGCCCTATGCGAACGAGATCGAATGCGTCCCGTTCGACACGCCTTTCCGCCCCGAACGCAAGACCCCGCGACCCAATGTGTCGGGGCTCTTCACGGCGCAGATCGACGCGGAAGAGAACCAGGGCCAGCGCGGCTGGATGGATACCCGCGGCCGCTACAAGGTCCGCTTCGCCTTCGACGACGGCAAATACAATGCCGGCAAGGCGAGCGATTATGTCCGCCAGAGCCAGCCTTATCTCGGCCCGAACAGTTCCGGCCTGCACTTCCCGCTCCTGCAAGGAACCGAAGTCGTCGTCGGCTATCTGAACGGCGACCCAGACCGACCCGTCGTCGTCGGCGCCGTCTCCGACGAAAAGAACGGCGATCCCGTCACCAAGAACAACCGGACGCTGAACCGCATCGAGACGGCGTCCAAAGTGATGCTTGAGATCGACGACCGCGAGGCGCCGGCAGAAGGAGCCGCAAAGGACGCCCCCTTCTTCCGGATCGATACGCCCGCGGAAGTCGGCGGCCGCTCCTTCACCGGCACCTATCTCCGGATGGGGAAATCGGTCGACAAGGACGAGAAGACCCTGTTGCCGAAGGCGACGCAGGATGCGGCCACGGCCGCCGCCGCGGCCGGCACGACGGCCCCCTCGACCGACGGCGCCATGCTCTACACGAACCAAGACCTGAACGTGAACGTCGACGGCAGCGCCACCTACACCTATGGGACCGGCTACGCGACCGAGACGACGACCGGCAATTCTGCGCACAAAGTGGACGCCGGCAAGTACACGCTCAACACGTCCGACAACATCGAGATGACAACTCCGGCGGACATTCTGTTGTCCGCCTACAACATGACGGTGACGCTGTCGGGAAGCAGCAGCATCAAAGTCAGCGGCACGCAGACGACGACGGTGAGCGGCACCTCGGAAGGCGTCTACTGGGGAGAGGCGAAGACGAACCACATGAGCACGTCGAAGGCGCTGATGTGGGACGACGCCACCCTGATGACCTTCGCGGCTTCATTCTCCATGAAGCTGTCGATTGAACTTGCGATCAACACCGGGCTTCAAACAAAGCTTTGTATCGGCGGAGAGATTAAGCTGGCGACACCACAAGATTCAAAAGCCGTTCTCGGTCTGAATTTTACATATGTATATGGACTAGATCTTAAGGTTGTAAGCGGCGAAACCAATTCTGTCGCGACGAACGCAACTAAATTTATCACGCTAATGGACTATAAAGGCTCCTTTTATGACGTTAAAACCGCCGAAATGGAATATAAGAAGACATTTTACAGTATGGCCGATCAGACATCCACGGTCGAAGAGCGACAGTGGCTGGCGGATTCCACAATGCTGAGGACAGCCAAGAATTCGACGGAGACAGATTCCAAGGGATTATCCACCTGGATCACAAATCTCTTCACGATCGCATAATTTTACGCTTTGCAGTGTCGGCTTGACCAATTCATCGAAAACTCCGCGGAGATGCCGAGTGTTTGAGATCGTGAACCCGCCAGAAGCGAGGATCGAACCTGACCGTGGCGGAAAGCCGACAAACGCCGGCGGCGCACTAAACGACAGCGCCACCGCCTGGCGAGGCGAGGTCGCCCGCGTCGTCAGCGCCGGCCCATCCGGCCTTCGTCTCGCCATCGGCGACGAGGAGATCGACGCGCGGGCCGCGGTGAGCTGCCTCGTCGCGCCCCAGGCGGGGGATCATGTGTTGGTGTACCGCTGGCCCGGCGGCGCCCATGTGCTCGCGGTGCTCGACAGGCCGCTCGCCGGGCCCATCACGCTTTCGACCGAGACGGATCTCGTGCTCGAGGCGCCGCAGGTCAAGCTCGCCGGCCGCGACGGCGTGACGATCCAAACCAACAGCCTGCGGATGATCGCCGATCGCGTGTCGACGGTGACGCGCCTTCTCAGCACCTTCGCCAAGCGGCTGCGCCTCAGCGCCGACGTCCGCGAGGACTTGGCGCAGGACATCACGCAGAAATTCGGCAGCCGCACCACCCACGTCGACACCACGGACGTGGAGCGGATGGGGACCCTTTCGACCACCGTCGATCAGACCCTCAATGTCGGCGCCGGCATCGCGGTCGTCACCGCCAAAGGCGATCTCCGGTTCGACGGCGCCCGCGTCAGCGTCGGGTGAGTTTCGGTTTCGGAGCCGACCCTGCGGGCTCGGCTGAGAGGGCCGGAGAGCACTCCGGTCGCGCGAGGGAGGTTCGGAATGTCCGCCAAGGCCTGGCAACCGCTCGAGGTCGAGCCCGATACGATCGAGCTCGCGCTGTGCGATATCGTCCGCAGCGCGATCCTTCCCGTCGGGACGACGGCGGTCTCGGCGCCCGATTTCGACGGTGTGCGAAGCACCGTCCTTCCCGACGGCCGCGTGGTCCGGGCGGCGCTCCGCAGCGAACCGGCTGCGGCCATCATCCATGGCGAGCGCGCGGCCCTGTCCTACGCGGTGGCCGGCAATGCGGTGGTGGATCAGCGCTCCATGCGCTTTCTCGCGCGCGCGGTCCTGGATCGGCAGACGCGCGCCTTTCTCGACATCGCGATCGACGTCCAGAATATCTGAGCAGCACCCGTTGCGCCTCTCCTTGATCTCGGCACGCAATGCAAACGTGTTCATCGCGGACGTGAAAGGTAATGCGATATGCGCGGAAATACGTGATCGAACCCGCACTGCGCGGATTCCTGCACACTCGCCGCGAATTATGACAGTCGCCAAATCCACCGCTAAGGGTTTGAAATATTTAAGCGTTTTCGGGCGGAGCGGAGTTGGTACGGGGCTTGCGCTAGAAGGATCGAGCCAGCCCGGCTCCGACCATAGGAGAGTACAATGCCGACTCCGGCTTATCTCAGCATCGAAGGCGCCAGCCAGGGTAAGATCAGCGAAGGTGCGTTCACCGCCGACAGCGTCGGCAACACCTATCAGGAAGGTCACGAGGATCAGTGCCTGATCCAGGCCTTCACCGGCAACGTCACCGTGCCGACCGATCCCCAGTCCGGCCAGCCGACCGGCCTGCGTTCGCACCGCCCCGCGAGCTTCACGAAGGTCTTCGACAAGGCCTCCCCGCTGCTGTGGCAGGCCCTCGCCCAGGGCGAAGTGCTGCAGCTCGAGATGGACTTCTACCGCGTGTCGACCACCGGCACCCAGGAAAAGTACTACACCATCAAGTGGGAGGACGCCGTTCTCGTCGACGGCAAGAACTACGTGCCGAACTGCCTCGACCCGGAGAACGCGAGCTTCGGCCACATGGAAGATTGGTCGTTCGTGTACCGCAAAGTGACCTGGTCGCACGCCAAGGCCAACACCGAAGGCTCCGACGACTGGCGCAAGCCGAACCAGAGCTGACGCCGTCTCGGGCGCCCCAACCGGGGCGCCCGATTCCAACCAAGAATATTCTTTCAGTATTTCTACGTCGTCATCACGCTTTCATTGAACTTCGTTTTGCATGGATCCGCGTCCGCTTTCGGTCGGACACGTCCCAAACGAGGTGAATTCCATGGCGCAGGTCGATCTCCGCAAACTCCTCGATCGGTTGACGCCGTTCACCCGCCGGTTGCTGGAGACCGCGGCTGGCCTTTGTACGGCGCGGGAACATTACGAGGTCACGATCGAGCATGTGCTCCTCGTCCTGACCGACGAGCCGGACCGCGACCTCGCCGCCATCCTTCGCCGCTATGAGGTCGAGCCGAGCACCTTCAAGCGCGCCCTCCAGCGCACCCTCGAGGGCATGCGCAGCGGCAATCCGGGCCGGCCGGCCTTCTCGCCGCTCCTTGTCGAGCTCCTGGCCGATAGCTGGATGTTGAGCTCGGTCGATCTCGGGCTCGGCAAGATCCGCTCGGGCGCCATCGTCCTCGCGCTCGTTTCCAATCCGTCCCGGTTCGGACAGCCGGATTGGTTCGACGCGCTGCGCCCGATCATTGCCGCCGATCTCAAGGCGAACTTCGCGGCGATCGTGGCCGGCTCCAGCGAGGAGGCGGACGCCATCGGAACGGTCGCCGCGTCGCGCGCCACCGGCGAAGGCCCGGCGTTGCCGACGGCCGATTCCATGCTGGGCCGCTTCACCATCAACTTCACGGCGCAGGCCCGCGCCGGCAAGATCGATCCCGTGTTCTGCCGCGACCGCGAGATCCAGCAGATGATCGACGTGCTGGGCCGCCGCCGCAAGAACAACCCGATCTGCGTCGGCGAACCCGGCGTCGGCAAGACGGCGGTGGTCGAAGGCCTCGCCCGCAAGATCGTCGAAGGCGACGTGCCGGAATTCCTCCGCGACGTCGAGCTGCTCGGCCTCGATCTCGGCATGCTCCAGGCCGGCGCGAGCGTGAAGGGCGAATTCGAGAACCGCCTCAAGGGCGTCATCGACGAGGTTAAGGGCTCGGCGAAGCCGATCGTGCTCTTCATCGACGAGGCCCATACCCTCGTCGGCGCCGGCGGCTCGGCGGGCGGCGGCGATGCGGCGAACCTCCTGAAGCCGGCGCTCGCCCGCGGCGAACTGCGCACCATCGCCGCCACGACCTGGAGCGAATACAAGAAATATTTCGAGAAGGACCCGGCGCTCGCCCGCCGCTTCCAGCTCGTCAAGCTCGACGAGCCGTCGCCGGACGAGGCCGTCGTCATCATCCGCGGCCTGCGCGACGCCTACGAGAAGGCGCACGGCGTCTATATCCGCGATGTCGCGGTCGTGGCGGCGGCACGGCTGTCCGCGCGCTACATCACCGGACGGCAGCTTCCCGACAAGGCGGTCGACGTGCTCGACACCGCCTGCGCACGCGTCAAGCTGAGCCTGTCGACCAAGCCCGCCGAGATCGACGAGAAGGAGCGTCGCATCGCGATGCTCCAGCGCGAACACGCGGCGCTCGAGCGTGACCACAACGCGAGCAGCGAGGCCGCTAATCCCAGGCTCCCGGAGATCGACGCCGAGATCGCGACGCTCGGCGGCGAAATCGCCGCGATGACCGAACGCTGGACGCAGGAAAAGCAGGCGGTCGAAGGCGTCCTCGCCTGCCGCGCCAAGCTGCGCGAGGAGCGCGGCGACGACGGCCGCGGCCTCGTCATGCCGGAATCCCAGCAGGCCCTGAACGAGGCCATGGAGGCGCTGCGCGCGGTGCGCGGTCGCCGTCCGCTCGTCCATTACGAGGTGACGCCGGACGTCGTCGGGCAGGTGATCGCCGATTGGACCGGCATCTCCGTCGGCTCGATGGTGCGCGACGAGGCGGCCGCGGTGCTGAGCCTCGGCACCGACCTCAAGGCCCGCATCAAGGGACAGGATCAGGCCGTCACCGCAATCGACGAGGGCCTGCGCGCGGCGAAGGCCGGCGTGCAGGACCCGAACCAGCCGATGGGCGTCTTCCTGTTCGTCGGCCCGTCGGGCGTCGGCAAGACGGAGCTCGCGATCGCGCTGTCGGATCTTCTGTTCGGTGGCGAGCGCTTCCTCATCACCATCAACATGTCCGAGTTCCAGGAGAAGCACACCGTCTCCAAGCTCGTGGGCTCGCCTCCCGGCTACGTCGGCTACGGCGAAGGCGGACTTCTGACGGAAGCGGTGCGCCAGCGGCCCTATTCCGTCGTGTTGCTCGACGAAGTGGAGAAGGCCGATCTCGAGGTGATGAACCTTTTTTATCAAGTGTTCGACAAGGGCGTGCTCTCCGACGGCGAAGGCCGCGCCATCGACTTCAAGAACACGATCGTCATCCTGACGAGCAATCTCGCGACCGATATCGTGACCGAGATGGGCCTTCAGGAGCCCCGCCCGTCGACGGAAGACCTCATCGCCGCGATCCGGCCGACGCTCAGCCGCCACTTCAAGCCGGCGCTGCTCGCCCGCATGCAGATCGTGCCGTTCTTCCCGCTCGCGGCGGACTCGCTCATCGGCATCGTCCGCCTCAAGCTCGCGCGGGTGGCGGCCCGCCTCGCCGCCTCGCAGAAGCTCAACCTCACCTTCTCCGATGCGCTGATCGAGCGGATCGTCGCGCGCTGCACCGAGGTCGAGACCGGCGCGCGCGCCATCGATCACATCATCCGCAAGACCATCCTGCCGATGATTGCGACCGAAATTCTCCATCGAATGAGCGTCGACGCGCCGCTACAGGATATCGCGCTCGACGTCGGACCGGGCGGTGACTTCGTCATCGCCGGCAGCGAGACGCCCCTCAACGAGGCCGCCTGAGCGGCCTCCCCCTTCGGACTTCGGCAGGCTCCGCTTTGCTCGACCCGATCGAGATCGCCAACGACCTGATCGACGTCGCGACCGCCCTCGCCACGGAGCGCGACCTCGCCCGCTTGCTCGACGCGATCGCGAGCGCCGCGCGCAGGCTGACGCGGGCGCAGGTCGCGCGGCTTCTCGTCCTCGACGTCACGGGGCGGACGCTCGAGGGGGTTCTCGGACAGAACGAGGTCGTGCCCGATGCCGCGCCGGTGCCGGGTCCGATCGCGCTCTACCGCGAGGACATGGCGTTCAACCTGACCGATCCGAACGCCTTCAGCGCGATCACGGGCCGGCTCGTGTCGATCGCGGACGTCTATGCCTATACCGGCTTCGAGTTCGGAGCGACCTACGAGCAGGACCGCGCGACGGGCTTTCGGACGCGCTCCTTCGCCGTGCTGCCCCTGCGCAACGCCGAACAGACGCTCGGGGTGCTTCAACTCGCCAATTTCTGCGACCGCAATACCGGCGAGGTCGTGCCGCTGACGGGGGCGAGCGAGCCGGCTTTGCGGTCGTTCGCGGCGCAGGCCGCGATGGCAATCGGCAATGCCCGCCTCTTCGCGGAGAACCAGCAACTGATCCGCCGCCTCGACCGCGCCAATGCGGAACTCGCCCAGGAGAACGCACAGTTGCGAGAGGAAGCGCAAACGAGGTTCCGCCGCGGCGGCCGCGAGAACGGCGTGATCGGCGAGAGCCCGGCGATCCTCGCCGCCCTCGACCTCGCCCGCCGCGCGGCAGCCTCGAAGGTGCCTGTCCTCCTCCTCGGCGAGACGGGAACCGGCAAGGAGGTGTTCGCGCGCACCATCCACCGCGCCAGCGAGCGTGCCCGCAAGCCGATCGTGACGCAGAACTGCGCCGCGTTGCCGGAGCACCTTCTGGAAAGCGAATTGTTCGGCCACCGCAAGGGAGCGTTCTCGGGCGCCGTCTCCGACAAGCGCGGCCTCGTCCACGAAGCCGACGGCGGCACGCTCTTCCTCGACGAGATCGGCGATATGCCGCTCAATCTTCAGGCCAAGATCCTGCGCATGATCGAGCTCGGCGAGGTGCGCCGGGTCGGCGACGTCCGCACCGATCGGGTCGACGTGCGCATCGTCGCCGCGACCCACGTGGATCTGAAGCGCAAGATCGCCGACGGCGGCTTCCGGGAAGACCTGTTCTATCGGCTGAGCGTCTTTCCGATCACCCTGCCGCCGCTGCGCGAGCGCCGCGGTGACGTGCCCCGGCTCGTCGATCATTTCCTCGCCGCCGCCGCCGAGCTGTCCGGGCGCCCGGTGCCGACTTTGACACCGGAGGCGCTCGACGCCCTCGCGATGTGGACCTTTCCCGGCAATGTCCGCGAGTTGAAGAACATCGTCGAACGGGCCGTGCTCCTCGTCGATCACGGAGAGCGGATCGGCGTCGAGCACATGCCGGCGGACCTGCGCGCCGAGGCGCCGATCGCTCTGCCGGCCGGCGCCGCCCTTCCTCCGGGCGCTGATCTCAAGGCGATGGTGGAGCAGTTCGAGGCCGTGGTGATCCGCACCAAGCTGCGGGAGACCGGCGGCAATCAGAGCCGGGCCGCCGATCTCCTCAACATCTCGCGGCGCAGCTTCATCGAAAAGCTCCGCCGCTACGGCATCCGCCCGAGCCGCCCGGCCTGAGAGCCCTCACCGCTGCCAGAGCCGCCTACCTGCCAGCGTTCGTATATGCCGCGGGCTGCTCTTGACGCCGCACCCATCCCGTGATGATACAGACCTGTCTCATCACAAGGGCTGGAAATGACACCGTCCGAGCACGACAAGCGCCAGCTCATCGTCCGAACCGCATACGATCTGTTCAAAAGGGATGGATTTCACGCGACCGGCATCGATCGGATCATTGCGGAGGCTCGGGTGGCGAAGATGACGATGTATCGCCACTTTCCGAGTAAGGATAAGTTGATCATTGAGGTGCTCGAGCGGCGCGCCGAACGGTTCGCGCGGCAGCTCGACGACCTCGCCTTAGCCGACGCAACCCCAGCCGAGAAAGTCACCCGCGTTTTCGACTGGCACGCGGCATGGTTTCGGCGACGTGATTTTCATGGCTGTCTCTTCGCCCACGCGATCGCGGAATACGGCGATGTAAACCATCCCGTCCATCGCGCCGCAGCCGCGCAGAAGATCGCGATGCGTAACCGCCTCGCCGCGCTGCTGGAGGAGACACCGCCTGCTGCCGTCGCGAAGGCGACGGTTCTCGTGATGCTCATCGAGGGGGCGACCCTCCTCGCCCAATTGGGCCACGGGGACGAGGCCATCACCGCAGCAAAAGGCGCTGCGCTCCAGCTCATCTCGCCCGCGCCCGCCGCATGACCCCTCTTGTCATCGCCTTGGCGCTTTCCGCAGCCGTTCTCCATGCGACATGGAACGCCTTCCTCCGCGGGGGAGGAGACCGGCTCCAGACCGTCACGCTCATGAGCGTGGCCTCGACGGTCCTTGCGATCCCATTCGTGATTGCTCTCCCTTTGCCCGCCCTGGCGGTGTGGCCGTACATTCTGGCCTCAGCTGTCCTGCAGACGGCCTATTCTTTGTTTCTCGTCGCCGCCTATCGCCACGGCGCGCTCGGGCAGGTCTATCCGATCGTTCGCGGAACCGTCCCGGTTCTCGTCACACTCTCGGCCGTCGTTTTCGCCGCTCAACGCGCGACACCCCATGAAGTGCTCGGCGTGTTGCTGATCGCCGGCGGCATTGCCAGTCTCGCTCTCGGTCGAGCCAGAATCCCCGGACGAAGTCTCGCCTATGCTCTCTGCACCGGGGCGATCATCGCCGCTTATGCAACGATCGATTCGCTTGGAGTACGCATGGCGGACGGTTCGAACGCGTACACGGCGTGGGTCCTCGTGGGATATGGCATTCTTCTGCCGCTCGCCCACACCATCGCGCGCGGCCGCCTCCGACTGGATATGAGGGCGCCGGAGACTTGGAGGGCCCTCGCGGGCGGCGCCGTCGCGGTCATCGCTTATGCCGCTGTCGTCGCGGCATTCGCCCGCGGTCCAGCAGGCCCAATCGCCGCCCTGCGCGAGACAAGCGTGCTCTTCGCGACCTTGATCGGCTGGCTTTTCTTGGGGGAGAAGCTCTCGCTCCTTCGGGTCCTCGCATCCGCGACCGTCGCGGTTGGAGCCATTTGCCTCATCCAATAGAGCGAGGTTCAACCCACTCCGACAGAATGAAGCTGGTGGGCCTCGCGCTCACCGCTGCCAGGGAAAGCCAGCGAGCCGGGGATCGGCCGCGAATAGGTCCGGCGGAAAGCCGAGGCGAGCGTTTGGGAAATCGCACATGGCCTGGACGCCGGAGCGACTGAGGCGAAGGCGCCAGGTCTGGCGCTCGACCGGGCGCGGCTCGGCGAACGCGGCGCAGGTGAGCACGGCCAAGTTGGCGCCGTGCTGCGGATCGCGCACGGATTCGTAGCGGATCAGGGCGATGTCGACGGTCCGCGCCGCGTCGGCGAGGTCCTGCGTCGCGCGATAATCCGTCGGGTGGGTCCAGGCGGCGCGATCCTCCGACAAGGGCGGCTCCATGAGATCGAGGGCACGATCGGTCATGAGCGCCGCCGCGAAGGCGGTGTATTCGCCCGGCTCCGCGGGCCAGGGCGTGGCCGGCGATTCCGCGAAGAAGAGGAGCCGGTAGAACGCCATTTCGGCAACCGCCGTCTCGACCTGCGCCGCGGCATAGAACACGCCGAGCGTTCGGCCAGCGCGGCGGAAGCGCGAGCCCGTGGGATAGAGCGCGCCGTACCGGAAGGGCGTCGCGAGGAGATAATCGAGGCCGCGGCATTCGGGCGGCAACGGCGGTTTCGTCTCTTCGAGGAGATCTTCGAGGAGCGCCTGCTCCTCGAGCGTGTCGACGAGCTTCAGGGTCGAGACGCGATGCTGCGCTTCCACAAGGCGCCAGCCGCGCCCGCGGAAGGCGTGCGCCTCAGACGAGAGCGCGGCGGGCGTCCAGATAGGCGATGACATCGACGAGCCCGCTCACCGTCTGGATCTTGTCGATCGGCTTGCCGCCGAGCGCGAGATTGTCGGCCCGCAGCCACGCGCGGGCGACCCCTTCGTCACCGCCGATGATGGCGTCGAGCGATCGAAAGAAGCGGACGAAGAGAAGCGCGAGTTCGAACGGCTTCGTACCCCGTTCGAGGGCAAAGCGCCCCCGCTTCAACCGTGAAACGGTCGGCTCGGAGAGACCGACGACGGCACCGAGAAGACGGGCCGGCAAAGCGAGCTGGTCGGCCGCCCGCACCAGGGCCTTGGCGAGAACTTCGCCTTCCGCCGGCTTGGTCTCGATCACGCGCTCCGCATTGAGCATGGCACCATCCTTTCGAGGGAAAGAAATAGCACATATCCCTTTCGAGAGAAAGACGGATGCGCACGAGACGTTCCAACGGATGGCGCGAAGCCCGCGTTCAGTCGCGATCGTCGCGGGGAGACGCGATGTCGATCTTCACGATTCCCGCGCCCTGCTCGACGACGCCCATCTCGATCGCGCGGTAGCGGTGAGGGTCGATCGGCCGCGGCGAGAGCGGCAGCGCCGAACAATCGGCGGCGAGCTCGCGCACCAGGCGGTCGAGAGCGGCCGTCGCCGGTTCGACCGGCGTGTTGCGGCGAACGATCCCGGTCGGGAGCTCGATACTGTCGCCCGGCCGGACGAAGGTCAGCTTGACGCCGCGGGCGACGAAGCTGTCGCTCTGGAGGACCAGATTGCTCGCGTCGACCTCGACGAGAACGACACCGTTGCGGCCGGCGACGTCGACCCGGCTGCCGTCCCCGGAGACATCCATCAGCGTCTCCTCACAGATGCCGAAGCCGTGGGGCGCGCCCTCCTCGGCGCAGGCGACGATCAGCCGGCCGAGACGGCGGGACGAGAAGACGTTCTGATCCACGATCCCGCCGCCGAAGAAGCCGATGCCCTCCTGGATGACGAGGCCGTTGTGCCCCTGGTCCGAGGAAACGCCGTAGCGGAGCGCGTCGAATGAGGTGCCGCCCGCCACCATGAAGTCCGACAAGGCCGAGGCGGACCCGCTCGCGGCGATGATCGCGGCGCCCTTGGCGCGAGCCTTGGCGATCGCGAGCAGGATCGGGGTCTCTTCGCCGCGGTGGAGCAGCGTCTCGACGAGACGGATCTGGTTGCCGCCGGTGAAGAGGATCGTCTTGAGCGCGGCGATCTCCTCAACCAGCGCCTCGTTGCGGCCAGCCCGCCCGATATTGTTGATCGTGATGCCGAGATCGAACGCCTCGACGCCCTCGCGCCGCAGCAGATCGACGTGGGTCGCGGCGGTGCGCTCCGGCTCGGCGGAGGCCGCCGCGATGATGCCGACCGGCCCCTCGCAGCGCTGCAACATCTCGGCGGTGAGTTCGGGGCCGGCCTGAAGCGGTGAGGAGCCGAGCAGGATGAGCCGCGCCGCCGCGGAGGGCTTCGCACCATAGAGCCGCTGGACCCGCTCGGCGCGCCGGGCGAGGCGCGACGGCGTCAGCCGCTCCGTCATCACCGTGGCGCGGAAGTTGAGCGCGGTGATGCGGACCGCGTTTTCTTCGACCGCGATCAGCGCCCGGGACTGGCTGCGTATCCGTTCGAGTTCGACCGTCACCGCGGTGGCGGCCTTGACGTCGACCGCGCTCGCCCGATCGGCAGCATAGAAAGCTGGGTCGCCGAGCACCAGACGGGCCAGCACGTCGTAAAGCGTGTAGGCGCCGAACACGTTGCGACGCGACCGCGCCGGCGCGCGGTAGGCGATCTCGCCCTGCCGCACCCGGCGCTTACCGGCCCCCGGCACGCCGCGCATGCGAACGAGGTCGATCTCGTCGCCGTGGTCGAGATAGGAGAAGCCGATGTTCTCGAACGTGCGTCCCCGCGGATCGAGCGTCGCATGGCGCATGTCGAGGGCGAACACGCCATATTCGCCGATGATCCGGCCGCGCTGTCCGGTCACGAACAAGGCGGTGTTCTCGTCGATGCCGAAGCCGCGCTCGACGCCCGTCTTGGCCATCGCGACGACGAGCCGGCCGAGCCGGCCGCGCTTGATGAAATGCTGATCGACGATGCCGTATGGGAAGAAGCCGAGGCCTTCGCCGAGCAGCATGCCGGGCTGTTCCGGATCCTCGGTCACGCCGTGGACGGTGGCGTCGAGCGAGGTCCCGCCGACGATCATGACGCGCGACATCATCGCCGCCCCGGCGCTCGATCCGGCGATCAGGCCGCCGCGGGCGTGGGCCTCGCGGATCGCCGCGAGCACCGGCGTCTCGATTCCGCCCGGCGCCAGCGCTTCGACGATGTGAACCTGATTGCCCCCGGTAAAATAGACGCTGCCGTAGCGCGCCACTTCCGCGGCGTTCGCGGGATCTCGGGCCGCGGCGGCGGCGTTCGGACCATGGACCGGGGAGAGCGCGGCGTCGAACCCGTACGACCGGAACACCTGCACCGTTTCCGGGCCGACCGCCTCCGGCTCGGCCGAGGCGGTCGGGAAAACCAGGATACGGCCACCCGACAAGCGGTGCATCTCGCCATAGATCAGCGCATTGCCGTCTTCCAGACGGCCGCCGATGACGGCGAGCTTGCGATCGCCGTTCTCTCCGCGGGGCGAGAACCAGTCGTAAATCGACATCACGGCCGTCCCATCAGGCGATGGGAGCGATCCGCGCGCCGCGCTCGTCGGTGATCAGTTTGAAACCCTCCGGAACGTCGAACGGCAGGTCCACGGCCCCGACCACCGGGGCCGCTTCCTTCACGCTCTCGTCCGGCTTGAAATAGATGATTCGCTTCCAGCACGCTGTGATCGCCTCGCAGAAGATGAGGACGAGGTCGTCGTGGCGCGCCATCTTCAGCGCGGTGTCGACCGCATCGCTCTCCTCCGGAATGATATGGATCGCATCGTCCGCCACGCCGAGGGCGAGGAGCGCCGCCCGCATGAGTTCCGGGATCTCCCGCGGGCCGCGCCCCCGGAGCGTATCGTCCCGATGGCAGATATAGGTGTCGAACTTGCCCGCGATCTTGGCCGCGATCGCCGCCACGTCCTCGTTGCGGCGGTCGCCCGGACAGGTCGCGCAGACGATGCGCTTGCCGCGGGGATTCAGCCGCTCGACGAGATCGACCATCGCGCCGACGGCGGCTTCGTTGTGGCCGTAATCGAGGATAACCCGGAAGCCGTGCTCGTCATACACGTTCATGCGGCCGGGCGACTGGAAGAACGTGTTGTCGAAGGTGCGCAGGCCCGTGCGGATCTGGTCGAGCGTCTTGCCGAGCGCGTAGGCCATGCCCGCCGCGAACATGGCGTTCTCGACATTGTGGATCGCCTTGCCCTCCATCGTGGCGGGGATGAGGTGGGTCCAAATCAGCGGAATCTGGGTGCCGTTCTCGTAGAAGACGATCTGGTCGCCGTTGACGCCCTGCTCCAGCACGACCGCCCGCTTGCCGAGCCGGATATGCTCCCGCACCAGGACGTGGGACGGGTTGCGGGTCACGTACATGATGTTCTTGGCCGAGGAATAGTCGGCCATCTTGAGGGTGTATTCGTTGTCGGCGTTGAGCACGCAGGTGTCGCGCGACACCTCGGCGATGACGCGCTTGACCCGGGCGAGTTCGTCGATGGTGTCGACGCCGCCGAGGCCGAGGTGGTCCGACGTGACGTTGAGAACCGCGCCGACGTCGCAGAACATGTAGCCGAGGCCGGACCGGACGATGCCACCGCGCGCCGTCTCGAGCACGGCGATATCGACCGAGGGGTCGCGCAGCACCATCATCGCCGAGACGGGGCCGGTCATGTCGCCCTTCACCGTGACGTTGCCGTCAATATAGACGGCGTCCGTCGAGGTCTGACCCACCACGTGCCCCGCCATCTTGAGGATGTGGGCGAGCATGCGGGCGCAGGTGGTCTTGCCGTTGGTTCCCGTCAGCGCCGCGATCGGAATGCGGCTCGGGGTGCCCGGCGGGAAGAGCATCTCCATGACCTTGCCGCCGACGTCGCGTCCCTTGCCCTCGGAGGGGGCGATGTGCATGCGAAGGCCGGGACCCGCATTGATCTCGCAGATGGCGCCGCCGGTGTCGCGGTAGCTCTGGGTGATGTCCGTCGTCAGGAAATCGACGGCGCCGACATCGAGCCCGATCGCGCGGACCGCCCGCTCGGCCATCAGCTTGTTGTCGGGGTGGATGACATCGGTGACGTCGACGGCGGTGCCGCCTGTCGAGATGTTCGCCGTCTTGCGCAAATAGACGACCTCGCCGGCGGGCGGGACGGTGTCTTCGCCATAGCCCTTCTCATCGAGGAGGCGGAACGCCTGGTCGTCGAGCTCGAGCTTCGTCAGCATGTTGTCGTGGCCGACGCCGCGGCGCGGGTCCTGGTTCACGATCTCGACCAGTTCGGCGATCGTGTGCGTCCCATCGGCCACCACGTGGCCGGGCACGCGCTTGGCCGCGGCCTCGAGCGTGCCGTCGATCACGAGCAGGCGATGATCGTCGCCCAGGATCATGCTCTCGATGACGACGGCGCTGCCCTCGTCGTCCGCCACCGCGAAGGCCCGCTCGACCTCGTCGTCATTGGTGACATTCACGGTGACGCCGCGGCCGTGATTGCCGTCGAGCGGCTTCACCACGACAGGATAGCCGATCCGGTTCGCGGCCGAGACCGCCTCGCCGGCATCGTAGACGAGCCGCTGCTTCGGCACCGGCAGGCCGAGATCGGCGAGGATCTTGTTGGCGACGTTCTTGTCGGACGCGATCTCGACCGCGATGTGGGAGGTGAGGCTCGTCAGCGCCGCCTCGATCCGCTTCTGGTACTTGCCCTGGCCGACCTGAATGAGGCTCTGGTCGTTGAGGCGGAACCAGGGGATGTCGCGGGCCTCAGCGGCGCGCACCAGCGCGAGCGCAGAGGGGCCGAGGGAGCGGCGGTTGGCAAAGCTCAGGAAATCCTCGAGCTCCTCCTCGAAATTATAGGGCTCGTCATCGGACGCGCGCGGGGCAATCAGCTCGATGAGGAGGTCGCAGGCGAACTCGGCGGCCTCAAGGCCGATCTCATCGGATTCGTAGCCGTAGAGAACTTCGACGTCCTCCGTGCCGGGGATGGGCGCGGCGCGGGCGAAATCGGTCGGCGAGCCCGCCAGCCGCTGGAGGTTGAGCGCGAGGCGCGCGATGAGCTCGCCGAGACCGACCTCCTCGGACCCCGCGGCATGATCGACCCATCGCGTCCCGTCGGGCAGCACATCCGCGCCGAGCGGCGGCACGAGTTCGACGAGACGATCGAGAAGTTCCGAGCCGAAGCTCGCGACCGACGCCCCGGCGCGATGCCGCAGCCCGACGATCAGGCGGATGAGAGGCAGCTTCGCGTACGCGTTCGGCCCGACATACGCGGCGGTCGAAATGATATCCATATCCGAGGTCCCCAAGGATGGAGAACGCAACGTCCCCTACGCGGTCCACAGCCCGGGGACCGGCGAGAAGGCGAAAGGGTTCGATTATCGGTGCGCATGAAGGTCGGACGGGCGGGGCGGCGAAAACACGCCGAGCGCACCCCGCGCAAGATGGTCGCGGCGCCTTCTGTGACATCCGCAGAGAAAAGAAACGCTCACGACATCAAACGCCTGACACGTTCATCCGACACAAGGAGCCTAGACCGGAAGGAAGCCGGCTCGCAATATCGGTCGCTGCCCGGTTTCTCGGCACACCATGATCGCAAAGGCGCCTTTCGCGGCCCCTTCGGAAGGACCCTGTGATGGACCAAGCGCCCTCCCCCGCCGTCGTCCAGCAAATCCCGCTTCCGGCTCCGGCACCGGGCACGAGCCGCGTGCTCACCGTGTTGCGCTTCGGCGAACCGGGTGCGCGGCCTAAGGCCTACCTTCAGGCGGGCCTCCACGCCGACGAATTCCCGGGCATGCTCGCCTTGCGCCATCTCGCCGAGATGCTGGAGACGCACGCGGCCGCCGGTGAAATTTTGGGCGAGATCGTCGTGCTCCCGCTCGCCAATCCGGTCGGCTTCGCCCAGCAGGTTGGCGGCTTCCTCCACGGTCGCCACGACCTCGCAAGCTTTGGCAATTTCAACCGGGACTATCCCGACCTCGCGAAAGAGATCGCCGACACGCTCGGCGAACGCCTGACGCAGGATGCGGCGGAGAACGTGGCGACGATCCGGGCCGCGATGGGCGAGGCACTCGCCGAACGGGCACCGCGGACGGAGACGGCGGCGCTGCGGCACCACCTCCTCACCCTCGCCCACGACGCCGATATCGTCCTCGACGTGCATGCCGACAACGAAGCGATGCCGCATCTCTATATCGGCACGCCGCTGTGGCCGGACGCCCGCGACCTCGCCGCCGACATCGAGGCCCGCGCGATCCTACTCGCCGAGATTTCGGGCGGCCATCCCTTCGACGAGGCGTGCAGCGGCCCCTGGTGGAGCCTCGCCGCCCGCTTTCCCGAAGCGCCGATCCCGCCGGCGTGCTTCGCGGCCACCCTCGAGCTCGGTTCGAACGACGACGTCGACGAGCGCGAGGCGCGCCGCACTGCAGAAGCCCTGCTGCGCTTTCTCGCCCGGCGCGGCCTCGTCGGCGGCGTGTCCGACCTCTCGCCGGCGATGCCCCGCGCCGAGGCGACGCCTCTCGAGGCGATGCAGCAACTCATTGCGCCGACGGGTGGCCTCGTCGCCTATCACGCACGGCTCGGAGACCACGTGCGGACGGGCGATCTCGTCGCCCGCATCATCGATCCCGTCGGCGCCGAGGCCGACGTCCTGGCCGGCACGGATGGCATCCTGTTCGCCCGCCACAACCAGACCTATGCCTGGCCGGGCAAGGTGATCGGCAAGATCGCCGGCGAGACGGCCCTGCCGGAACGCAAGGGCGAATTGCTGACCGATTGAGGCGCCTCGAGGAGCGCGCAACGCTCCGCTTCCCGCAACGCTGCGCACTTTTTTAAAATTACTTAGCCGGGATGGCATCCTGCTTGCTGGTAGGCCTATTGTTGATCGCCCGGGGGCGCGGGCGAGCACATAAAGCCAACCGGAGCGGGGGCTCTGTTCATGCGTTCTTTGAAGGTCTTCGGCGCCAGTCTCGCGCGCTGCAAACCGATCGTCGACGTGGTCGAGGGGCACTCTTCCCATCGCGGAGACCTCGCCCGCACCATCGGTCTCTTTCAACTCACCATGCTCGGCGTGGGAGCAACGATCGGCACCGGTATCTTCGTCGCGCTGACGGCCGCGGTCCCGGAAGCCGGACCGGGGGTCATCGTGTCGTTCGTGATCGCGGGCATCACCGCGGCGCTCACCGCACTCTGCTACGCCGAGATCGGCTCGATGATCCCGGTTTCGGGATCCTCCTATTCCTACGCCTATGCCACGCTGGGCGAATTCGTCGCCTATATCGTCGGGGCGTGCCTTCTCCTCGAATATGCGGTGTCGGCCTCCGCCATCGCGGTCGGCTGGGGGCAATATCTGAACGAGCTCCTGAAGGACACCGTGGGCTGGCAGATGCCCGATGCGATCAGCCAGCCGCCCGGAGCCGGCGGCTACGTAAACCTGCCGGCGATCCTGCTGGTCGTCCTGTGCATGTCGCTCCTGATCCGCGGCGCTCGGGAATCCACAACGATCAACGCGATCCTCGTGCTGGTGAAACTCGGCGTGCTCGCCCTCTTCGTCGTGATCGCACTCACGGCCTTCAAGTCAGACAATCTCCACCCCTTCCTGCCCAAAGGCATCCTCGGGGTCGGCGGTGCGGCCTCGACGATCTTCTTCTCCTATATCGGCATCGATGCCGTCTCGACGGCGGGCGAAGAGGTCAAGAACCCGCGCAAGACGCTCCCGCTCGCTATCATCCTGTCGCTCTCCCTCGTGACGCTCGCTTATGTGCTCGTCGCCTTCGCCGCGGTCGGGGCGCAGCCTTGGACGGAGTTCGCCGGACAGGATGCGGGCCTCGCGGTGATCCTCGCCAACATCACCGGATCGCCATGGCCCGCCGTTCTGCTCTGCATCGGAGCGATCGTGTCGATCTTCAGCGTGACGCTGGTCGTCATGTACGGGCAGACCCGCATCCTGTTCGCCATGAGCCGCGACGGGCTGCTGCCGAAGCTGTTCCAGCGGGTCAACCCGCACACGATGACGCCGGTCGCCAACACCTACATCGTGGCCGCCTTCATCGCGACGCTCGCGGCCCTGATCCCGCTCGACGTGCTGACGAACCTCACCAGCATGGGCACCCTGATCGCCTTCGCCGTGGTGTCGGCCGGCGTCCTCATCCTGCGCCGCACCCGGCCGGACTTGCCGCGCGGCTATAGGGTTCCCCTCTTCCCCTTCGTGCCGATTGCCTCGGTGCTGTTCTGCGTCTACCTCATCATCGAGCTGCCGTGGGACACCTACTTCCTGTTCGCCATTTGGACGGCGGCCGCGCTGATCCTCTATTTCGGCTACTCGATCCGCCATTCGGCGCTGGCCAGGAAGACGGGCGCAGCGCCCGGGCTTCGGGAGGCGGCGGAATGACCTATCTCGTCGGCTACACGCCGGACCGCTCCGGAAGCGAGGCGCTCGCCCTCGCCCGGACCGCCGCACGAAGGCCTCCCGTCGATCTCGCGATCTGCGTCGTGGTCCCGGAACCATGGGACGGCCCCTCCCCCGCGAACGTCGAGTTCGAATACCGAGACTACATCGCCCGCTCCGCCGACAAGGCCCTCGAGAAGGCGCGCACCGCCCTCGGCGAGGGCATCGACACGCGCTTCATGGTCGTCGCCGCCCGGACCGCTGCGGAGGGTCTTGCGGCGGCCGCAGACGACATCGGGGCCGAAGCGATCATTCTCGGTTCACCGCAGGACGGCCCGAGCAGGCGATGTTCTTTCGGATCGGTCGGCGGCCGGCTGATGGCGATCGCCGGCCGTCCGGTGATGCTCGCGCCGCGCGGCTTCAAACGTCCGCCCGGCGAGGCCGTCGAGCGGGTGACATGCGCCTATGTCGAAGGTCCCGAGAGCGACGGCCCGCTCGCCGTCGCCCGGGATCTCGCCCGACGCCACAAGGTGCCTCTGCGCCTCGTCACGTTCGTGGTGCGCGACCGGCAGATGTATCCGAGCAATGTCGGCTACGACGCCGAGGCCCTCATCGCGAACGCGTGGCGCGAACAGGCACTCGAAGCGCAGGCGCGTGCCCTTGCCATGATGCCCCCGGAGGTCGAAACGCTCGCCACCCTCGGGGACGGCCCGACCTGGCGCAAGGCGATCGAGGCGGTGGAGTGGAAGCCTGGGGAATTGCTGGTCGCCGGCGCCCAGTCGGTCGGATCGTGGGGCGGACGGGTGTTCGGGTCGCCCTTCACCCGCATTTTGCGCCACGCCCAGGTGCCGGTCGTCGCCGTTCCTTAGGCAGCGGCCGCCGCTCGCGACCCCGACACCCTCATTCTTCGCGCCAGACCGGCGCCGCGCGATAGAGAACCGGCCAATCCGGGTTGCCGCCGCAGATGTCCTGCCGCGCGACCTCGAGGGTCACGAAGTGCTGGCCGTCCCACACGTAGCTGCGGCTCTGGCCGCAATCGCCGACGCCGCGGCCGAGCATGGAGGTGTAGAGAACGCCGTCCTGGAAGGTCGCATTGTTGAGCCGGCCGTCGTCCTCGTCCGATTCGAGATGATCGAACTCCGGAGCGGCGGTCTCGCCGGCCTTGTCGATGGTCAGTGCCAAGCTGGTGAAATTGTAGGCGGCGCTGTCGCAAGCGATCAGGACGAGGCTGCGTTCGCCATCGAGGGCGAATTCCTCCACGCTGCTCTCCGAGCCGTCGCATTGGGCGTCGGACCGCAGCCACCCGGCCTTGTCGGCCGGCAGCGACGGTCCAGCCTTGCGAGACGTCTTCACCGCATCGACCTCGGGCAAGGCGGGCGCCGGCGGGATCGTATCCGGCGACTTCGAGCCGCGCCGAACCAGAGCCGTCGTCGTGCCGAGCCGGTTCTGGGCCTCGTCGATGGCGAGCATCGCCGCGGTCGCACCCGCCAGCGACGCCGTCGCGATCGGCTCGCCGCCTTCGTCGACGAGCGCCAACACCGATCCCTTGCGCATGGCGGCGACGAGCTCCGGCACGTCCTCGGTCGAGAACCGCAGCCAATCGTCTTTGCGCTCGGGGTGCAGGTTGACCGGCTCGCCGTCGACCTCGTAGCGGTCGGGCATGGTCGTGCCTTCCGGCAGCAGGATCTCGAACTCCGGCTCCGCCGTCGCGGCGGCCGCCCGGTGGAACGAGAGCACCGTCGTCGCGCCGGAGTCGCCATCCGGCACGAGCGAGCCGGCGGCACAATCGAGGCCGTTGTCGCAAGCGGCGAACCAATCGCCGAAACGCCGCACCTCGTCCTTGGACGCGGCTGCAAAGCACACCGGCGCCAGGACACTCGACAGGAAAACGGACGACACGACGGCAAGCGATAAACGATTCATCCCGATCGACCCTGCGTTGCAACCTGGAGCCGCATCCTACGCGCTCCATTTTTCAATGCCGAGTCGTTCGGGTGCCGACGGCCGGCGACAGGGTGACGCCGGGACCTAGGGCGCGTCGGGGTCCGTCCCGGACGCCGGGCCATCGCACACGGCCGGGCCGAACGCCGGAAACGGGAGGTCGGCGAGCTGCCGCAGGTCCATCGCGCGGATGTGGGGATGCGCGAACGGATCAGCGTCGCGCGAGGTCTCCGGCTGGTCGGAAGGCGACATACAGGGTCGCCGTCTGCGCACGGACCTGAAGAAAGACTGCAATCGGATCATCGCCAGCCTCGTGAACGGCGGCTTATCGGGATAGCGGCATAGCGCACCGACGATCCGGCCGCGATTGAATTGGCGAGGCGACGCCTATAGAAAAGCTATATGAGTGGCTTGAACCTCGTTCACCTCAACGGATTGCGCGCGCTCGAGGCTGTCGGGCGGCTCGGGTCGCTACAGGCGGCCGCGGCGGAACTCGGCGTCACGGTCGGCGCGGTGAGCCAGCAGATCCTCAAGGCCGAAGCGCAGCTCGGCCGCCCGGTGTTCCAGCGGTTGCCGAAAGGCATGGTCGCGGCCGAGTGGGCCGTCCCGGTCCTCGCCAAGCTGACCGACGGGTTTCAATCGCTGTCGCAAGCGGTCTGCGCCGCGCGGCGACGGGACGACACCTTACTGACGATCTCCGTCCCTCCGGTATTCGCCGCCCGCTTTCTCGTCCACCGGCTGGACCGTTTCTCGCGGCGCTATCCAGACATACGCCTGCGTATCGACGCCACCACCTCGCTCGTCGATTTCGACACTGAGAACGTGGACCTAGCCGTCCGCGTTGGTCGCGGCCACTGGCCCGGCGTAGATGCGGAGTTGATGCTCCGGCACGCAATTTTCCCGGTTTGCGCGCCGGCCTGGGCCGAACGTCTACGCAAGCTGGAGGATATCTTCCACGTCCCCGTGATCATCGACACCCGCGCGATATTCTCCGAGGACGCCTGGTTGCGCGCCGCCGGTCTCGACTTGGCTCCGCTGATGATCCGCCATAGTCTCAACGAAGCCTCGCTCTGCCTCGAGGCGGCAATTGCAGGCGAGGGCGTGATGTTCTCGTGGCAGACTCTCTCGGCTTACGCGACCTCGGAAGGTAAGCTCGTCGAACCCTTTTCGATCCGGGCCGACATTGGCATCGGCTATTATTTCGTGACGCATTCAGGGAGCCGCCTCCCACCCAAGGTCATCGCCTTCCGAGAGTGGCTCCGCGACGAGTTCGCGACACTAGACGCCGATATTTAGGCCTTGATCGACGTACGGGGTTGCCAGACGGCGCCGCGTCACCATCGGCAATCATCCAAACGTGTAGGGGTTCCACCAACACGTCTGACTGCGCAATCTCCTGCCGCCTCCTAAGCTTTTGCGAGCGTCACTGCTCCGCGGAGCACAACAGGAGATCGTCATGTCCTCTCGGAACGTCGCGGAACTCATCATCGACACGCTGGAGCAGGCCGGCGTGGAGCGCATCTACGGCGTCGTCGGCGACAGCCTCAACGGCCTCACCGAGGCCCTGCGCACCAACGAAAAGCTCCGGTGGCTCCATGTGAGGCACGAGGAAGTCGCGGCCTTCGCCGCCGCCGGAGAGGCCCAGATCACCGGAAAGCTCGCCGTGTGCGCGGGCTCGTGCGGGCCCGGCAATCTGCACCTCATCAACGGCCTCTTCGATGCGCAGCGCAGCCGAACGCCGGTGCTCGCCATCGCCGCGCAGATTCCCTCCGCGGAGATCGGCGGCGGCTATTTCCAGGAAACCCATCCGCAGAACCTGTTCCAGGAATGCAGCGTCTATTGCGAGCTGGTTTCCGATCCCCGCCAGATGCCGTTCGTGCTGGAGAACGCGATCCGGGCCGCGGTCGGCCAACGCGGCGTCGCGGTGGTCGTCATACCCGGGGACGTGGCGCTCCATCCCGCACCGGACCGGGCGGTCTCGCCGCAGAGAGGCTTGCTGCCGCCGGCCCCGGTGGTTGTCCCCGCCCGGAGTGAACTCGATGCGCTCGCGGATCTCCTCAACGAGGCCGAGCGCGTCACGTTGTTCTGCGGCCGCGGATGCGCGGGCGCGCACGCCCAGCTCATGCAACTCGCCGAAGCTCTCAAAAGCCCCATCGTTCACGCGCTCGGCGGCAAGGAGCACGTCGAATACGACAATCCCTACGATGTGGGCATGACGGGCTTCATCGGCTTCTCGTCCGGTTACGAGGCCATGCACGCCTGCGATGTCCTGCTGATGCTCGGGACCGACTTCCCCTACAAGCAGTTCCTGCCGACGGCGGTCAAGATCGCGCAGGTCGATATCCGGCCGGCCAATCTCGGCCGTCGCTGCAAGCTGGAGCTCGGGATCGTCGGCGATGTGTCGGCCACGATCGAAGCCCTGATGCCGCGTCTCGCCACCAAGGAAGACCGCCTGCACCTCGACGACAGCGTCACCCGCTACCACCACGCTCGGAAGGGGCTCGACGATCTGGCCGAGGGGACGCCGGGCCACAAGCCGATCCATCCGCAATATCTCGCGCGGCTCGTCAGCGAGCACGCCGACGGCGATGCCGCCTTCACGTTCGACGTCGGCACGCCGACCATCTGGGCGGCTCGCTATCTCCAGATGAACGGCCGGCGGCGTCTGGTCGGATCGCTTGTGCACGGATCGATGGCGAACGCCCTGCCCCAGGCGATCGGCATTCAGGCCTCGCAGCCGGGACGCCAGGTCATTTCGCTGTCGGGCGACGGCGGCTTCTCCATGCTGATGGGTGATTTGATCACGCTGACGCAGGAGAAGCTTCCCGTGAAGACGATCATCTTCAACAACGGCGTTCTCGGCTTCGTCGCTCTGGAAATGAAGGCCGCGGGCTTCGTCGAAGTCGGCACCGATCTTCAGAACCCGGATTTCGCCGCCATGGCGAGCGCCATGGGACTTCTCGGCGTGCGGGTCGAAGATCCCGGCGATCTGCCGAGCGCCTTGGAGCGGGTCCTCGCCCACGACGGCCCCGCCGTGCTCGACGTCGTCACCGCGACGCAGGAGCTGTCGATGCCGCCGACCATCGGCATCGAGCAGGCGCGCGGGTTCGGCTTGTGGATGCTGCGCGCCGTCCTCAGCGGCCACGGAAGGGAAGTGATCGACCTCGCGAGCACCAACCTGCTGCCGCGCTGAGATCCGCCGACGCTCGCTTCGGCCCCGTCGCCCGACTGGCTCCACAGAACGCGGGAGGCTCCCATGGACCTCACTCCCCTGCTGCTGTCTCGAATACAATTCGCCTTCACCATCTCCTTCCACATCATCTTTCCAGCCTTCACCATCGGTCTCGCCGCGTGGCTCACCTTCCTGGAAGCCTGCGGCCTGATCACCGGCGAGAAGATCTATCGGCGCCTTTCTGATTTCTGGCTCAAGATCTTCGCTGTCGCGTTCGGCCTCGGGGTCGTCTCCGGGATCGTGATGGCCTTCCAGTTCGGAACCAACTGGAGCGAGCTGGCGCGAAGAACGGGCCCGATCCAGGGCCCGTTGCTGGGATATGAGAGCTTCACCGCGTTCGCCCTCGAGGCCGCTTTCTTCGGCGTGTTGATGTTCGGCCGCGACCGCGTGCCTCGCTGGGCCTATCTGCTGACGTGCCTGATGGTCTCGCTCGGGACGAGCCTTTCGGCCTTCTGGATCATGGTCAACAACAGCTGGATGCAATATCCGACCGGCTATGCTCTGACGGCGGACGGCATCTTCGTACCCACGAGCTGGTCCGCGATCATCTTCAACGAAGCGGTGTGGACCCGCTTCCCGCATATGATCCTCGCGGCCTATGTGACATCCGCGTTCTGCGTGGCGGCCACCGGAGCCTGGTACATGCTGCGGGGCAAGGCGGTCCAGGAAGGCCGGGCGATGGCGGTCATGGGCCTGCGGCTCGCCGCCATCCTGGTGCCGATCCAGATCGTCTTCGGCCATCTCGTCGGCGACTTCGTTCATGACGCGCAGCCGGCCAAGTTCGCCGCCATCGAGGGGCGGTGGAACGATGAGCAGCCGGCGAGTGAGATCCTCATCGCATGGCCCGACCCGCAGAACGAACGCAATCGCTTCGAACTCGCCGTCCCCTATCTCGGCAGTGTGATCGGATCGATGAGCCTGACGGCCAAGGAGCTCGGGCTGAAGAGCTTCGCGCCCGAGGATCGGCCACCGGTCGCCATTCCGTTCTTCGCGTTCCGCATCATGGTGGGCTGCGGCTTGCTGATGCTTGCGATCGCCTGGCTGGGGTCGTGGCTGAGCTTCTTCGGCGAGCGCATCGTGAAGGCGCGGATGTTCCTCGTCGCGACGTCGCTCTCGTTCCCCCTCGGCTTCATCGCCACCCTCACCGGCTGGTTCACGGCGGAGGTGGGCCGGCAGCCGTGGGTCGTCTACGGCCAACTTCGAACCCGAGACGCCGTCACGCCCTTTATATCATCCTATGAAATAGCGGGAACCATCATCCTGGTGGGCTTCGTCTACGCCCTGATCTTCGGATTTGGCGTTCTCTACATCTACCGGCTGCTGCGCGCCGGGCCGATCCCGACGGCTGAGCCCCACCTTTACGGCACCAATCCCAAGCGCCCCATGTCCCTCCCCGGGGCGAGCCCCGGCGTGGCGGGTGCGACCGGCTTAGGAGAATGACCATGGTCGAGTTCTGGGCGTCCGTTCTCGCACTCTCCATCTTGCTCTACGTGCTGCTCGACGGGTTCGATCTCGGCGTCGGCATGCTGTTTCCCTTCGCCTCGGGCGAGCGCGAGCGCAGCCGGATGCTCGCCGCGATCTCTCCCGTCTGGGACGGCAACGAGACATGGCTCGTCGTTTCCGCGGCGACCTTGTTCGGCGCCTTCCCGGCCGTGTTCTCGATCATCCTGTCGGCTTTCTACGTCCCACTGTTCGTCATGCTGATCGGCCTGATCCTGCGGGGCGTCGCGTTCGAGTTCCGCTACAAGGCATCCGGCAGCCGCCGACTTTGGGATGCGGGCTTCGTCGCAGGCTCCTATGTGGCGGCCTTCGTGCAGGGCACCGCCGTCGGCGCCATGGTGCAGGGGTTGCCGGTCGAGGGCGGCGTGTTCGTCGGCAATTCGATGAGCTGGGCCAGCCCGTTCGCACTGTTCTGCGGTGCCGGCCTGTGCATCGGCTATGCCATGATCGGAGCGTGCTGGATCACCGCGAAGTCCGCGAGTTCGCCCGCCGCGTTCGGCTTTCGGGTCCTCCCGGGGCTGATGGCGTTGCTGCTCGCGTTCCTCGTCGCCGTCTTCGTCTGGTCGGTGCAGATCCGCCTGCCGATCCTCGCGCGCTGGACCGAGCGCCCCGTCCTGTTGCTGTGCCCGCTCGTCGGGGCCATCGCCTTCACCGGCTTGGCGGTGTCCATCTGGCGGCGAAGCGACCGCTTCCTGTTTCTCGGCGCCGCCGTCATCTTCATCGCGGCCTTCGCCGCGCTCGCCGGCTCGTTCCTGCCCTACATGCTGCCGTTCTCCCTCACGATCTGGGAGGCAGCATCGCCGCCGGCGTCCCTGGACTTTCTCTTTTGGGGTGCCGGTCTCTTCGTCCTGCCCCTGACCCTCGCCTACACGTTGATCGTCTATTTCATCTTCCGCGGAAAGATCGTCGAAGACGGTCCCTCATGAGACCTCGCTTTCAATTCCACGAGACCAGGCGGGCCACGGCCCGCCTGGTCCTTACGGTCACGACGGTCCGGGCGCCGCAAAGTGTGTTACCGAGCAGATTGCTCCGCCACCGATGGCGCAACGCTCGACGAACGCAAGCGCTTGACCAGTTCCGCGGCGCGGCGGGCGGCCACGATGGAATGTTCGATAGCAGCCTGCGCTTCTGCGATATCCGGCTCGGGCCGATCGAGCCAGTTCCGGCAGGCCTCGCTTCCCAGGATGGCGGCCGTCAGTTCCTGGACGACCGCATCGGCGATCGTCGCGCTCGTCTCCGTCGCAAAGGGCGACACAACGGGGCATCCGGCGGTCGCTCCGGCGCGCGATAGCCATCGAGGCATTCCGGAGGGTGTTTCGTCGGTTTCGCTGGATGGGGCCGTTCGGTCCATGCTCGAGCTCCGCTGCACGAAATTCTGCGCGGCAACCTCTCGAGACGTCGCCGCTCTCATATTGCCGCGGCCGAACGGTAGCGGACCGAGCCCGCCGCACGATTGAACACATTGCGACTGGGTTGAAGAAATGCGTGACGACGCGATCTTCGCGCGGTTGCGCTTGATGAAGGGCCGGCCGCGAACGCAGCCGATCTGGGCATAGGTCGCCGCACGGGGTCGGTTCGGCGGGCGTTCAGCTCTCGCCCTCGCACGCGCCGCTCACGCAGGAATGATCTCCCCCGCGCGACGCGTCCCGACAGCGGTGCGATAGGCAGCAGATGCCGCGGGCAGGACGGTCGGCCGAACTCAACCGGCGCGATGCAGGAATCATCGACGAGACGGGGACGATGGGCAGACATTCTTACGGGGAGCGCCTCGACGAGCACTGGCACGGCAAGACGATCGTCACCTCGCTCGCCCTCCGCGGAGCCACGGGATCGGACGTTACGATCGCCCGTATCGCCGGCGGGCCCGATTTCGGGTTCGTCGAGCCGGTTCCGGCCCAGGAAGGCTATGCGTTCTCCCTGGAACTGAGCGACTACGAAAAGGGGGAGCTCTGGCTCGACGGGCGCAGCACCCCGCAAACCGGACTTCTGCGGAACAATTGCGTCTTCTTCGATCTCCGCAGCCGCGTCGAGGCGAAGCTCGAAGATCCCTTCGACACGCTGCATTTTCATGTCCCTAGGCGCTATTTCGACAGCCTCGCACGGGCCGGCGGCCGGCCGCCGATGGGCGATCTCCGCGTCGTGTCGGGACAGGGCTTCTTCGACCCCGTGATCTCCCATCTGGGCTTGGCGATGACGGCGGCGCTCGAGCGGTCCGGGGAGCTCAGCCAGCTCTTCCTCGACCAGACCATGGTTGCGCTCTGCACGCATATCGCAGGCGCATACGGCACCGCGCTGGAGCCGCGCGCCGTCGCCAAAGGCCTTGCTGCCTGGCAGGTGAAGCGGGCTCGCGAGATGATCGCCGACAGGCTCGACGGCAACCTCACGATCGCCGAAATTGCCGCGGCCTGTGGCTTGACGCCGAGTTACTTCGCGCGGCAGTTCGCACGCGTCACGGGGATGACGCCCCATCGCTGGCTTCTCAAGATGCGGGTCGACAGAGGCCGGCAGCTTCTTCTCGAGGGCCGGATGACCATCGCCGAGATCGCGGTGGCTTGCGGCTTCGCCGACCAGAGCCATTTCACGCGGGTCTTCTCCCGGGAGATCGGTACGTCCCCGAAGGCATGGCGCGACGCCCATCGCCAGTGAGGGGCGAGAGGGGCCGCGCCCCTCTACGCCCGCCGGCGCGATCCGGCGAGTTGCAGGCCGGCGGCGATCGTCGCGAAGATCACCCCGAGCGCGCTGACAAAGGTCCAGCCGCCCATCTGCCACGCCAGCGTTGCAGCGCCCGAGCCGACGGCGCCCCCGAGAAACATCGTGCCCATCAGAACGGTGTTCAGCCGAGCGCGCGCGTCTTGGCGCAGGGCGAAGACGATGTGCTGGTTCGAGATCAGGGCGGCTTGGATGCCGAAGTCGAGAAGGATCACCCCGACCACCAGGCCAGACAGCGACGTCCAGAGGCCGAAGATCACCCATGCAACCAGCGTCACGGCGACGCCGAGCGCGACCGCCCGCGAGGCCCCGCTCCGGTCGGCGAAGCGCCCCGCGAGGGGCGCGGCGAGAATGCCCACGGCGCCCACCAGCCCGAACAGGCCCGCCGTCTCGGCGCCATATCCGTATCGCGGCTCGGCGAGGCGGAACGCAAGGATCGTCCAGAACACGGTGAACGCGGCGAAGAGCGCCGATTGGGTGAGTGCCGCCAGACGCAGGGCCGGAAGCGTGCGCCAAAGATGCCAGATGGAGTGGAGCAGGCGGGGATAGGCCATCGACGAAGAGGGTTTGCTTCGTGGCAGAACGACACCCATCAGCACGGCCGCCGCAACGGAGAGAGGCACGGAGAGCCAGAACATCTCCCGCCACCCGAAATGGGCCGCAACGAACCCCGCCATCGTCCGGCTGAGCAGGATGCCGGACAGCAGGCCCGCCATGACGGTGCCCACGGTGGCGCCGCGCCGTTCCGGCGAGGCCAGATGGGCGGCGAAGGGAATGATCTGCTGTGCGACCGTCGCCAGAAAGCCGACGGCGAGGGATGCGACGACGAGTGTCATGGCGTTCGGGGCTAGGGCCGCCAGCGCAAGGGCGACCGAGAGGGCCGCGAACTGCACGACGATCAGCCGTCGCCGCTCCACGAGATCACCGAGTGGCACCAAGAGGAAGAGCCCGACGGCGTAGCCGAGTTGGGTGGCCGTCGGGATCGCCCCGGCCAGACGATCCGGCAGTTCCTGCTCGATCAGCTCGAGCATCGGCTGGTTGTAGTAGATGTTCGCGACCGCGAGGCCGGCCGCGACCGCCATCGCGAACGTCGTTCCGCGCCCGAGCGCCGCGGGTTCGCGCGCCTTGCCCACGAGATCTGCCGAAGCGTCTTCCCGAGCGGTCATGGAAATCACCCTGTCCAAAGGAGGGAGGCATCCCGCGGGCGCGTCGCCGCGGGCTGGATGCGAGCCGGATCGGTTGCTAGAGACGCTGGCGCGCCACCGCGCGGAGGGCGTTGACGAGACTCTCGACATCACGAGGCCCTTCGTAGCGTAGGCCATCGATGAAGAGACACGGGGTTCCGTTCACCCCACCGCGCACGCCGCCGAGAAAGTCGCGCTCGATCTTGGAGTCGTGTTTTCCGGCGAATGCGGCCGCGATCGAGGCGGGCTCGATGCCGAGGCGGTCGCCATAGGCCGCCAGGCTCCGGTCGTCGAGCGCACCCTGGTTCTCGAACAGCATGTCGTGCGCGTCCCAGAACGCTCCGGTCTCGGCCGCCGCCTCGGCGAACTCGGCGGCCCTCCGGGCATGGACATGCATGTCCACCAGCGGGAAATTGCGGAAAACGAAGCGAAGATCGGGACCCATGGCGCGCTGGACGGCCTTGAGGACCGGATAGGCCTCGCCGCAATAAGGGCACTCGTAGTCGCCATATTCCACGAGCGTCACCACCGCGTCGGATGGCCCTTGAAGGTGATCGTCGCCGGCAAGCGGCGGAATTCCACGGGTCATGACGCGGCTCCTTCAGCCGAGCTCGGGACGGAGAGGCTCTCGAGCGCCTCAAGGATCCCGTCGGCGCCCGGGTTGATGCCGAGGGCCGAAACATAGGACCAACGGATGATGCCCTCGGCGTCGATGACGAACAGCGCGCGTTCGGCGATGCCGTCCGCCGCGCGGTAGACGCCATAGCGCCGGGCGACCTCGCCCTTCGGCTCGAAATCGGCGAGCAGCGGGAAATGCAGCTTGCGCTCGGCCGCGAAGGCAGCATGGCACCACACCCCGTCGGTCGAGATGCCGACGAGCTGCGCACCATACTTGTGAAACTCGGGAAGGACTTCGTTGAAGAGGCTCATCTCGTCGCCGCAGACCGGGCTCCAATCTGCCGGGTAGAAGGCGAGGATGACCGGTCGCCCGCTCATCTCGGCGAGCGAAAGGCGCTGGTCCGGCGTCGCGGGCAGTGTGAACTCCGGGGCCCTCTCGCCGGGTGGGAGCTGGGTTCCCGATATGTGCGTCGGCTGTTCGGTCACAGAGGCCTCCTTCTGAAAGACGTCGCGGCAAGCGACCGGCCAATCCGCATCCGTGCGTGGCCGAGGCGCCGAGACCTGATGGCGGCCATTCTCACGGAGGCGGCGGCGGGCAGGAATCGGCCCTTGGCATGCGGGGCTCATACTTTGGTGTGCTCGCGTTCACGGCCCGGAGCCCGTTTCGTCGGTGCGTGTTCGCGCGGAGGCTGATGGTCCCGGCTGCGCAACCGGCGCGACCCGACTGGCGGGATCGCACAATTGGGGCTCGGCCGCGGCAGCGCATCACACCAAGGTTTTACAGTCGCTTCCCGGCGTATGATTTCGCTTGCGGACGAAACACTTAGTCTCTCGCCATCCCCCTTGATGGCGTAGAGGGCGCTGCCATGAGCGTGACGTCCCGGTTCAGCCCGTCGGTGAGCCGAAATCCTTTCGGATCGCCGGAAGTCCTCCTGCGCGTGAAGGACTGGCTCGTGCCGCGTCTCATGTTCGGATTTCGGCTTGCGGCGTCGGTCTGCCTGACACTGACGATCACCTACTATCTCGAACTTCAGAACTCGTTCTGGGCTGCGACGACGGCCGCCATCGTCTGCCAACCGAACCTCGGCGCCTCGCTGCAAAAAGGTCGGTACCGGATCGTCGGGACGCTCACGGGCGCCTTGGTCATGGTCGCGCTGCTCGGTCTGCTGGCGCAGCAGCGCGACATGCTGATCCTCAGCCTCGCGCTCTTTTGCGGCGTCTGCGGCTTCGCGGCGGTCGCCCTGCGGGGCTTTGCGTCTTATGCGGCGGCCCTCGCCGGCATTACGGCGACGATCATCTTCGCCGACACGCTGAACGACCCCACGAGCGCCTTCCTCCTGTCGCTCATCCGCGTCAGCGAGATCTGCATCGGCATCGCGGTGACGGCGTTCGTGATGATCGTCACCGATTTCGATCAAGCGGGCCGCCTGTTGGCCGGCCTCCTGCAACGGACCGCCGATCAAGTCGCCGCCGGGTTCGTCGCCTCGCTCACCTGTGCGTCCGAGACGGATGAGATGCGCGAGGCACGCCGCGCCGTCACGCAATCACTGGCGCCACTGAGTGCCACGACGGACGCCGCGATCGCCGGATCCGCGCGACGCCATGCCCGGCGCGCCAGTCTCCGCGCCCCTCGCAGCACCTTGATCGCGGCCCTCGTCGGATGGCGCAATGTGGGTCACCACCCCCATCAGATCGCTGGCGACGACCCCGCCATGCGCGCCCATCTGGCGGCGTTGGTGAGGTCCCTCGCCGTCGGGACCCTCAGCCGCGACCCGGACGGCGTGAAGGAAGCGAGCGCCAAGGCGCTTCGCGACCTTCAAGCGATGGGGTGTGCGGGTTCTCTCGATTGGCTGCTGAAGGACGCCACCCGTGATGTCGTGACCTATCTGGCCGCGACGGCGGAGGCTCTGCGGATGCTCAAAGGGGGAGACTCCGAGCCGCGTGCGGCTGCCCGGCCGCGCCTTGTGATCGACGATCCGCTGCTTGCGCTGCTCGCCGGTCTGAGAGCCTTTGCCGCGGTTCTCGCGATCTCTGCGTTCGCGGTGGCGACCGCGTGGGTGAACGGCGCCTTCGCCATCGTCTTCGCGGCCGTCGTGACACTGATCTTCGTCGCCCGCGATGACCAAGCCCCCGCGCTTGCCAAGGACAATGCCCTCGGCGCCGTCTTCATGGCGATTGTCGGGGCCGCGATCTATTTCGCCATCCTGCCGGCCCTGACCACTCTCCCGGCCTTGCTCTGTTTGCTTTTCCCGCTCTTTACGGCGCTCGGCATCCTGCAGGCCGGGACTTGGCACCCGATCGTCTTTCTCGCGATGGCGATCAGCGCCCTGCCCATGCTCGGCCTCGGCGACCCCATCTCCTACGACGCCGAGACCTATTTCAACCTGTGCCTCGCGATCATCGCCGGCAATCTCACGGGGGTGCTCTCCTTCGTGTTGCTGCCGGTTCCGGGCCCTCGGCTGCGTCTGAAACGCATCCTCCAGCATTCGTTCCGCGAGCTTCGTCGACAGATGCAGAGCGCGCAGCCGACGGATCCCGAGGCCTGGACCCATCGCCTGGAAAGACGGCTCGAGACCCTTCCCCCGCAGACGACCCCGAAGGATGCCGGAGCGCTTCTATCACTTCTGGCGGTTGGACAGGCCGTGGGCCGGCTGAAATCCACCCGTCTCGGAACGGACGGCGGACACCTTTTGCACGAAGCGCTCAAGGCGCTCGCAGCGGCTCACCTTCAGACCGCCCGGGCCCATCTCGCAGCGTTGGCCCGCATGGAGGGCCGAGAGCGCGTTCCCGCCGAATCCGACGCCCAGCCGGGGGGCGAGCGGGTCGGGGCAGACATCGCCGTGATCATCGATGCGATCGACCGCGACCCCCACCTCCTGATCACCGGCGCCGTCGCGCCCATCCAAAGCTGAGGAGCGTCGACCCAATGTTCACCGAGGTCGACATACTCGGCGTCCTGATCTCACCCTTCGTGGTGATGATGTTCGCGGCTTGGCTGATCGTCACACCGATAGCGATTGTTCTCGCGCGCTACAGCGTGTTTGGAACCTTGTGGCAAGAGCGCATTTTCCACCTGTGTTTGTACACCATCATACTATCGATCATCGTGATCTATATAGGAGAGCATCATGAGTGCCTCTGGTCCTGCCGCTGAGCCGGCCGGCGTTCGCGGCACGGGGCACTGGTCGCGGCTTCGCCGGGCTCTCGGGCTTCTGCTCACAGTCGTTGCCCTCGTGCTGGCCGGCTTCCTCGGCTGGCGCATGTGGCAAACGTACATGACCACGCCGTGGACGCGGGACGGCACCGTGCGCGCCTATGTGGTGACCGTCACGCCACAGGTCTCCGGCCGGATCGTGGACCTCCCCGTGAAGGCGGACCAGTTCGTCCACAAAGGCGATCTGCTCATGGTGATCGATCCGAGCGATTACCAAATTGCCCTCGCCAACGCGGAAGCCGTGGTTGCGGGCGCCGAGGCCGACCTCGCCAACAAGAAGATGGAAGCGCAGAGGCGAGCGGAATTGAACGCCCTCGCCGTCTCCCAGGAAGAGCAGCAGAGTTTCGCGGCGTCGGCGGCGGTGGCCGCCGCGACGCTGCAGCGGGCCATCGCGGTGCGAGACAAAGCCAAGCTTGACCTCGATCGCACCCGGATCGTTTCGCCGGTCAACGGCTATGTGACCAACCTGCTGACCCAGCCGGGGGATTATGCGACCAGCGGCCAGCGCGCGCTCTCCGTGGTGGACAGCGACAGCTTCTGGGTCGACGGCTATTTCGAGGAGAGCCTGCTCGGCGGGATCCATGTCGGGGATGCCGCGCGGGTCTCGCTGATGGCGCATCCCGAGCCTCTGCGGGGTCACGTCGTCGGTATCGGCCGCGGCATTTCGGTTTCGAACGCCGAGCCGGACGGCTCCGGCCTCGCGACGGTGAACCCCGTCTTCACCTGGGTCCGCCTCGCTCAGCGGGTGCCAGTCCGCATCGTCCTGGATGATGTCCCGCCCTCGATCGTGCTGGTGGCGGGCCTCACGGCAACGGTCTCCATCCTCCCCGACTGATGCAGTCTGCCGGCCCGGCGGATGAGGATCGGGCACAGGAATGGCTTTGAATGGATACGGCCCGCGGACTGCACGTCCGCGGGCTTTGCCTTGCCGGATACAGCCGACCGCCCACTCCGGGTTCGGCAGGCGTTTCCGATGTCGGGGGTGGGCGCCGGCAGGCTGAGCCCAAAAATGGAAATGCCCCCGCGGGCACGAGCCAGCGAGGGACATCGAGGAACGAAAGAGCGGCCGCCACCCGGCGTTCAGATCGAAGCTCGGGCTCGAGAGCCGTTCGATGCGGCGCCTCGCTTGCGTCGGGGGATGGGGATCAAACCAGGCCCAGCGCGGCATGCGGTGCGGCGCGGTCGATGCCGAGGCTCGCGCGACGGGGCTCACACGCAAGGGTCCGCCGCTTCGCCGCAAGAGCCCGTCGCCACTGGTAGGGTGTCACGCCGACGAAGCGGCCGAACACCGTCGTGAAATGGGCCTGCGTCTGGAAACCCACCGAGAGCGCGATCTCCACGATCGGGAGATCGTCATCGGCAAGCATCGTCTTTGCGCGCTCGATCCGCCGCCGCAGCAGATATTCGTGCGGGCGCAAACCGGTCGTCGCCCTGAATTGCGCTGCGAAGTGCATCCGCGTGAGTTTGGCGGCGGCGCCGAGATCGGCGAGCGTGATCGGCTGATCGAGATGGGTGTCAATATAGTCGACGACCCTCTTCAGGCGCCATTTCGGTAGACCACCGCACGCCCGACCTTTGCCCGGCGTGCCGCCAAGGCTGCCCTCCACAGAGCGGGCAGCGATGATCGCGCCGATCGCGTCGGCATAGATCGCCACACTCGTGGCATCCTCGCTCCGCGCGGCGAGGAGCGCGGAGGCGAGCCGCTTCAGGCCAATATCCCCGCGACCTCGGAGATCGCAGATCATGAAGCCGGCATGCAGGCGCTCCGCGCGCAACCGGCTGAAAAAGGCGCCGAGGTCGTGGCTGGCGGAATGGACGAGGACGGTATCGAACGCCTCCGGCAACAGAGACGTCACCCTCTCCAGAAGCGGGGTGTCGGGGTCGGGCCAGCCCGCCTCGACGGACGGAAAGGCGATGGCGATGCCGGTCGCCTCCAAGATGAGGCCGACGACGAAGCCCGGCGTCGCGGCCACCGGGCGCTCGGCCACGAAATCCGAGGCCGAAGCCGTCGGCACGGCGGGGGAGAGAAAGGCTCGAGCGGCAATGGGGGCGTGGAACATGTTCCTACCTCGCGACGATCAGGTTCGACCTTCGCGGCGCCGACGCAGCAGCCATCCGCATGGGACGACGGGGCGTTGTGGTCGGCGCCGTGATCGAGTGCGAGTTTAGGAATGTCCGATCCGAGACCCCATTCTACCGGGGGCGGCCACCGCCACCCCTTGGCATGACCGAGATGATACGGAGGTATGGTCGCGGTGCCGCCGGTGCCCCGCGCGCGGTTGCGGAGCGCCTCAGCGCGGGCCGGGTTCGCGGGTCGCCTCGAACAGAAACCAGGTCCGACGTTCGGCTTCGTCGATCCAGACCTCGAGCAGACTCGTGGTCGCGACATCGCCGAACCGCTCGGCAATTTCGTGGGCCTCGCGCATGGCACCGGCCAGCCGGATGTTGTCGTCCCGCAGTTCGGCCAGCATGTCGGCCGGCGGCACGAAATCGAGATCGTTGTCCGCAATCCGCTGCAGGCGGGCGATCTGACCGATGGACCGAAGCGTCGTACCGCCGATCTTGCGGACGCGCTCCGCGATGTCGTCGGTCATCGCGAAGATCTGCACGCCCTGCTCGTCCAGCATGAGGTGATAATCGCGAAAATGCGGACCGGACATATGCCAGTGGAAATTCTTCGTCTTGATGTAGAGCGCGAAGACGTCCGCGAGGAGGCGCGTCAGCGACGTCGCGATTTCGGCCTTGGCTTCCGAGGAAAAATCGGAGGGCGTGCCGAGGGCGGCGGTGCCGCCCGCCGAAAGACGGGAGTGGGACATGGTTGTGCCTTTGCCATTGGGAGTGCGACGGCGGTGGCCGTGTCGCACCGGCGATTTCGGCGAGAAGTCCGCCCGCGATCTTTCGGATCCGCCTTGCGAGACCGAGCCGGCGTGATGGCGGACGGCCGTATCGTGCGAATGGAGAAAACCGCCGGCCGAAACCGCGGCCGCTGTGTTCCGTGACGCTGTTGAATCGACTACGACGTCTAGGGCGGGGAGATCGGCGCGCCCCCTCGAAAAACAACAGACCGAGGCGGGCTGGAACCGAGCCCTGAAGCGGGGCCGCCCGACGGCGACGAAAGGAGCGAGCGATGAACCACTCGACGGCCGACGGCCGGCGCGCAACGCCCCAGGAGCCCATCGTCTACGTCGTCGACGACGATCCCGCGGTGCGCGACGCGCTGAGCAGTCTCTTCAGATCGGTGGGCTTGCAGGTCGCCACCTTCGCATCCGCGCCGCAATTGGTCGCCCAGCCCTTCGCGAACGCGCCGAGCTGCATCGTGCTCGATATCCGCATGCCCGAGGTCAGCGGCCTCGACTTCCAGGCCCAACTGGCGCGCATCGGCAATCACATCCCGGTCATCTTCATGACCGGACACGGCGACATTCCGATGTCCGTACGCGCCATGAAGGCCGGCGCCGTGGACTTCCTCACCAAACCCTTCCGGGACCAGGATCTCCTCGACGCCGTGAGTGCCGCCATCGAGCGCGATCGGCAACGACGCGGAAGCGACCATCAATTGCTCGATCTGCGCCGACGCTTCGAGAGCCTCACCGCCCGCGAAAAGGAGGTGATGGGCTTGGTCGTGAAGGGCTTGATGAACAAGCAGATCGCGGGAGAGCTCAATCTCAGCGAGATCACCGTCAAAATTCACCGCGGCAGAATGATGAAAAAGATGGAGATTCGCACGCTCGCCGACCTCGTCCGCGCCGCCAGCGATCTGCAACTCGCACCGCGCCCCTGAGGCCGTAAACGTCCGTATATCTGCAAGCGGGACTCAAGGCGCGCTATGCTCCGGGTGGCCTCGACGGCTCAGGACAACGATAATGAATAAATCCAGCGTGATAGCCGTCATCGATGACGATGCGTCCGTACGGTTCGCGCTGCAGAGTCTCCTGCGGTCGTTCGGATACGAGGTGCTGCTGTTTCCCTCGGCCGTCGCCTTTCTCGATGCGCCGGAGCGCCGCGCGCCGCACTGCATCATCAGTGATGTCCAGATGCCCCAAATGTCGGGGCCGGAGCTTCAGGATCGCCTCGCCGCCGAAGGCGACGGCATTCCGATGATCTTCATCACGGCCTTCCACGAGAAGGCGGTCGAGGCTCGGGTCATCGAACGCGGTGCCGTCGCCGTCCTGTCGAAGCCGTTCGATGGCGACGAGATCGCCTCGCATGTCGTGCGCGCCTTGGAAAGACCCCGCCCCTAGCATCCCCTGCGGCGTCGCACTCGGACCGACCGTCGCGCATCCAAATGTCCTCGTAGGGGCTTCCTCGCTCTCGCGGGGCTCGAACGATGGCGGCCCGCAAGATCGGGCCGAGCGCCACCGCGACGACCGCCGCCATCCCATACCAAGGTATGCCATCGGCGATCCCCCCGTACGATTCATCCTGTCGACCCGGCCGCCTAGGTTCGCTCTCGCAAGCAACGGCACACAGGAGATCACGGCCATGGACACGTTCCCGATCGTCCCCGGACACGCCCACGATGCGCCGCGCGGTTCGGACGAGATCGCGGCGGCGCGCCTGGCGATGACGCGCCGCGGCGTGTTCGGCATCGCGGCCGGCCTCGCGGCCTCGACGATGCTCCCGGCAAGCACCGTTGCGGGCACCACAGACGCCAATATCGGCGCGACCCCGATGCAAGGAGAGACTCGGATGAGCAGCGGCTACGTGAAGACGGCGGACGGCACGGAGATCTACTTCAAGGATTGGGGTCCGAAGGACGCCCAGCCCATCCATTTCCATCACGGCTGGCCTCTCTCGGCCGACGATTGGGATGCACAGCTCCTGTTCTTCCTCGCCCATGGCTACCGGGTCGTCGCCCATGATCGCCGTGGCCACGGTCGCTCGTCCCAGGTCGACACCGGCAACACGATCGACCGCTATGCCGCCGACGCCTCCGCGGTCGTCGAGCACCTGGATCTGCGCAACGTCGTCCACATCGGCCACTCGACGGGTGGTGGCGAAGTCGCTCGGTACGTCGCGCGCTATGGTCAGCCGCAGGGACGCGTCGCGAAGGCCGTCCTCGTCTCCGCGATCCCGCCGCTGATGCTGAAGACCCCCAACAATCCCGAAGGGACGCCGCTTTCGGTCTTCGACGGGTTCCGCGCCGCGCTCGCCGCAAATCGCGCCCAGTTCTATCTCGACGTCGCCTCCGGCCCCTTCTACGGCTTCAACCGGCCGGGCGCCAAGGTGTCCCAAGGCATCATCCAGAATTGGTGGCGCCAGGGAATGATGGGCGGCGCGATCGCGCAATATGAGGGCATCAAAGCCTTCTCCGAGACCGACCAGACGGACGATCTGAAGGCCATCACCGTGCCCACCCTGGTGCTCCAGGGCGATGACGATCAGGTCGTTCCCTACAAGGACGCGGCGGTGCTTCAGGCGAAGCTGATCAAGAACAGCACGCTGAAGATCTATCCGGGCTTTCCGCACGGCATGCTGACCACCCACGCCGACGTCATTAATCCGGACCTGCTCGCCTTCGTGAAGGGCTGACCGGCCGCGTCGTCACGGCGGATCACACCACATCGTGATCCGCCGTGACCGGTCGCCACGCCTATGCCCCGCTCTCGAACACCCGCGGACGGCGAGCGTCAGTCGTTCGCCTGTCGCCGATATTCACCCGGTGAAATACCGATGTGCTTTCGGAACGCCCGCGTGAAGGTCGATTGAGACGAGAAACGGCATGCGTAAGCGATCTCGGCCAGGCTCGACCGGGTATGCGCGAGCAACTCCTGTGCACGCTGCAATCGGAGCGAACTGATGAACCGGTGCGGGGGAACGCCCACAGCACTCCGGAACGCACGCGTAAAATGGTGCCGGCTCAGACACGCTATATCCGACAATTCCGATACGGAGATGTCGGTTTCTATATTGTCGTTTATATAATCGATAACACGACGCAGCTTCGAGCTCTCGATCAAAACGTCTCGACTGACGCTCGCCCCCCTGCCGCTATATTTAGAAACCAGATGTGCGGCCATCGAACGTGCGAGGCCGTCGATCAGGAAGCGGCCGACGGACGTTTCCTCTTCAAGCTCGGCCTTGATCCGGTGTCCCACCTGCCTGACGAACTCATCGTCGAAACCCGCTTTGTACGCGATATTATCCGGTGATACCGTCTGCGAAATCGCGCTCGAGACGTCCGCGAACACCTCGCTACCGATATACATATGTAAAATATGCTGAAGATCCTCAGTGATACGTATCGATTCCTCAACCACACCGATCGGGCATAGCCACAGTGTTCCAGGTAGCGCCCGTGTATTTTGGAATTCTCCATTGCCGCGCCGTTCGACGAGCGCGGTCTCCGAGCCGGTCAAGGCGAGCGTGACCTCCATCTGCTGCGGAACAGGCGGCGGAATCTCGCCCGCGGGGTGATTGCGGACTTCGGCTGCCATTCCGGTCCAGTTCCGCCCGGACGAACTCAGCAGCACGGCCCCTCTCGGAAACTTCCGCCGGCCGAAATCGTGTACGCTCGCCATCGCCGGATCCTCGGGGTGCGTGAAGAATGTTCGCGGTGTCTCGGACACTGCGACGTGGGGTGCCACGGATCAAGTCCGTCAATTCCGGCCAAAACAACGACGCTTCCGGCAAAGACGAATGCGGTGCCGATCCGCTAGGCTGTGTTTCCTTCAAGGGCATTCCTCCGTGCCCACGCCGGGCCGATGGACGCGCAGAAGAGGCGATCATGAACTCCACCCCTCATGTGGACGACGTCTCACGGGAGGACATCGCCGCCGCGCCCCGCTCGGCTCACCTTCTGAGCAATGCGCTTGCGAGCCGCCTCGGGACCAAGGAACTGGCGTGGTGGTCGGGTCTCGAAGTCGGAGATCGGTCGACCGAAGCCGGGATCGACCTTTGGCACGTCACCGACATGGACGGGCGCGAATGGCGCATTCGGCTTGCGGACTGGAACAGTGCGGCGGCCGATCGGTTGCAATTCGACGCCAGCCTCGCTCTGACGCTCGGCGATGAGCTCACCGAAGTGCCCCTGTTCATCGGCGAGCACAATCGCCTCGCCCAGAAGCGCCTCGCCCTCGTCTATCCGGCACGGACGGCGCGAGCCCTCGCCGATCTCCCGCATCGGGCGATCGACGTCGCTGAGTTTCTCCGCCTCGCCGTCGACGCCACCGGCGCACTCGCGCGGATGCACGCCGCCGGAATCATCCACGGCCGGCTCACGCCCGCTCGTGTGCTCATCGAGCCCGATGGTCGGGTGCGATTTGTCGGCCTCGCGTGGGCCGCAGCCGCGGCCTTCGGTTCATCCCACGATCGCCGCCTCACGCTGCGGGACATGGCCTATGCGGCGCCCGAGCTGATCCGGACAGACGCAGCGCCGGTGGACACTCGCACGGACCTCTATGCGATCGGGGTGCTGCTCTACCAGCTCATCGTCGGCTCCCTGCCTCTCACGGCCGGCGATGCGGCGGGTTGGCTCCATGCTCACGTCGCGATGGAAGCGCCGCCCGCCCGTCTCGCGCGGCCCGATGTTCCCGTCATCGTCGATCGGATATTGAGCAAGCTGCTGAGCAAAGATCCCAAGCTGCGCTACCAGACAGCCAAAGCTCTCCATGCCGACTTCAAGCGCGTGTTCAAGGCCTTTGCGGCGGGAGTCGATTCCGAACCATTCGAACTCGCCCGCGGTGAGTTCGCGGAGCCGTCTCTGTCTTCGCCGCAGTTCATCGGGCGCCGCAGCGAACTGAAGGCGCTCGCCGACCTTTATGCCGATTTTCTCACATCGACCCATCGCGGAATTGCGCTTGTCTCGGGGGAGGCCGGTGCCGGCAAGTCCACGCTCGTAGAGGCGTTGCTCGCCGATCTTCGCGGCGGCAGCGTCATCTGCGCGTCCGGCAAGGGCGTGGAGCTTCGCCAAGGCACGCCCTTCGCTCCGATCGCACAGGCGCTGCGTCTGGCGCTGGCGCAACTGACGGGCGGTGACGAGCGGCGGCTCGAAGACGCACGGGCTCGGCTCGGCTCCGTGGTGGGTTGCGGGCGGGTCCTGGCGGAATTGGTTCCCGAAGCGAACATCCTGCCGGCGATCGCGCATCGGGTCGCCGACGTGCCGGCGCATCTCGCGCAGGCCCGGTCCGCCCGCATCCTCGCCGAGACATTAGCCGCCCTTGCGACAGCGGATATGCCGTTGCTGCTCTTCCTCGACGACCTGCAATGGTTCGACCAGGGAAGCCTCAACGTCTTCAGCCAATTGTGCGGCGAAACCCCGGCGCACGTGTTCCTCGTCGCAAGCTTCCGGTCGGAGGCGGCCGATCGCAAGGCGGTTCGGGACAGTCTCGGGATCGCCAGGAGTTCGTCGGCCTTCTCGGGCGAACTGAAACTCCTGCCGATCTCGGAGCGCGATACGAACGAACTCGTCGCGCTGTTCCTGAAAAGCCCACCGGACGAGGTCCAGCCGATCGCGGCTGTGATCCACCGAGAGGCGCACGGCAACCCCTTCTATATCGGCCAGCTTCTGCGGCGATCCCTCGACGAGGAGGTTCTCCACTTCGACTCGGACCGGCAGGAATGGATCTGGAGCGAGCGTCGCCGCAGGCACCAGTCTGAGATCGCCGGGCTGATGCTGGAGCGCATCAACGACCTACCGCCTTTGCAGCGGAACTTCCTGCAACGTTGCGCCAGCCTCGGGGGCCGTTGCACGCCGATATTCGTCGCGGAACTGTCCGACGCAAACCTCGAAGAGACCGTCCGTGCAGCAAACGCGCTGGTCGCCGCCGGTCTGCTCCGGCGGTCGGGAGCGGACTTCGCCATCGCGCATGATCGCGTGCTGGAGGCGGCTTACGCGGCGATGCCGGCGGGGGCCCGCGCGCGTATCCATCTCGGCAATGCTCGCCTGCTCGCCGCAAGCAATCCCGCGCCCGATCCGGACAGAGCCTTCGAGATCGCGTCACAGATCGAGCGATCCGATCTCGACATGCTCACCGCCGAGGAGCGGCCGCGCTTCGCGGAGATTCTGCTCCGTGCCGCGAGGAGTTGCCGGACGGCGGGCGAAGCGCCGCGAGCGCTCCATTTCGTCGAACTCATCCGCCGCATCCTGCCGGGCACACGGCCCGACGCTCCGGACGCCCTCGTCTTCGAGAGCGAATGGCTGCAATGTGACTGCCTGCTGGCACTGGGACGCGTCGATGAAGCCCTCGCCGCGCTCGAGGACGTGTCGCCTCTCGCCCACGCCCCCGTGAGCATCGCCGACATCTTTCGACTGCGTGCGATCGCCTTCACCCTCAAAGGCTCCTACGCGCTCGCCATCGATGCCGCGGTGCACGGTTTGCGAGCCCTCGATATCGAACTGGAAACGAGCGCGGATCCCGCGGTCCACGAACGGGCCTACCGCCGCTGCCGAGACGCGATCGATAGCGTCGGTCGCGAAAATCTGACCGCGCTCCCCGAGATGAGCGATCGGCGGATGCGCGCCGCCCTGTCACTGCTCTCGACGATGATCTCGTCGTTTTTCGTCGAGGGCCCGCTTCGCTTCCTTCACGTCGTCAAAATCGTCGAACTGACGCTGAGCCATGGCACAGCGCCTGAATCGACTTACGGGCTGGCCTGGTTCGGCGTTCTCAGCGCCCATCATTATGGCGCCTACCAGCGCGGGGTCGATTACGCGATGGTCGCCGGTGAGCTCGCGCAACGCGACGGGTACGAAGCACAGCGAACGGCTGCCTTGATCGCCCTCGACCAAGTCAGCGCCTGGACCGTTCCGATGCGAACGGCGCTCGGTTACGCACGCGACGGCGCTCGGGTCGGGCAGGCGGCCGGCGACCTCGGCATGGCGTGCTATGCCCGCAACCACATCGCGTCGGACATGCTCGTCGTCGGCGATCACCTCGACCGGATCCGGACGGAACTCGTCAGCAGCATCGCGATGACCCGCGATGTCGGATATCGCGATATCGAGCTCATCCTCACGGCCCAGATCAATCTCGTCGATACGTTGATTCATGGGGATCCGCTCGCCGAAATTTCCGACGCGGATCTGCGAGAAGGATCCGTCGCGACCCAGTTCTGGGCCAAGCACTATGCCGGAGTGCAGACGTTCTTCGCCGGCAATCTTGAGGCCGCAAGGGTTCATCTCGCGGAAGCCGAGGTCATGGCATGGGCCGCCCCGGCGCATATCGACACGGCGAACAACTGCTTCTTCCTCGCTTTGGCCGAGGCTCGCCTCCACCGGGAAGACCTATTGCCGGTCGAAAGCGAACGGCGCATTGCGCTCGCGCGCGAGCGCTTCAACGCGTGGGCCGCTCTCAATCCCGAGACGTTCTCGTCCAAGCATCTCATGCTGGAAGCCGACGCCGCCCGTCTGGAAGGCCGGCGAAGCGATGCCATGGACCTGTACGAGCGCGCCGCGGCCGCGGCTGGGAGCGCGAAATTCGTTCATGATCAAGCTCTCGCGCAGGAGCTTGCCGCTCAACTTTACCTCGAGTCCGGTCTGAACGCGGCAGCGCAGGGCTGCCTGCAGAGCGCCGTTTATCACTATCGGCAGTGGGGTGCTCACGGAAAGGCCGCCCGGCTCGGCGAACATCTCCTCCCCCTCTCCGGCTTCGAAGGCACGAAGCCTGCGCCGGAAAGTTTGCAAAGCGAGCTCGACCTCACCGTCATGACGGCCGCGTCGCAGACCTTGGCCGAAGAGGTCGGTCTCGAGCAGGTCGTGCGCACGTTGATGAAGAGCATGCTCGTCCATGCGGGCGCCCAATTCGGCCTGCTCGTGCTCCTGCGCGACGGCGATCCGGCCGTCGAGGCGGTCGCGCGCGTCCGGAACAAGGAGGTCGAGATCGAACTTCAGCCTTCGGCCAAACCGGAGGACCTGATGCCCGCCTCGGTGCTGAAGACGGTCCTGCGCACCGCGAGGCCCGTCACGCTCGCCGACGCGACGGTCGAGGCGGCACAGCGCGGCCTCACCATGGGCTCGCGAAGCATCCGCTCCCTGGCCTGCCTTCCACTCATCAAGCGCGGCGAACTGATCGGCATCCTGTACCTCGAAAATGCCTTGAGCGTCGACGTCTTCACGCCGCGCAGAATGGCCATGCTGGAGGTTCTCGCCCCGCAGGCGGCGATCTCGCTCGATGCGGCGCGGCTTTATGCTGACCTGCTCGAAGAGAACCTACGCCGGGTGCAGGCCGAATTCGAGTTGCGCGAGGCCCGCAGCGACCTCGCACGCGCAAACCAGATCACCGCCATGGGGAGCCTCGCGACGTCGATCGCCCACGAGATCAATCAGCCGCTCGCCAGCCTCATCGCCCAGGCGGACGCTGGCTTACGCTGGCTCAACAGGAGCGTACCGGACCTCGGCGAGGTGGAAAGCAGCCTGCGGAGCGTCCGCGAGGCCGGGCGACGCGCCGCCGACATCATCGCGGCGCTGCGCTCTCTGGTGAAACAGGAGCCGTCGACTCTCGCCCCCGCTTTTCTTGACGATATCCTCGCCGACGTTCTGAAGATCGCCAGCACCGATCTCGCCCCGAATGGCGTTCAGATCCATCTCGATCTCAGCGCTGAGAAGACGCCCGTCATGGCGAACCAGACGCAGGTTCAGCAATTGCTGTTCAACATCATCACGAATGCCGTTCAGTCTATGGTCAACAAGGACCCATCCGAACGACATTTGATGATCCGGTCATCCGCTTCCGAGAATGAGGTCGAGATCGCGATCGAAGATTCCGGCTGCGGCATGCCGCAAGAGGTCATCTCGCGCATCTTCCAGCCCTTCTTCACCACCAAGAGATCCGGGATGGGTGTGGGCCTCGCGATCTGCCGCTCGATCGTCGAAATGCATGGCGGCTCTCTCGAGGCCCGCTCGGTCGAAGGAAAGGGGAGCACGTTCTTCATCCGGCTTCCCGTCGCAGCGGCCTAGGGGACACGCGCGCGCCGGCGTTGCGGCACACGCTCACGGCCCCGCAAGTTCGAGCTGTCTTCCCAAACGTTGGCCATAGGCGACGATGGATTGCCCGACCGGCACCCGCGCACCCTCGTAGGCGCGCAGCGCGCTGTCGAGATCCGGCTGCCCACGCAGCGCATCGCGCAATGCGAAGGCATCGCCGGCCGCCTTGGCGACACCCATTGCTGTATGCGGCCGCGCGACGAACGCGGCGTCGCCGAGGAGCGCGACGCGCCCCTTCACCATGTGGGCCGGAGCATAGTCGAAAATCGCATGCAGAAAGGGCCGAGACTCCGCCGCCACCGCCGTCGCGAAGGAGGCCGGCAGCGCCGCTGCCGCATCCGCCCGCAGCCCGTCCGCCACCTCACGAGGCACCTGCCCCGGCCCGAGCGAGAAGGGGTGCCTCACCCCGTCGCTGTCGACCAGCACGCGGTCGAGCTCGGCTCGCGAATAGGGTCGATACCAGACCCAATTGTATCGCCGCCGTCCAACTTCGGTCGAATCGTCGGCGCCAGGGACCAGATAACCGAGAATGTGCGAACCGGGCGCATCGTAGAAGGCGAAGCGCTCGAACAGCCGGCGTGCCGCCACTGGCGGTACCTCCGCCTCCGGCACCAGGCCACGCCACGTCGCGTAGCCGACATAGGTCGGCCGGGCATCGGGACCCGAGACGGCCGCACGCACGACGGACCCGATGCCGTCGGCACCGATGACGAGATCCGCCTCTTCCTCGTGTCCGTCCGCATAGAGAACCCGCGCGCCGGCTTCATCGGAGTGAACCGTCACCACCCGTGCCTTGAGGCGATAGCGCGCGTCCGGCACCAGATCCCGGAACGTGCGGAAGAGCAGGTCCCATGACAGTTGCGTCTGCGGGGTGGGCTGACGGAGCGTGATCGCGTCGTTGCGATCAAGATGGATTCGCTCCCGCGCCGTCACCCCGACATCCGCCACATGCTCGATGCCGATCTCGCGAAGCATCGCGAAGACCTCGTGCTGGGCGACCAAGCCGGCGCCCCGCCCTTCGAGCCCGTGCTCGGAGCGCTCCGTTACGGTGACGTCGAAGCCGGCACGACTCAGCAGGACGGCGGCGAAAAGCCCGCCGATCGAGCCGCCGACGATGAGAATGCGAGGCGTCATGATGCCAACCCTTGGCCTTTCGTCGGATGTGGATTCAATTGATGAAGTCGATGGTGCCACCGTCGACGCGGAGTGCCGCTCCCGTGGTCGCCGAAGCCTGCGGCGAGGCGAGATAGACGGCCATGCTCGCGACTTCCTCGACCGTCGCGGGTCGCCGGATGAGCGATGTCGGCCGGTGCGCCTTGACGAAATCAGCCCCGGCCTCGGCGAGCGATTTTCCCGCCGCCGTTTCCGATTTCAGCATCTCGGCGACGCCTTCGGAGAGGGTCGGACCCGGCAGGATCGAGTTCACCGTCACCCCGGTGCCCGCCATGCGCTTGGCGAGCCCGCGCGCGAGCGACACGTCGGCGGTCTTGCTCACGCCGTAGTGGATCATCTCCACCGGAATATTGAAGGCGGACTCGGAGGAAAGGAACAGCATACGCCCCCACCCCCGCGCCGCCATGCCCGGTAGATAGGCGCGCGCGATCCGCACCCCCGACATGACGTTCACCTGCCAGTGGCGATCCCAGATCGCGTCGTCGGTCGCGAAGAAATCGAGCGGCTGGAAGATGCCCAAGTTATTGACGACGACGTCGAAAGAGGGTTCGAGGGCGACCAATTCGCGCGCGCCATCGGCGGTCCCGAGATCGATTGCTCGCCCCCGCGCCGTCCCTCCGAGCTTCGCCAGCGCCGCGTCGACGCTGGCCTCCGTTCGTCCGTTGATGACGACGGTCGCCCCCGCCTCCTGGAGGCCCCTCGCGATCGCGAAGCCGATGCCTGCGGTCGAGCCGGTGACGAGGGCACTCTTGCCGGAAAGGTCGATCTGCATATTGGGCTCCTTGCCATGAGAGCGCGACCCGCGGACGCGCCGAACATCGAGGTGGTTCGCGCGCCGCGAAGGTTGCGGCGAGCCTTGAACCGGACCCGATGGTAGGGCACGGCGGCGGCGTTGCTGTTCTCACTTGCGCGATCGGTACGCGAGCCTGCTTCCCGAAGCTTCCCAGAACGAACGACAGCCGCTCGCCGGACCCGGCTCTTCCGAGCCGAGAGCGGGCCGTGGCGCGGCGGGCGACCAACGCGGGCCGCCGCTGGCTCGACGAGGAGCGAAGTGCGGGGACACGATGATCCGTTGGCGAGGCCCGCCACGGCTCACGCTGCGACCCGCTTTGAATCCAGGGTTAACCGGCTCTTAAGGCGTCCGAAATGATCCTTGCAGAGCAACGCACTAGGCGCGGTCAAGGCGCTTAAGTCACGATAAGCGTTAAGATTTCGTTTACCCAATACGCGTTGCAAGACTCGCGGAATCGTGTCTCTTGTAAAAAACGGAAAGTGGGCGTCTGACGCCTGAATGCCGTTTTTGAGGGATATGAACCCGGTGGCAGCGTTGCAGAAGCTCGATGATCAGGCGACCGAACGGGCGGCGGAGTCCGCCTCTTCGGCCAAGATCGCGCGTCATGCGAACCTCCTTTCCACGCAGCTTCAGTCGCTGCGTGCGCAGATGTACCCGCCAGCCTCCCAGAAGAGCCTGCGCTCGTTCACCTCGGGCGAGGTCGCCAAAATCGTCGGCGTGTCGGACGGCTATCTAAGGCAATTGTCCCTCGACGGCCTCGGCCCCGCGCCCGCCCTGACGACGGGTGGACGGCGCTCCTATACCCTCGGCCAGATCAACGAGCTGCGTCGTTATCTCGCCGAGGCCAGGCCGAAGGAAGCCCTCCATTTCCTGCCTCAGCGGCGGCCCGACGACAAGCTGCAGGTGCTCGCGGTCGCGAATTTCAAGGGCGGTTCCGCGAAGACCACGACGGCGCTCTACCTCGCCCAATATCTGGCGCTGGCGGGCTACCGGGTCCTCGCGCTCGATCTCGATCCGCAGGCGTCGCTCTCCGCGATGTTCGGCCTGCAGCCGGAATTCGACATCGGCGAGAACGACACGCTCTATGGCGCCTTGCGTTACGACGATGCGCGCCGCCCGCTCGCCGAGATCATCCGGCCGACCTATTTCGAGGGCCTCGACCTCGTGCCCGGCAATCTCGAACTCATGGAGTTCGAGCACGATACGCCGCAGGCGATCGCGGAAGGCCGCGGCCGCGGCGGCGACCTGTTCTTCCGTCGCCTCGCGAGTGCGATCGAGGACGTCGGCGACGCCTACGATGTCGTCGTGATCGATTGTCCGCCGCAGCTCGGCTACCTGACGCTCGGCGCGCTTTACGCGGCGACGGGCCTCCTCGTCACCGTCCACCCGCAGATGGTGGACGTCGCGTCGATGAGCCAATTCCTCCTGATGACGGCCGATCTTCTCGCCGTCATCGAGGAAGCCGGCGGCACGCTCGACCATGATTTCCTTCGCTACGTGATCACTCGCCACGATCCCCACGACGTTCCGGAGACCCAGATCGTCGCGCTGCTGCGAAGCCTGTTCGGCGACGACGTGATGGCGGCCACCGCCTGGAAATCGACAGCCATCGCCAATGCCGGCCTCACCAAGCAATCGCTCTACGAGCTCGAGCGGGGCTCGGTCGGCCGCGCGACCTACGAGCGCGCCATCGAATCCGTCGATGCGGTGAACCGCGAGATCGAGGCGCTGATGCGTCAGGCTTGGGGCCGCACGCCATGAGAAGGACGGAGCGATGAGCAAGCGGGCCGACGCGATCCGCAACATGTTCACGACGAAGCCGCCGGAGCCCTCCGCCTCGGAGGCTGCCTCTCCTGCGCCGGCGCGCGTTGCGGCCGGCTCCGTGCGCGCGATGAAGGACAGCTTCGTCGGTATCGAGCGGGAGAACGACGAACTGCGCGGCTTGATCGCCGCGGGCGCCAGCGTCGTAGAGATCGACCCCGATCTCATCGATCCGGCGCCGATCGCCGACCGCTTCGCCGACGACAGCGAGGAATCCTTCTCCGCGCTTAAGACCTCCATCGCCAATCATGGTCAGGAGGTGCCGATCCTGGTGCGTGAGCACCCGGACCGGCGCGGCCGTTTTCAGGTCGCCTACGGCCATCGCCGGCTGCGGGCGGTCAAGGAGCTCGGGCGGAAGGTCCGCGCCGTCGTGCGCGCGCTCACCGAGAGCGAGCTCGCGATCGCCCAGGGCCTCGAGAACAGCGCCCGCCAGGACCTCACCTTCATCGAGCGCGCGGTTTTTGCCCGCAAACTCGAGGAAGCCGGCCACAATCGGGCGACCGTCCAGGAAGCGCTGTCGATCGACCGCGCCGAGGCCTCCAAACTGATCTCGGTCGCACGCTCCATTCCGACGGAACTCGTCGTGAGTATTGGGCGGGCCCCGAAGGCGGGCCGTGGCCGATGGCTCGCCCTCGCCGACGCGCTGAGTGACGATGCGGCGTGGGCGCGGGTGCAGGTCGCGATGAAGGCGCGGGATTATGCCGCCCTCGCCTCCGATCAGCGGTTCACCCGCGTGCTCTCCGCGGCGACGCGTTCGGAGCGCGCGGCGCCGGCTGAGAAGGAAAAGACCACGCTGCTGACCAACGCCAAGGGCGACGCCGTCGTCACCCTGATGCGGGCCGGCCGCGAGGTGCGCATTTCGATCGACGCCGCCGTCTCGGCAGGCTTCGAGAACTTTCTCGTGGAGAAGCTGCCGGCACTGTTCGCCGAGCACGCCTCTCACCCGACAGCCAAAGGCTGACCTCACGCTCGCCGGCGTCGCGCCTCACAAGGCCGGCGCCTGATTTTTGGAAGGAAAGGAAGACCGCAAAAAGAAAAGGACCCCCGAACGTTTCCGCCCGGAAGTCCCTCTCATAGTCTGGCAACTCTGAGAATCCCACTTCCGCGAATCTCTGTCAACCCGCGCGGCGTCGATTCGGCGATCCCTCTCTTTTTGCCCACAGCAAAGGGCAAGGAATGGAACCGGCAACGTCGCCCTTTGGGGCGCGACGCCTGTCTTTTGCGATCATCGCAGGGCAGGCGAAGGCGAAGGCGTGCCCGCCGCACGTCGTCGTCGACAAATGGAAGGTGCTGCGGACGGTCATCGAAGCACGGCAAAAGATCGGGATCTCCGATCGCGCGGCTGCCGTGCTGTCCGCCCTCCTCTCTTTCCACCCCGAAACCGAGCTCAAGGCGGCTTCGCCGCTCGTCGTGTTTCCATCGAACCGCGAGCTGTCGCTGCGCGCCCATTCGATGCCCGAAGCAACGCTGCGCCGGCATCTCGCCGCGCTCGTCGAGGCCGGGCTCATCGTTCGGCGCGACAGTCCAAACGGCAAGCGCTATGTGCGACGCGACGAGAAGGGCGCGATCGGAATGGCCTATGGGTTCGACCTCTCCCCGCTTGTCGCCCGCGCGGCAGAGTTCGAATCCTATGCCGTGGCCGAGCGGCAGGGCCGCGAGGCCGTACGCCGGCTAAGGGAAGAAATCACCCTCCTGCGCCGCGATATCGCCAAGACGCTCGCCTTCGTGGCGGAAGAGGCCGTACCCGGAGATTGGACCGAGATTGGGGACGCCTTCGCCCCCCTCTCCTCGCAGCCCTGCCGGGGCCTCGACGCGGCTACGCTCAGGGGTCTTTCCGACGCCCTGTCGGCGCTTCGCGACAAGGTGCGTAAGACCCTCGATTTTCTGATGAATGTCCCGAATATGGACGGCATTCCCGTCCATTGCGAGCGCCACAAAGAGGAGTCAAACCCGAGTCTCTCTTTAAAGACTCATTTCGAAGTTGAATTGAATGCGATCGAAGAGGTCGGAGACAGAAAGACGTCTTCTCCGCAGCGGCGCGGCGGTGCCGGAGAGGAATGCACACCGGACAGGCCGCGCCGCGTCGTGAGCCAAACCGGCAGCACAAACGGGGACGAGGATCCTGTTGGCCGTATGGCCCATCGCGCGACGACCTCGTCACAGGCTCATGCCGTCCCTTCCTGTCCGTCGTTTGCTCCCCGTTCCCGACCCGGTCCGGGAAATTGCAGCGAGCACGGCCTGGCCGCCATCACTCCCGGCCTTGGCCCGGATGCCCACGCGAAACGGTGGGTCAAGTCGCCGGTGCCGCCGTCGGTACGACCGTTGCAGATGGACAATCGGGCGCCGACGGCCGGCTCGGGGAGATCGGTGCCGGCGGTGAGGGGGCCGAGCAACGCGGCTCCCCTCCCCTCGCCTGGCTTCGATCTCCAAGGCGTGCTCGCGGCCTGCCCCGACATCCGGGCCTTCAACCGGCACGGTGTTGCGTCGTGGCGCGACCTCGTGGATGCGGCTGCGGTGGCGCGAAGCGCGCTTGGGATCGGAGCAGACGCCTGGAGGGAGGCGCGTGCCGTCATGGGGGATGTGGCTGCCTCGACGGTCATCGCGACGATCCTCCAGCGTGTCGAGACGATCGACAATCCCGGCGGCTATCTTCGGACGCTGACGGCGAAGGCGCGGACGGGTGCATTCTCCCCGGCCCCGCTTCTGCGAACGCTCCTGAAGGAGCAGGCGCGGGTGGTCTAGCCGCGTGGCCGGATAGCAGGTGGTTGAGGCGACTTGGAGCGTGGCATGAATGGGCAGAGCGGCGTGTGCTCGATGGATCGATAGCACCCCTTCTAGGGCTGCTGGCGGGACGTTGTCAGCTGACAACGTCCCCGGTGTTCCGAGCCGCCCTGCCATTCGACTGGGGTGATTTGATCTGACAGCGATCAATGATCAGATCCATGCTGTGCGCAGCGCCCCGGCATATCCGAGGAGTGGGTGGCTGCGGGGGTGCAGCACAGGCCGAATGTGGTGCCGACGACCTCGCGCGTCAGGACAGATCCCACAATCACGCTCTCTGCTTATCCCTTCTGCGTGTCTCGGTATGGTTCCCGCCGTTGAAGGAGCATGCCGCATTCATAACGAGGAGCAATGGAAGCGATCCTGCGCGCGAGCTCGAAGTTGTGTTGTCAGCTGACAACGATGATGGGCAAGCGCGATAGCGGGGCACAATAGTCCACGCCGGGCTCGGCGCCCCGAGACGCATAGGCGAAAGCTCCTGCCAGGCATAATAAAGCGCGCCCGCCGCGCGCCGGCGTTGCCTCCGTCTCGACCTCCCGACGGCCTCCGGTCGAGGCGATGAAGGGAAGCTCGATCAGCCGCGGCCAAGTCGGGCTTCCCCATCGCCGCGCTCTCCGCGGCCGACGACTGCCGGCAAACGCAACCGACAGATTGCTGTCCGGTTCGGCTCAGATGGGGGCGGGGTCTCACCTCATCCTCCTCAGGAGCACACGCCCCACATGCAATTGCCCTGGGGTTGGCCCCCATCCAGACCCGCGAAGGGCGAGCAGACTCGATCTGAGGCATCACCATCATCACAACGAGAAGCCGCCTGAGACGGTAGAACTGGGGGAGGGGAGGGGGGGGGAGGTGCCCTCCTGCACGGCACGAGCGCCGGTTCGCATGGCATGCACTTCGTGAGATTCGGGGCTGTGGCCCGTCCCTTGCGGCTCTGCCTTCCGGCCCCTCTCGAATGTCCATCGTCATGGTCGCCCCTGTGGTGGCAGCGGGGCTGCCGCTTATGATGCATGGTGCCCGTCGGCGCAGGCTCGGCCCCTGAGCTGCTATCCGGGGCGGTGCGGCCGGCCTTCTCGACGTGGAACGTGCGGCAGCTTTGCCGAAAGGACCATGCAGGCGCGCTCGGCTCGTTCGTAAGTGAGGACGGCATCCCCCTCCACGTCCTCTCCGTCGAGTCCCCCATCACATGCCTCGGGGGACGACAGACCGTCATTGCCGTTCACCGCGTCGGCGTCACACCATCCTCACGGCATGAAACCACTCGGGGGTGGCAGATGGCAGAGCGTGAATAGGGGAGGGGCGATGACGCCGTGAAACGGCCTTCCGAACGATCGCCTCGAACTTGTAAGTTGCTCGTGGTCGTTCTGAAGTGTGATGTTCACCCTAGAGCCGCAGCCCGCCCGATCGTTATGGTTAACCGATATCAAGACTTCGCGCTGGATTCGTCGATGCGCGTCCTTGCCGCGATCGTGGTGCCTCGCACGCTGGTCCGCCATATGTACCACAGGGCCTTCAGACGAAATGTACCTTCGGCCCACAAGGGGAGATCTCCGGCCCGGAATCTTGGCCTGCTCAGCGACGGCCTCCCACGCTCCCGAGGTCCGCGCTTAAAAGGGAGATAGCGCTCTCTCAGCATCGCGGTCTTCGAAGTCCATTTCTATGCTTCGCTGCCCGACTTCGCCGTTCCCTCATCGTGCGTCCGTGCCAGGGTCGCCGCTGGAGAGGGCTGGTTGGGTTGGACGTCCCCCTGTGAATTTGCGCTCCATACGCGCTGCTGATGGACCGTCGACGCTCCGCTGAGGAGCCGTCCGAGCCCCCCTGCTGACATCTCTCACAACGGCACGCCTCTCGCCGAGCGGCGGCGGCTCCCCCGCACCCGTTTCGCGCAATTTTATTTCTTACATCAAGTTGACGAATTAAATCCCCCCTTGCATAGTCGCCGCATGGGCGGTCGCCCTGAGAACCAAAGGAAGAGGGGTTCCCATGCACTTCAAGATTCTCGCGGCGACGGCGCTTGCCTCGCTCGTCGGCCTCAGCGCGCCGGCGTTCGCCGATACGCAGCTCAATGCCCTGTTCATGAGCCAGGCCGCCTACTCGGAGGCGGACGTCAAGGCCATGACCGCCGACTTCGAAAAGGCGAACCCGGGCGTCAAGGTGAACGTCGAGTTCGTGCCGTACGAGGCGCTGCACGATAAGATCGTCGCCGCCGCCGGTGCCGGCGATCGCGGCTACGACGTCATCCTCTACGACGTGATCTGGCCGGCCGAGTTCGTGAAGAAGGGCTTCCTCAAGGACGTCACCGACAAGGTGCCGGCGGCCGATCACGACAAGATCTTCGACGGCGCCTGGACCACGGTGACCTACGACAGCAAGGTCTACGGCATGCCGTGGATTCTCGATACGAAATATCTCTATTATAACAAGGACATCCTGGCCAAGGCCGGAATCTCCGCGCCGCCGAAGACGTGGGCAGAGCTCGAATCCCAGGCCGAGCAGATCAAGGCCAAGGGCCTCGTGAAATATCCGATCGTGTGGAGCTGGCAGCAGGCCGAGGCGCTGATCTGCGACTTCACCACGCTCACCTCCGCCTACGGCGGGTCGTTCCTGAAGGACGGCAAGCCGGCCTTCCAGACCGGCGGCGCCGTCGAGGCGGTGAAGTACATGCGCGAGACGCTCGACAAGGGCGTCACCAACCCGAGCTCGCGTGAATATCTCGAGGAGGACGTCCGCAAGGTCTTCTCCAACGGCGAGGCGGCCTTCGCCCTCAACTGGACGTACATGTACGCCCTCGCCAACGATCCGAAGCAAAGCAAGGTCGCCGGTCAGGTCGGCATCGAGCCGGCGCCGGGCGTCGACGGCATCTCGAAGGCGTCGGCCGTGAACGGCTCGATGGGCCTCGGCATCGCCTCGAACAGCGCCCATCCGGACGAGGCCTGGAAGTACGTCACCTTCCTGTCGAGCAAGGACGTTCAGGACAAGTACGCCAAGCTCAGCCTGCCGATCTGGAAGGCGTCCTATACGGAGCCGGCGGTGACGCAGGGCCAGGAATATCTGGTGAAGGCGGCGGACGTGTCGCTCGGCCTGATGTTCCTGCGGCCGGCGGTGCCCTATTACACCGAGCTCTCCAACATCCTGCAGAAGAACATCCACGCCGCGCTGCTCGGCGAGGATACCCCGCAGGCGGCGCTCGACGCAGCCGCCGCCCGCGCCGCGCGCCTGCGCTGACGCCATCGAGGTGAGGCCGGCCGGACTCCGTGTCCGGCCGGCACATCCTTGATCGCCCTTTGATTTTCGACCACGGGCCGACCCAAACGGATCCCTCGCGATCCGGTCGCGCCCCCGTTCGCTGCCCCCGGAGGACATGATGGAAAGCTGGCGGCCGAGATCGGAGAAGTGGCTGCTTCTCGCGCCGGCTCTCCTCATTCTGTCGGCGATCACGCTCTGGCCGCTCGCCCAGACGCTCTGGCTGAGCTTCACCGACGCCGAGATCACGGCGGTGAAGCAGCCCATCCATTGGATCGGCTTCGACAACTACGTCTATGCGCTGACCGATCCTGACTTTCAGGATGCGCTGTCGCGCACCCTCTACTTCACCATCGTCTCGGTCGGGCTCGAGACGGTGATCGGCGTCGCCGTGGCGCTGTTGCTCAATCTCGAATTCAAGGGCCGCACCTTCGCCCGCATGCTGATCGTGCTGCCGTGGGCGCTGCCGAACATCGTCAACGCCATGATGTGGCGCCTCATCTATCACCCGGAATACGGCGCCTTGAACGCGCTCCTGGTGCAGACGGGCATCCTCTCGGACTACCGCTCGTGGCTCGGTGAGCCGGGCCTCGCGCTGCACATGGTCATCTTCGCCGACGTCTGGAAGAACTTTCCGCTCATCGCCTTCGTTGCGCTCGCAGCGCTGCAGACGATCCCGCGCGAATTGTTCGAGGCGGCGCGGGTGGAAGGGGCGGGCGCCTGGCACCAGTTCAAGGCGATCGTGCTGTCGGCCATCATCGGGCCGGTCCTCGTCATCGTCATCCTGCGCACCGTCGAAGCGTTCCGTGTCTTCGACATCATCTACGTGATGACCCGCGGCGGCCCGGCCGACAGCACGAAGACGGCGAGCTTCTTCGTCTATCAGGAATATTTCTCCTATCTCAGGGCCGGTAGCGGCGCGTCCTATGCGGCGATCGTCGCGGCCATCAGCGCGGTGCTCATTGCGATCTATCTCGGCGCCGTGCGCCGGCAGGCGAAGGCGGCCGCGTGATGCATCGTCCTCTCCACCAGACATGCCTGATCTATCTTGCGGTGGCAGTGCTCGCCTTCGTCACGCTCGCGCCGATCGCATGGCTCTTCATCATGAGCATCGCGAACCCGACCGATCTCGTGACGGTGCCGCTGCGCTGGATCCCTGCGCATCCGGATTTCTCGCGATACGGAAAGCTGCTCGGGCTCACCGGCGACATCACCGAGAACCCCTTCCTCAACGGGCTGAAGAACAGCCTGATCGCGGCCGTCGGCGCGACCCTGGTCGCGATCGTCGTCTCGACGCTCGCCGCCTTCGGCTTCGCGCGCCGGAATGCGCCCCAGGCGCTCCTGTTCCTGATGCTCGCGACCTTCATGATGCCGCCGATCACCTATGTGCTGCCGCTCTATTCGGTGTTCAGCGACCTGCGCCTTCTCAACACGCCGTTCACGCTCGTCGTCGTCTATTGCTCGATGCTGATCCCGTTCGCGGCATGGCTTCTGAAAAGCAATTTCGACGCCTTCCCGGCTGAGATCGAACAGGCGGCGATGATCGAAGGAGCCGGCACGCTGCGCATTCTGCGCGAGGTGGTGCTGCCGATCGCGCGGCCGGCCGTCGTCGCCGCGGCGATGCTGTCGTTCCTGGTCGCCTGGGACGAATTCTTCTATGCGCTGCTCTTCACGAGCGACCTGCGCGGCAAGACGCTGCCGGTCGCGATCGCGGATTTCGCGGCGGGGCGCGTCACCGATTACGGCGTGATCGCCGCGGTCGGCATCCTCGCCACCATCCCGCCGACGGCGATTGCACTGCTCTTTCAGCGCCACCTGATTTCCGGCCTCTCCGCCGGCGGCGTGAAGGGATGAGCCGGCCCGATTGCGTGTCAGACGCGGCCCGAACGCGACGGGCGCAAGAGACTTTTATGGACGAGAGGATCCGATGACCGCCGCGCTCGACATTCGAGGGGTTCGCAAGACGATCGGCCAGGTGTCGATCCTCCAGGATATCGACATCACGCTCGAGAAGGGGGAGTTCCTCGTCCTCGTCGGGCCGTCGGGCTCCGGTAAGTCGACGCTGCTCTCCTGCATCGCCGGTCTCGCCGACGTGTCCGGCGGTCAGATCCTGATCGGCGGCCGCGACATGACGTACGTGAAGCCGGCCGACCGGGACATCGCGGTCGTGTTTCAGTCCTACGCGCTGTTCCCGACCATGACGGTCGCCGAGAACATCACGTTCGGCATGCGCGTTCGCAAGGTGAGCGAGGCCGAGCGTCAGGCGCACCTCGCCCGCGTCGCCGCCCAGCTCAAGATCGATCACCTGCTCGACCGCAAGCCGGGCCAGCTTTCGGGCGGCCAGCGCCAGCGCGTGGCGATGGCCCGCGCGCTCGTGCGCGATCCGGAACTCTTCCTGTTCGACGAGCCGCTCTCCAATCTCGACGCCAAGCTGCGCGTCTCGATGCGTTCGGAGATCAAGCGTCTGCACCAGGCGCTGAACGCTTCAATCGTCTACGTCACGCACGACCAGATCGAGGCGATGACGCTCGCGACGCGGATCGCCGTTCTGCGCGATGGCCGCATCCAGCAGATCGGCACGCCGGCCGACGTCTATGACCGCCCGGCGAACCTGTTCGTCGCAGACTTCATGGGCTCGCCGCCGATGAACCTGATCCCCGCGCGGGCGACGGCAGGGGAGGGGGCCTCACGGTCACGCTCGGCACCGACGGCCCGGCGCTGTTCGACCCGGCGGCGCCGGCGGCGCTCGCCGGCGCCGCCGATCGGCCCATCGTGTTCGGCATCCGCCCCGAGACGCTCGCGCTGGCCGAACCTGACTACGATCCGCGGACGGTCGCCGAGATCGCCGTCGATCTCATCGAGCCGACCGGCTCGGACCTCTATGCCATGGCGACGGTTGCCGGTGCCGACTTCGTGGCCCGCCTCCCGGCGCGCGCCGAGATCACCGCCGGCCGCCCCGCGCGGTTCGCCTTCGACCTCTCCCGTGCCTGCTATTTCGATCCCAAGACCGAAGCCCGCCTCTGAACGCACAACGGCGCGCCCCGGAGGCCGGGACGCGCCGTGATGTCGAGGCGATAAGGGTCGGTCAGGCGAACTGCATCGCGACGCTGCGCCACTTCGTATAAAAATCGAGGATCTTGAGGCCCTGCTCCGGCAGGCCGAGCCCGGAGCCCTTCCAACCGCCGAACGGCGCGTGCATTTCGACACCCGCCGTCGGCAGGTTGACGTTGACGACGCCGGTTTCGACGGTGCGCGCGAAGCGATGGGCCGCTTCGAGATCGCGGGTCACGATGCCGGCGCTCAGGCCGTAATCGGTCGCGTTCACCGCCGCGATGGCGCCTTCGAGGTTCTCTACGGGCACGAGCGCCATCACCGGTCCGAAGATCTCGTCGCGCGCGAGGGGATCGGCGATCCCGACGCCGTCGAAGACGGTCGGCGCGATGAAAAATCCGTTCTCGACGGCGCGCCCGGCACCGCCTGCGGCGAGATTCGCCCCGGCCGCGATCCCGGCCGCGATCGCGCCGGTGACCTTGGCGAACTGGCGGTCGTCGACCACCGGTCCGAGGAAGGTGGCACCGTCGGTCGGATCGCCCACCTTGAGCTCCGCGACGCGGGCGAGCAGGCGGCTCGTGAAATCGTCACGGATGGCTGCATCGACCAGCACCCGGCTCGTGGCGGTGCACTTTTGACCGGCGCTGCGGAACGCGCCTTCGACGGCGAGCGTCACCGCCTTGTCGAGGTCCGCGGCGGTGTGGATGTAGAGCGCGTTCTTGCCGCCCATCTCGCATTGGGCGCGGCCGAGACGCTGGGAGACGGCACGATAGAGCGCCTGTCCGACCGCGGTCGAGCCGGTGAAGGACACGCCGGCCACATCCGGATGGGAAACGATCGCGCCGCCAACTTCCGCGCCGCCGTGGACGAGGTTCACGACGCCGTCGGGCAGACCCGCTTCGAGCAAAGCCTCGATGATCGCCTGGGAGCACAGCGGGTGATGCGGGGCCGGCTTCCAGACGACGGTATTGCCGGTGACGAGCGCAGGGCCGAGTTTCCAGCAGGCGATCGAGAACGGGAAGTTCCACGGCGTGATTGCGCCGACGACGCCGATGGGTTCCCGGGTCGTGTAATAGTGGACGTTCGGGCGGCCGGACTGCAGCGTCTCTCCGGTGGGGCGCTGAGCCTCGGCGGCATAGAATTGCAGCACCTTGCCGGCATAATCCACCTCGGCGATCGCTTCGCCGATCGGCTTGCCCATTTCGAGGGTCATCAGCGCGCCGAGATCTTTGGCCCGCGCGCGAAGGATCTGCCCCGCCTTGGCGACGATCTCGCCGCGCGCGATGGCCGATGTCTCGCGCCAGGTCCGCTTGGCGCCGGACGCGGCCGCAACCGCAGCGTCGACGTCGGCAGCCGTCGAGAACGCATAGTCCGACAGAGCCTCGTCGAGGCGTGCGGGATTGATGGCCCGATAACGCTCGGGCCCGGCGGGAGCGATCCGGCGGCCGTTGATGAGATTGGTGATCTGCGCGGTCATTGATGGGACCTTTCAAGGTGGCGAGGGTCGCGTCTGAGACGACGGGAGAATCGCCTCTCAGCGGCAGAGAAAGCCGTGGGGGAGGGGGTCGCCGGCTTCGAGCAGGAAGCCGTGTTGCCCGGTGATATGGGCGAGGCCGGTCACGGTCGGCTGGACGCATGCGAACGGTCCGCCACCGGGAAGACGCTCCGCGCTCGCCTCGAAGCGCGTTCCGAGCACGCTTTCCGAGGAGATTCTTTGGCCGGGTGCGATCGTTCCGCGGTGGACGAGCTGGGCGAGCCGCGCGGAGGTGCCCGTCCCGCACGGGGAACGGTCGAACTTGTTCGAGGCGAGCACGACGAGATGACGGCTGACGAGTTTGCCGTGCTCCTCGCGCGTATCGTGAAAGAGAATGCTGTCCACCGGTTCGATATCCGAACCGTAGCGGCCGGCCTCGATGTCTGCGTTGAGCGCCCCCTTCAGCGCGCTTCCGACCTGCATCGCGTGGCCGACGCCGGCCGGGGTGAGGTCGATCCCGGCATCCTGTGCGGCGATCAGGCCGTACCAGTTGCCGCCATAGGCGATATCGACGGGCACGACCAAGTCGCCGGCGGCAATCCGGCCGTCGACGGCGGCGACGCGAGCCGGCACGTTGTCGAAGCCGATGGCCGCGACGTCGCCATCCTCATAGGTGAGCCGCACGGTGACGACGCCGGCCGGCACCTCGAGGGTGAAGGATGCGATGCCCTCCGTGGGCTTCAGCAGACCGAGGAAGTCCAGAGTCCGGGCAAGGCCGATGGTCGCGTGCCCGCACATGTCGAGATAGCCGTAGGACCCGAGAAAGATCGCTCCGAAATCGGCGATCCGGCTCTCGGTCAAGACGACGCCGACCATCGCTGCATGTCCACGCGGTTCGTGCAGCAGGAAGGTCCGGAGATCGTCGAAGCGTGCGCGGAAATCGTCTCTCCGCGCCGCCACGCTCTCGCCGACGAGGGGCGCGAGGCCGCCGGTGACGACGCGGGTCGGATGGCCCGCCGTGTGGCTGTCGACGGTCGCGATGAAGCGTTGTGTGCGCATCGCCGCCTCCGTCTCACGAGCCGGACTTGATGGCGTCGGCGATCTTTTCACCGGCCATGATCGTGGTGAGCATGGTGTTGCCGCTGATCACGCTCGGCATGATCGACGCATCGACGACCCGAAGCCGTTCGACGCCGATCACCTTGGCGTTTCGATCGACGACGGCGTGCGTCTGGTCGGCGCGACCGAGCCGGCAGGTGCCGCTCGCGTGCCAACTGCCGCAGGTGTTCTCGACGACCCAGCTCCGCAGAGCCGCGGGTTCGCGCATCAGCCGCGCCACGTCGGCGTCGGGGCTGATCACCTTGTCGATCATGGTGCGGCGGGCGAGGGGCCCCAGGCTCATGACGCCCGCCGCCAGCATGGTCAGGTAGTAGTTCTTTCGGTTCACCGCCCCGAGCTTGCGCACGCGCTCGGAGAACGTGGCTGGAAAGACCTCGCCGATCACGCCGCGCAAGGAGGGCGCGTCGATGATCGTCTGGAGCCGATGCATGCCCTCTTCCAGGCGGATGAGGTCGCGCTCATCGGAGAGCTGCCTGAAGTTGATGAAGGGAGCGTCGTCCGGGCTGGCACCGGTGAGACGGACCTCGCCGGTCGAGTAGGGCCGGTTCACGCAGACGAGGACGGAGCCGAGCATCCGGCCCAGCGGATGCCAGGCGGCGCGGCTCGAGGGCAGGATGAACATGTCGCCCGGGGTGCAGCCTTCGACGCCGGACGAGTAGCGGAACCCCATCTGGATATGGCGCCGCAGGGTGGGCGGCAGGCGCTTGCCGGGTTGCAGATAGGCGGCGAGCGCGACCATCGGATGGTCCTGGAGGTTCGCGCCGACGCCGGGCCGGTCCGCCTTCACGGCGATGCCGAACTGCTTGAGGTGGTCCGCGGGGCCTATACCGGCCCGCATCAGTATGCCCGGCGTCTGCATCGCGCCGGCGCTCACGATCACCTCGCCTGCGCCGATCGTCCGTTCGCCCGCGGCGGTGCGGACAACGACGCCGGTCGCCTTCAGACCGTCGAAGCGGATCGCGCGGACCTCGGTCTCGGGCAGAATGCTCAGGTTCTTCCGCGCCCGTACCTCGCGGGTGAGGTAGGCCCGGGCCGTCGAGACGCGCTCGCCCTCGACATTGTTGATCGACATCGGGAAGAAGCCATCGCCGGTCGCCCCGTTGTGGTCGCGGATGTCGCTAAAGCCCTGCCCCTCGAGGGCGCGCGCCACCGCTTCGGTGAACGGCGGCCACGAAGCGCGCGGAATCCGCCGGATCGGCAGCGGACCGCTGTCGCCGTGCACCGGCTCGGCGCCGTAATCGAGATCGCGCTCGAGCTTGCGGTAGAAGGGAAGGACGTCGTCCCAGCCCCATCCGTCGGCCCCGTTCGCCTTCCAATCCTCGAAATCCCACGGCAGGCCGCGGAAGGCGAACATGCCGTTGATCGAGGTGCCTCCGCCCATCACTTTCGCCTGCTCGTAACGGCGAGGGGCGGCCGAACGTCCTTTCGGATCGTTCAGGTGAACCTGGATGTTCTGCCAGTGATAGGCGCGGTTGAAATAGGCGACGATCGGATAGGAATCGAGAATATCGGCCGGCTCGCGGCCGGGCGGCGTATCCGGTCCCGCCTCGACGAGCGCGACCGAAAAGCGGGAGTTCTCCGAGAGCCGGCTCGCCAGCACGGCGCCGGCCGCGCCGCCGCCGACGATGACATAATCGAATTGGTCAGCAGACATGATCTATCCGTGGGAGAGCCAGACGGTCTTGTGGCGCAGGAAGCCTTCGAGGCCGGCGCGGCCCATCTCGCGGCCGAAGCCGGAATGGTTGAAGCCGCCCTGCGGGTGGGCGTAGCCGGGTTGGCGGCCGTGGGCGTTGACCCAGACCGTACCGGCCTCGAGCCGCTTCGGGATTGCAAGCGCCTTGCGGGCATCGTCGGTGTAGAGGCTGGCGGCGAGGGCGTAGAGAGGATGATTGGCCATCGCGATCGCCTCATCCTCGTCCTCGTAGGTGTAGACGGAGAGGACGGGGCCGAAGAACTCCTCGCGGAAGCCGACGGAGGTCTCGGCGACGTTCGCGAGGATGGTGGGCTCGAAATAGGCCCCGGCATTGCGGCCCGACACGCGCGTGCCGCCGCTCACGATGCTGGCGCCGTCGGCGACGGTCGCCGCGATCATCCGCTCGATCCGTTCCGCCTGACGCTCGCTGACGAGCGGCGAGAGCGTCGTTTCCACCTGCCACGTCGGCCCGGCGGTTCGCGCCGCGGCGAGGGCCTGGACGCGGGAGACGAGTTCGTCCGCCATCGAGCGGTGAACGATCAGCCGCGACCCCGCGGTGCAGACCTGTCCCGCGTTGGCGAGGAAGCCGTTGGCGACGTTGAGGGCGACGGGCGAGAGATCGCGCACATCCTTCAAGACGAGCTGGGGGGACTTGCCGCCGAGCTCGAGCGTCAGCGGCTTGGTGCCCGTGGCCGCAGCGTCGGCCATGATGCGAGCGCCAGTTCCCGTGGAGCCGGTGAAGCTGATCTTGCGGACGTCCGGGTGGCGCACCAGGGCCGATCCGGTCGTCGCGCCGAGACCTTGGACGACGTTGAAGAGGCCAGCGGGCAGGCCGGCTTCGACGGCGAGCTCGGCGATCCGGATCGCGGTGTAGGGCGTCAGCTCGGACGGCTTCAGCACCACCGCGTTGCCGGCGGCGAGCGCGGGCGCCGACTTCCACACCGCGTTGATGAGCGGGAAGTTCCAGGCGGTGATGGAGGCGACGACGCCGTAGGGCTCCGGCACCACCATGCAGTTCGCCGCCGCCGCGGTGGCGATCACCGACCCTTCGATCTTGTCGACGGATTCGGCGAAGAAACGGATCGCCCCCGCAGCCCGGCCGACATCGCGGCCGAGCGTGTCGGCGATGGGTCGCGTCGACGTCGCGGATTCGAGGCGGGCGATCTCCTCGGTCCGGGCCTCGACGAGGGCCGCCCAGCGGTGCAGCACCGCCGCGCGATCGAGCGGGTGCGCGCTCGCCCAGCCGGAGGTGCGGAACGCATCGCGTGCCGCGCCCACGGCTTCGTCGACTATGGTCTCGCCGGCATCGTGAAGGCGGCCGATTTCGACCCCGTCGGAGGGCCGGTGCACCGGCACCGCGCCCTCTCCGCCCTCGCGCCGTCGGCCCTTGATGAAATGGTCCGCTCGTGGCGAGAGCGTATTCGGATCGAAGCTGATCACGGGGTCTGTCATCATGCGCCTCCTGGCGATGCCGGCGGCCGGGTCAAACGCCGGTCAGACGGAAGCCCGCCTGGAACGGATCGTTGGGATCGAGGAAGAAGTTGAAGGTGCCGGTGAGGTAGGCGCTGCCGGTCACCGTGCAGGTGATGGCCGGCAGGTCGCCGACCTGCGTCTCGCCGGTGATGCGCCCGGTGAACACCGTGTCGAGAATGCCGCCGTGGCGCAGGCTGTCGCCGGCCTTCATGTCGCCCCGGCCGTGCAGGAGCGCCATCCGTGAGGCGGTGCCGGTGCCGCAGGGCGAGCGGTCGATCACGGTCGGCGGGCAGACCACGACGTTGCGCGCATCGGTGCGCACGCCGTCCCCCGGACCGATGAGCTCGATCTGGTAGATCTCGTTGACGTGCGGCAGCGTCGGATGCTGGACGGAGACGCTCGCCAGCGCGGTCCGCAACTCGGCCGCCGCGCTCACGAGCTGCCAAGCCTGCTCCGGAACGAGGGAGAGCCCGAGATCGGCCGCTTCGACGAGCAGGTAGAAATCGCCGCCGAAGGCGATGTCGCCGCGCACCTTGCCGAACGACGGGGTGTCGAGCACGACGTCGCGGCGATAGAGGAACGACGACGGCATCTCGAGCGTCACCGAGACGGCGCGTCCGTTCTCCACCGTAACGCGCGCAGGCACCACACCGGCCGGGGTGTCGAGCCGGACCAGCGTCTCGCCCTCGACGGCCTTCACGTAGCCGGCCTCGACGGCGATGGTCGCCACCGCCATCGCGCAGTGGCCGCACATCGGCGGATAGGTGTCGGGCTCGAGAATGATCATGCCGATGTCGGCGTCGGGCGAGCACGCCTCGGTGAGCACCGCCGCCGGCATGTTGAACGAGCCGCGCGGTTCGAACAGCACGAGCTGACGCAGCTCGTCGCGGGTCATTAGATCCGCGCGCTTCTCGACCATGGTCTTGCCGCGGATCGGGCCGAAGCCCGAGGTGATGAGGCGCAGCGGGCAGCCGGCGGTGTGGGAATCGATGCCCTGGATGATACGGGTGGAGCGCATGACAAGCCTTAGCGGAGAGAGGCGATGAGGTCGGCCACCTTCGCGTCGGCGAGGATGGCGGCGACTTTAGCTTGTTGGGCGTCGGTGAAAGGAAGCAGCGGCTCGCGCGGCGACCCGACGGGCTGGCCGAGCGCGTTCATGGTCGCCTTGATGCCGGCATAGTAGGAGCCGGTGCGGAAGCAGCGGTAGATCGCGAAGAGCGCCGGCTCCAGGCGGTCGGCTGTGGCGTAGTCGGCTGCCGCGCAGGCGTCGAAATAGGACCGAACGAGACGTCCCGAGAGCTGGTGCGCCATCGCCACCACGCCCACGACGCCGACGGGGAGGGCGGCGCGGATCATCGTCTCGTAGCCGACGAAGACCGAGAGGCGTCCGCCGACGCGGCGGCAGAGTTCCGTGACCTGGACGATGTCGCCGGAGGAATCCTTGATCGAGGCGACGGTCGGCAGCGCGGCGAGCCGCTCCACCTGGTCCGGCGTCAGGTTCAGGCCGATCCGTCGCGGGCTGTTGTAGAGCATGACGGGCAGACCCGACGCACCCGCGACCTGACCGTAGAAGTGGTCGACCTCCCGCTCGTCGGGAACGGCATAGATGGGAGGAAGCGCCAGAATGCCGTCGCAGCCGGCGTCTTCCGCTTTGCGGCAGAGGGCGGTCACGATGTCGGTGCGCAGATCGGAGACGCCGGCGAGCACGGGCACGCGACCGGCCGCGGCCTTCACCGTCGCCTCGAACAGCGCGACGCGCTCCTCGACCGTCATCGTGTAGAACTCGCCGGTCGAGCCGCAGACGATGAGGCCGTCGGCGCCGTTCGCGATGTTGCGTTCGATCAGGGCTTCGTAGGCGCCGAAATCGATCGCTCCGGACGCGTCGAAGGGAGTGACGAGGACACTGTGAATGCCCTGCCAGCGGGGTGTAGCCATCTTGGTCTCTCAGGTTGGCGGTGGTCAGCCCATCAGGGGCTTCATCAGCTCTGCGGTTTCGTGGAAGCGGTTGACGAAGGCGCGGATGCGTTCGTTGGGCGCGCGGATCAGCACGTCGGCGGGCGGGCCGTCGGCCGCCACGGTGCCGGACTCGAGGAAGACGACGCGGTCGGCCACCTCCAGGGCGAAGCCCAGCTCATGGGTGACGACCACCATCGTCATGCCCTCCCGGGCGAGCGCGATCATGGTCTTGAGCACCTCGCCGACGAGTTCCGGATCGAGCGCGGAGGTCGGCTCGTCGAACAGCATCAGCACCGGCTGCATGTTGAGGGCGCGGGCGATCGAGACACGTTGTTTCTGGCCACCCGACAGGCGGTCCGTCATGCGATCGGCGAAGTCCGCCATGCCGACCTTGCCGAGGAGATCGAGGGCGCGCGCGCGATTGGTCGCCGGCGCCTCCTTCAGCACGGTGCGCGGCCCCTCCATGGTGTTGGCGAGCACCGACATGTGCGGGAAGAGATTGAAATGCTGGAAGACCATGCCGACCCGGGCGCGCATCCGGTTGATCTCGGCGGCACGCAGGCGGGCGAGATCGCGCCCGTCCTCGGCATGGAACATCGTCTTGCCCTGGAGGGCGATCTTGCCCGAGGAGGGGACCTCGAGGAGGTTCAGGCAGCGCAGCAGCGTCGTCTTGCCCGAGCCCGACGAGCCGACCAGCGCGACGACCTCGCCGCGGCGGACGGTCAGATCGATGCCTTTCAGGATTTCGAGGCTGCCGAAGCGCTTGCGCAGGCCTTTGACTTCGAGAAGCGGTTCGCCGGCGGAAGGATCCGTGCGCATCAGTGCATCTCCTTCGCTTCGAGACGGCGGGCCACGTAGTTCAGCGGAATGAGGATCAAGAGGAAGATGCAGCCGATCGCGGTGTAGACCTCCATCGGGCGATAGGTGAACGACGAGATGTAGCTCGCCTGATAGAGGAGATCGGGAATGGTGATCACCGAGAGAAGGGTGGTGTTCTTCATCTGGATGATGGTCTGACCGGAGAGCGGCGGGATCATCCGGCGCAGGGCCTGAGGCAGAATGATGCGCCGCATCGCCTGGGCGCCGGACATTCCGAGCGCACGCGCCGCGTCGCTCTGGCCGCGGTCGATCGAAAGGATGCCGGCCCGCAGGATCTCGGCATAATAGGACGCGACGTAGAGGCTGAGCGCCGTGGTGCCTGCGGCCTGCTTGGAAATGTCGATGCCGGCGAAGATCGGCAGCGCGTAGTAGCTCCACAGGAGCCACACCAGCAGCGGGATGTTGCGGAAGAATTCGACGAAGATCCGGCCGGCGTAGCGCAGCACGCGCAGACGGCTCAACTGGGCGAGGGCGACGACGAGCCCGATCGCAAGACCGACGATCGACGTCACGATTGTGTATTTCAGCGTCGTCAGGAGACCCGCCCAAAGCAGGTTCTGATTGGCGACGAGGATGCTCCAGTCGAACATGGCGCGTTCCGAGAGGGATCGAGGGCGGCGGGGCGGGCGCCGCGCGGGCCGCACAGCGTCAGCCGGATGGCTCGGCAGTGCGGGCGGAGAGGCCGGCCCGCCCGAAGGCGGGCCGGAGCGCTAGGAAAGGTCCGGCGCGATCAGAAGCTGAACTCGGGCGGCAGCATCGAGAGGTCGATGCCGGCCTTCTCGAAGGTCTGGTGCAGCTTGCCCTGGGCGAGGCCGAGCGAGCGCTGGTAGTTGATCCAGTTGGTCAGCCAGTTCTCGTAGCCCTCGTTGCCGTCCTCGCGCTTCACGCCGATGGTGGCCGGATTGATGAGCATCGGCTTCGGCAGGATGATCTGGCCGTCGATCTGCTTGCTGACCTGGACGGCGTCGAAGATCGCCAGGATCATGACGTCGGCGCGGTTCGCCTGGAGTTCCATCACGCCGAGCGGACGGTCCTCGACCGGGATGATCTGGGCCTTCGGCGTCATCGCCTCGGCGACGACCTGCATGGTGCCGCCCTTCTGGACGACGATGCGGACCGACGGATCGTTGAGTTCGGCCCAGGTCTTCTTCTCGTAGCCCTTCTTGGTCACGATCGCCCAGGCGTCGGTGAAGAGCGGGACGCTCAGATAGTCGACGACGAGGCCACGCTTCGGATTCGGGTTGAGGCCGAAGGCGATATCGATCTTGTTGGCCTGGAAGTCGGCGGCGAGGTTGCCCCAGGTCGTCTCGACCGGCTGAACCTTCACGCCGAGAAAGCCGGCGATGTCGTTCGCCCAATCCATGTAGAACCCGCTCCAGTTGCCGGTGGCGGGATCCTTCACGTAGCCCGGCTCCTCGCCGACCATCACCGGAACTTTCAGAACGCCGCTCGACTTGATGCGGTCGAGCGTGGCGTTCGGATCGGCATGGGCCGGGGTGAACGAAGCGGCGACCCCGATCGCCAGGGCGATCGCCATCGCGGACAGCGTCCGCAGCGCCTTCGAGAATGCACTCATCGCGGTAGTCCCCTCTGTTTGCGCTTATGCGCTTGGAAGAATGGGCCGAGGCGCCGGGTCCGTCGGACCGGGCGTCAGCGGCAGAGAAAGCCGTTCGGCAGCGGATCGTCGGCTTCGACGATCAAGGTCGAGAACGCGCTCAGGCTCGCGCTGCCGGTGATTTGCGGCAGGATCGCCGGCTGTCCGGCGACCGTCGTCTCCTTCAGGACCTCGCCGAGGAACGGCACGCCGAGGACGTTCTCCACGACGTGGAGCTGGCCCGGCTTGAGGCGTCCTTTCAGGGCGAGTTCGGCCATGCGGGCGCTCATGCCGGTGCCGCACGGCGAACGGTCGTATTTGTTGCGTTCAAGCACGACGAGCTGGCGGCTGCGCCCGTCGCGCTCCTCGTAGAACAGCGTGCTGTCGATCTCCGCGACCGGTCCGCCGCGCGCCTTCAAAGCCGCGTTGATCTGCGCCTTGATGCGGGCCCCCAGCTCCATGAGTTCGGCCACGTCGTCGTCCTGGATCGGGATCCCGAGCGCGCCGGCATCGACGTTCGCGTACCAGCCGCCGCCATAGGCGATCGCAGCCTTATATCCGGGTCGGATCTCGTCGAGCGGCAGCTCCGCGATCGCGACATAGGAGGCGACGTTGTCGATACTGACATTGCGCGCCGAGCCATGGCGGCCGAGGTGAACGTCGACGATGCCGGCCGGCACCTCGAGGCTGAACGACGAGCGTCCGCCGAGCCGGCCGAGCGCATCGAGGGCGCGCGCGTAGCCGATCGTGCCATGGGCGCACATATCGAGATATTTATAGGATGATACGAAGATCGCGCCGAAATCGGCCCGCGCGGACGTCACGGGGATGAGGCCGAAGGTGGCGGCGTGGCCGCGCGGTTCATGGAGCAGCAGTGTGCGCAGGTGATCGTGCTTCGCGCGGAAGCTCTCGCGCTTCTCCGCCACGCTCTCCCCGTCGAGGCCGTCGAGCGGTTCGAGCATCACCCGGGTCGGGTGTCCGGCGGTGTGGAGGTCGACCACGCGATAGGTGCGGCTGCCCTCGGGCAGTTCGAGGGCGAAGGCGGCCTCGCCGAGACCGCTGCCGACGGGGCCGCCGAGCTTCAAGGCGCGTGCAAATCCGGCCCCTTCGAGGGAGGCGAGGCGCTTTACGTCGGTGTTGATCCACAACAGGGTCGTCGGCCCGGCGGCCGCGTTGCGCCAGCGATGCTGCCGCGTGCTGTTGAAGTAGGCGCTGTCGCCGGCCCCCAGCACCTCGACGTCACCACCGTCGAGGGCGAGCTCGAACGCCCCTTCGAGGACGTAGATGAGCTCCTGGCCTTCGTGGGCATAGAAGCCTTCGCTCTCGGCGCCCTGCGCGAGCGTCCATACCTCGCAGTCCATCAGCTCCTCGCTCACCGTGAGCTGTTCGACGGTGACGCCCGGCCCGAACGATCCGACGATGCGGCCGCGGCCCTTGCGGATGATGGCCTGACCGGAGGTGCTGGTGCCGCCGAGGAGATCGGCGAGGGTCTGATTGAAGAGCTGCGCGATCGCGTTCAGGCGAGACGGGGAGGGAAAGGCGACGCCCCGCTCGAACATGCTGAGATGCGAGGCGGCGAGGCCCGTCTTTTCGGCGACCTGACGCAGGCTGAGTCCGGCGGCGAGCCGCAGCGACCGGACCCGAGCGCCGATCTGCTCCATCCGCGGCTCGTCCGCATTGGGAAGCGCGGCGTCCGCGCCTTCGGCGGCGGCCGTAGTGTTCTGTTCCGCGAGGGCCCGTTTGATGCCGGCGAGGCTGTAGCCGTACATCCGGCGCAGGCGGTCTATCTCCTGGATCTTGCGGATGTCGTCGTCGCCGAAGGTCCGTCGTCCGCTTTCCGCCTTGGACGGGTCGATGAGTCCCTGCTGCTCCCACGAGCGAAGCGTCGAGGCGTTCACCCCCGTGACCTTGGTCACGTGGCCGATCGAGTAGGGCTTGCGGCGCTCGTCCTGCTCCACGGGGGAAGAACCTCTAGAACGGATATCGTTTTTTTGTACATGCAGACCGTATGTAGATTTATTGAACGAGTCAATCGCGCGCAGGTAGCAAATGCACCGCGCCCGCTGCGTGGGACGCGACCACGACGTCGCGAGGTCAGCGGTTCGGCGCGGAAGACCGACGGCGGTAATTTCGCTGTCGCCAGGGCGGGATACGCTCGCGGAAATAGCGCGTCGCTACTTATTCGCGAGAAATGGTCGCGTTCCACTTGGGCCGCGGCCGATCGTGCGATCGGGCGAGCGCTTCGTGATCCTAAAGCGGCACGACTTTTGCGTATGGACTGCCATCAAACACCAAAGGGGATGCTTCCATGCCGCCGGCCAGTCTTTCGCGCAGCGAAGGCAATTCGCTCTTCCCGATCGTTCTCTCCATCGTGGCCGGAGCCGCCACGGGCGTTCTGTGGGCTTATGCGAACCCGATCCAGCTCGTCCCCGGCGTCATCCAGTGGCGCATCTTCGCCTTTCTGCCGCCGCTGATCGGCATTCTGCTCGGCTGGCGCAGCGGCTTCATCTGCGGCTATCTCGGCACGATCGTGTGGTCGCTGCTCGCCGGAACCTTCATCCCGGCCCACTCCCTCATCGTGGACGGCATCATGGTCGGCCTGACCGGGCTCGTGCCGGGCCTGCTCGTCAATCCCACCAAATCCCCTCTCGACCGGACCGCGCTGATCAAGATTGCAGCGATCTGCCTCGTCGTTGGCCTGGTGATGGTGGCGTGCGTGTCGGCGAGCCTCGCCTTCCTCGGCATCTTTCCCTATTGGTGGGCGGTGCTTTATCTCGGCCTGTCGGATATCGTTCCGATGATCGTCGGCACGCCGCTCCTCGTCATTCCCGCGCTGAAGATTTTGAAGAGCGCGCATCCTGCCGGCTTCGAACGCTTCTGAGGACCGGCGGACCCCGTGCTGAGGCTAGAGGACGTGACCATCGGATTCGGCGGCCCGAATCCGGTGGTCTCCGACATTTACTTCGAGGTCGAGGCGGGTGAGCGCCTGCTTCTGTGCGGCGCCGCGTCTAGCGGCAAGACGACCTTGATGCAGGCGGCGTGCGGGCTCATCCCGCGTCTGATCGCCGTTCCCCATTTCGCCGGCACGGTGTCGCTCGATGGCGTGCCGATCGCGACTTTGAGCAAGGATGCGCTGTTCACCAGGATCGGCATCGTCGCCCAGAATGTCGAAGACCAGCTCTGGGACCTTGAGGTCGAGGATCTCATCGCCTTTCCGCTGGAGAACCGCGGCGTTGCGAAGGCGGAGATCCGCGCGCGGCTGACCAGCCTTCTCGATGAGATGGAACTCTGGCCATTGGCCGGCCGCCGGGTGCTCACGCTCTCGGGCGGCGAGCGGCGCATGGTGGCGATTGCCGCTGCGCTCGCTCCCCATCCTTCGCTTCTCGTGCTCGACGAGCCCACGACCGGGCTCGATCCGTCCGCCCGCAGCCGCCTCGCCGGTGCGCTCGGGCGGCGCGGTCGCGAGATCGGCGCCATGCTCGTCGCCGAGCAAGATGCCGTGTCGCTCAGCGCCGTGATCGATCGGGTCGCCCTGCTGCGGGCGGGGCGGCTCACGCCCGCCGAGCCGACCAGCGCCGCCCTGGCCGACGATATCTGTTGGCTGGAGGCTGGTATCGTCCCGCCACGTCGTGGTCTGCGCAAGCGCTTCGCGGCCACAATCGGTCGGTCGTTGCTCGCAGTCTCCGGGTTGCGCACCCGGCTGAAGCGGGCCGATGGGCGCCCGGTGCTCGACGATGTGGGCTTTGAGGTCCGCGCCGGCGAGGTCGTCGCTCTGATCGGGCGTAACGGGGCAGGCAAAACCACCCTGTTTCAGTCGATCCTGGGGCTGTCGCCGATTTCCGCAGGCACGATCGCCATCGACGGACAGGCCGCCGGCGATTGGACCGCGGCGCGTCGGGCGCGCAAGGTCGCCTATCTGCCGCAGAACATGCGCCGCGTCCTCTTCAACATGAGCGCGCGGGAGGAGGTCGTGTTCGCCCTGACTGCCTCGACCGCTGCGAGCCGCGACCCGGACATCCTCGCCCGTGCGCTGGCGATGCTGGAGAAATATGGTCTCGGCCCCCTGGCGGAGACGAACCCATTTGCGCTGTCCGCGCGCCAGCAGGCGCTGCTTGGGCTCGCCTGCGCCGACGCGGCGGGCGCCGACGTCGCGATCCTCGACGAGCCCTTGCTCGCGCGCGATCTCGAAGGGCGGCGAATGCTCGACCTGTTCCTCGAAACCATGGCGCGCGCCGGCCGCGGCGTCATGCTGATCTCCCACGATCTCGATCTCGTCGACGACGTCGCCTCGCGCATCCTCGTGCTCGCGGAGGGCCGGATCGCGTTCGACGGGGCCGTCGAGGCGGGGTGGTCGAGCCCGGCCTTCCGCGCGCTCGGCTGGCCGGCCCCGGCGGTCGAAGGATCGTACGCGGATGGCGGGCCGGGCCTCGGCGCAGCCGAGCGGGAAGGGGCGTGATGACCCGGATCAGCGAAATCAACTTCTTCCTGAAGCTCGCTTTGGCGACACTCGTGATGGTGTTTGCCTGGATCGCCCCGGATTGGCGCTATGGCGTCCCTCTGGCGGTCGCCGTCCTCGGCGTCATGGCGCTCATCCGGGTGCCGAACCTGGCGGGATATCTCAAGGGCGCCGGTTTGCTCGTCTGCCTCGTCGTGGCGAGCTGGCTCGTCAACCTCGTGCTGCAGGGACATTCGTTCTTTGCGGCGGTACCGGTTGCGGTTGCCATGGCGGCTCGGTTGGTGACCACCACGGCAGCCTTCTTCTTCGTCATGGAAACGAGTTCGCCCGGTTCCATCCTGGCGGCGGCAAGTGCGGCGCGGCTCCCTCCTGTCGCGACGCTGGTGCTCGCCTTGACGTTCGGCATCATCCCGATGCTGCGCGACGATTTCGAGCGGATCGCCGACGCGCAGCGCGCCCGGGGCATGGAGGTCGACGACGTCGGGTTCGTCACCAAGTTGCGTTTCGCGCTGGCGCGGGGCGTGCCGCTCCTCGTGCAGGCCGTGCGGATGGCGCACGCGATCTCGATCGCCTTGGCGATCTACGGGTTCGATACGGGGCGCAAACGGACCACGTGGCGGGAGGTCGGCTTGATGGTCGAGCCACGGATGCGCCGGCCGGGCTCGTAGCGAGCCGCTTTCGTCCCGCCGGCGGTGGAGACGCCGAAGCAGGACGCACGAGAGGCCTTGGGCACGAACATTTTGCTCGAGGCTCTGAATGAAGCACCAGACATTGTAGGTCGATCCGCCGGATTGATCGCACCGCAAAGGAGAGTTCTCGATGACGACTGCCGCCCCTGCACCGCACGACATCTTCACCGGTGCCTCGTGGCACGTCGACGTCGCAGGCTTCCCGGTGGACCTGCCGATCGTCGCGATCAAACCCGATTTCGCCATCTCGCTGATGATGGTGATCGATCTCGGCGTCCGCTTCGGTGAGCATGTCGGGCGCAAGCTTGCCGAGAAGCTTGCACCGCTGAAACCCGACATCGTTGTGGGCACCGCGACCCTCGGCATCCCGGTGGCGATCGAGGTCACGCGGGCGCTTGGGCTCGATCACTATGTGATCCTGCAGAAATCGCCGAAGATCCACCTCGGCGATGCCCTGGTTCAGACGATTTCGTCCATCACGTCGAAAGGCGAGCAGCGTCTCCTGCTCGACCGCCGCGCCGTGCCGCTCCTCGCCGGCAAGCGCGTCGTGGTGGTCGACGACGTCGTCGCGTCCGGCTCGAGCCTCAAGGGCGCGCTCGATCTCGTGCGGGCGGCCGGTGCCGACGTCGTCGGCTCGGGCGTCATCCTCACCGAGGCCCGCGATTGGCAGGTGGTGCTCGGCGAGGACCAGACGAAGCTCGTGAGCCTCGCCCACATCCCGCAATTCGCCCCCGACGACCACGGCCGGTGGTCGCCGATTCCGGAGACGTTCCTCTGACGCCGGTCTCGAAGGCCCGGCTGGGCGCGCCGGGCCTCGTCCTTGCTGTGCCGGTCAGGCGAGGTCGATGAGGATCTTCAGGTCTTCGCCGGCCGGACTGAGGAGCCGCTCGAAACCTTCTGAAACGACATCGGCGAGCTTGATGCGGCGCGTCACGACCTTCTCGGCGGGCAGGATGCCACCGCCGATCATCGAGGCGACGCGGGGCCACATCTGGGTCGAATAGCACCACGAGCCGCGCACATCGATGTCCTTGAAGGTCACGGCGAAGGCGTCGAGCGCCGGCTTGCCGACGTGGAGCCCCACCTGGACCACGACGCCCTGCCGCCGCACGGCGTCGATGCAGGTCGCAAGCGCCGCTTCGGCTCCGACGCATTCGAGGGCGACATCGGCGCCGGCGTGGCCTTCGGTCTGGTCGCGGATCGCCTCGACGACATTGTCCCGCTTCGGATTGAGCGGAATGACGTCCGGCAGCACCTTGCGGGCGAGCGCCAGACGGTTGTCGTTGGTGTCGGAGAGGAAGATCGTGCTCGCGCCGGCGGCGCGCGCCGCCAGGATCTGCAATTGGCCGATCGGGCCGGCGCCCGTCACCAGCACCGAGGAGCCGGGCCGCACGCCGCCGCGCTCGGCCGCATAGACCACGACCGCGGTCGGCTCGATCAGGGCGGCCTGCTCGTCGCTGACCGTCTCCGGCATCCTGAAGACGTTGTAATCGTTGACGATCGAATATTCGGCCATGCCGCCCCAGGGCCACATCAGCCCGATGATGCCGAGCTTGTCGCTCAGCTGATAGAGGCCGCGGCGGCCGAAATGATCGTCACGCGGCGACACCAGCGGCTGGATCGAGACCTTGTCGCCGGGCGCGACGTCGCGGACCTCGCCGCCGACCGCCACGACCGTCCCGCCATATTCGTGGCCGAGGATCTGGGGCAGGTGCGCGCCGGTATAGGGGTGCGGCGTGGTCGGGATGAAGATCGGGCCCGCGGCATATTCGTGGAGGTCGGTGCCGCAGATGCCGCAGAAGCGGTTCTTCACGAGCACATCGCGGGGGCCGAGCCGGGTCGGATCCGGTGCGGCGATATCCTCGACGCGGACATCGCGTTTGCCGTGGAAACGGGCCGCCTTCATGGGGAGAACTCCTCGGACTGGAACAGGTGAGGGAGACGGGGAGGGGAGCGGCGGGGAACATCTGTCCCCGCCTCGCGGGGTCAGACGAAGACCATGCCGCCGTCGACGAGCAGCGACTGGCCGGTCATGAAGTCGGAATCGGCCGAGGCGAGGAAGCGGGCGACGCCGACGAGGTCGTCGGGCCGCGACGGGCGGCCGAGCACCGCGCCGGCGGCGAAGGTGTCGAACGCCTCGTTCTCGCGGTTCGTCAGCCCGCTATCGCGGAAGCCCTGGTCGATCGTCTTCCACATGCCGGTCGCCACCACGCCCGGGCAGAAGGCGTTCGCGGTGATGCCCTCCTTGCCGAAGGCCCGTGCCGCCGCCTGGGTCATCGCCACCACGGCGAACTTGCTCGCGCAATAATGGGCGAGCGGCTCGTAGCCCTGCTTGCCGGCGATCGAGGCGGTGTTGATGAGCTTGCCGCCGCCGCCCTGGCGGCGGAAGATCTTGATCGCCTCCTGCATCCCGATCAGCACGCCGAGGGCGTTGACGTCGGTGACGCGGTGCCAGTCTTCCTCCGTGATCTCCAGGAACGGGCGGGTCTGGGCGATGCCGGCATTGTTGAACAGCACGTCGAGGCGGCCGAAGGTGGCGACGGCGTGCTCCAGCATCGCCCGGATCGAGGCGCGGTCGCGGACGTCGACCGCGACCGCGGCGGCCGAGCCTCCGGCGGCCTTGATCTCGTCGGCGACCTTGCTCGCGGCGTCGAGCGAGATGTCCGCGGCGACGATATGGGCGCCGTCGGCGCCGAGGGCACGGGCGATGGCCGCGCCGATGCCGCCGGCCGCGCCGGTGATGACGATGGTCTTGTTGCGCAGATCGGGCATGAGGTCTCCTTCGCCGGTGGCCCCGAGGGCGCACCGGTCGTCATGGTGGGATTCTAAGACTGAAGACGCGCGTCAGCCGGCGAGATGGGCGGCGATCAGCTCGTTGACCCGGTTGGCCTTTTCCATCTGGACCATGTGCCCCGCGGCGGGCAGGATCTCCGCGCGGGCGCGGCCGTTGAGGGCGCTGGCGTGGGCGGCCGGGACGATCTGATCGCCCTCGCCCCAGATCGCGAGCACGGGCACTCGGGTCGCCGCGAGATCCCGGGCGAGGACGGCGGCCTGCCGGCCGTCCGGAAAGAGCGCGTCGGCGAGACCTTTGAGCGCCTCCTCGACCCCGTCGATCCGCTTATATTTCAGCATGTCGTCGACGAGTTGACGGGTGACGGTCGCCGGATCGTGGAACAGCCGCTCCAGCACGGGTTTGAGATCGCGCCGCGAACTCCCCGACACGAAGCCGCCGATATAGTCCCCGTCGATCTCGGGCCCGAGGCCGGCCGAGGCGATCAGTGTGAGCGAGCCGACGCGCTCGGGATGGTCGAGCGCGGTGCGGATGGCGATCGCGCCGCCCATCGAATGGCCGACGAGGTCGGCCTTGGCGACGCCGACGGCATCGAGGAAACCGATGAGCGCGTCGGACAGGAAGGCGAGACCGGGCTCGGCGATCCGCTTCTCCGATTGGCCGTGACCGGGCAGATCGAGCGCGTAGACGGTGCCGTGGGCGGCGAGCGCGTCGATGTTGAACAGCCAATTGTCGAGATCGCCGCCGAAGCCGTGGACGAGCACGATGGTGCGCTCGCCGTTGCCGCGCTTGGCAAAGCGCAGCCGTCCCGCCTTGGTTTCGATGAACTCTGTACGCGGCGCGGCCTCCTCGTCCGCTTCGCCGTCCTCCTCCGGGGTGGCGTAGCCGGCGACGAAGGCGTCGATCTCGGTGTCCGGGACGGTCTCGTCGGCGATCACGCCGATCAGGGCCTTCACCGGATAAACCGTGCCGGGCGTGCCGAGAATCCGGCGCAGCGTTCCGGCGTCGCCGGCTTCGACCACGCCGGCGATCTTGTCGGTCTCGACTTCGACGATCTCGTCGCCGATCGCGATTGCCGCACCGGCTGGCTTGAGCCAGCCGGTGACCTTGCCCTCCGACATCGACAGACCCCACTTGGGCATGACGATCGGTTTGATGTGCGCGTTCATTCGGGTCTCCTTCAGGCCGCGAGCGCGCGGGCGGTGGTCTTGCCGACGGCGGCTTTGATGGCGTCGACCGAGGGGATGTAGAGGTCTTCGAGCACCGGCGAGAACGGCACCGGCGTATGGGGCGCAGTGACCATCTGCGGCGCGGCCTTGAGGGCGCCGAAGGCGTGCTGCGCGACATAGGCCGCGACGTCGCTGGCGATCGAGCAGCGCGGGTTGGCCTCGTCGACGACGACGAGCCGGCCGGTCGCCTCGACGCTCTCGATCACCGTGTCCCAATCGATCGGGGAGAGGGTGCGCAGATCGATCACGTCGGCTTCGATGCGGTCCTTGCGGGCGAGGTCTTCGGCGGCGGCGAGGGCTCGGTTCAGCGTCAGGCCGTAGCTGACGATCGTCACGTCCTTGCCGTCCCGCGCCACGTTCGCCTCGCCGAACGGGATGGCGTAGGATTCCTCCGGCACGTCGGCCTCGGTGCCGTAGAGGTTTTTGTGTTCGCAGAAGATCACCGGATCGTCGTCGCGGATCGCCTGGATGAGGAGGCCCTTGGCGTCATAGGCGTTCGAGGGACAGACCACCTTGAGGCCCGGAATATGGGTGAAGAGCGGTGTCAGCATCTGCGAATGCTGGGCGGCGGCGCGGAAGCCGGCGCCGACCATGGCGCGGATGACGACCGGCGTCTTCGCCTTGCCGCCGAACATATATTTGAACTTGGCGGCTTGGTTGAGGATCTGGTCGAAGCAGACGCCCATGAAATCGAGGAACATCAATTCCGCGACCGGGCGCATGCCGCAGGCGGCGGCGCCGACCGCTGCGCCGATATAGGCGGACTCCGAGAGGGGCGTGTCGAGCAAACGGTTGCCGTGCTTGGCGTGGAGCCCCTTGGTGACGCCGAGCACACCGCCCCAGGCATCCACCTCGCCGGGCGCTCCGGCACCGCCGACGATGTCCTCACCGATGAGGATGACGGTCGGGTCGCGGCGCATCTCGAGGTCGAGCGCCTCGTTGATCGCCTGCTTGAAACTGATCTTGCGGGCCATGATTGTCCTCCGCTGTCGTTGTCGTTTTGATTTTGTTGGGTCTGTCGTCGTCGGTCGGCCGGCGGCTCAATAGGAGACGTAGACGTCGGTCGTCAGATCGCGGGCCTGGGGCAGCGGAGCGGCCTTGGCCCCGGCGACGGCATCGTCGATGAGGGTGGCCACTTCGCGGTCGATGAGCGCGATCTCGGCGTCGCTGACCACGCCGGCGCCGGTGACGCGGGCGGCGAAGAGCTTCAGGCAGTCGCGGTTCTCGCGGTTGAAGTCGTTTTCGCCCTTGGCCTTGTAGGTCTGGGCGTCGCCCTCGAAGTGGCCGAAGAAGCGGATCATCTTGCATTCGAGCAAGGCCGGGCCGCCGCCGTCCCGGGCACGGCGGATGATCTCGCCCGCGGCCTCGTAGACGGCGAAGAAGTCCGTGCCGTCGACGGTGACGCCCGGCAGGCCGAAGCCGGAGGCGCGATCGACGTAGGAATCGACGCCGGTCGCGTAGTCCACGGAGGTCGATTCCGCATAGCCGTTGTTCTCGACCACGAAGATGACCGGCAGGTTCCAGATCGCCGCGAGGTTCATGCTCTCGAGCACAGTGCCCTGGTTGGAGGCGCCGTCGCCGAAGAAGGTGATGCCGACGCCGCCGTCGCCGCGGAACTTGGCCGCGAGCCCGGCGCCGCAAATGAGCGGTGCGCCGGCGCCGAGGATGCCGTTCGCGCCCATCATGCCCTTCGACAGATCGGCGATGTGCATGGAGCCGCCCTTGCCGCGGCAGGAGCCGGTCGCCTTGCCGTAGATCTCGCCCATCATCTCGTGGACGGAGACGCCCTTGGCGATGCAGTGGCCGTGCCCGCGATGGGTCGAGGCGATCCGGTCGATGTCGTTGAGGTGCATCATGATGCCGGTCGCGCAGGCTTCCTCGCCGGCATAGAGGTGCACGAAGCCGGGAATGTCGCCTTTCGCGAACTCGATGTGCAGCCGCTCCTCGAAATCGCGGATGGTGCGCATCGTACGATAGGCCTTGAGGAGGTCTTCCTTGCTGAGGGGGAAGGGATTGTTGGTCATGGTCTCGGTTTCCTCCGTTTTTGGTTATGGGATGGCGACGAGCGGCCGTTCGCGCATGAGTCCGTGGGCGCCGGCGAAGCGCATCACCGCGCCGACGTCGATGGTGCGGAACGCCCGGTCGACGAGGGTGATCGACACGGACTGGTGAGGGTCGAAGAAGACCTCGCGCTCGCCGTCGAGCGCGATCGCCCCGGCCGGCAATTTGGGGCTGAAGACCCGGCCCGCAGGCATGCGGTTTGCGGTTTCGACGCCGACCGGAACGACGAGCCCCGGCGCGATCGGCGCCCGCACCACCGTCGAGGCGAGGTCGGCGGGGGCGAGGGCGAGCATCAGGCCGCCGCTCTCGCGCCGCCCGACGGGTTCGACGAGGCCGGCGATGGCCGCCATGCCGATCACCTCCGGGTCGGCGAAGGTGACGTAGAGCTCGCGGAAGGTCTCGGTGCGCCACAGCGCGCGGGCGCCCACGAAGCGGTCGGTCACGATCGCCACATCGACGAGCGCGATCTCCGGGGCGCCGTCGTCGACCCGCACTTCGATGATCTTGTTGTCGGCGAAGGCGACGTCCGCCGGAACGCCGCCCGTCAGTGCAAGGCCGGCGGCAAGGCCGGTGATGGTCGGCTCGCGATGGTCCGGAAAGGCGTTGTTGGTCCCGGTGGAGATCCCGGCGATCGGCACCGCGCCGCATTCGGCGACGACGGCGCGATGGGTGCCGTCACCGCCGAGCACGACGATCGCCCCGACGCCCTCGGCCGCCATCATCCGCGCGGCGCGGCGGCTGTCGTCGGCGGTTCCGGCGACCGGCATGTCGAGGAAGCGCAGGCGAGGGAAACGCCCGTCGCCGCTCCGGCCGGCCCGCTCCATGCCGCGGATAACGTGGCCGCCGATGCCGCCGCGCTCCGGCATCATCACGACTTCCTCGATGCCGCAGGCGGCGAGGGCGGCGAGTGCCCGCAGCACGATGTTGGCGCGGTCGGTGATCTGAAGGCTGCTCGCCGCCGCGACGACCCGCCGGATATCGCGGGCGGAGATCGGGTTGGCGACCAGTCCGATCCGGGGCGGCATAGGCGTCCTTTCGTCCTGCGTGAAGCGCTCCCCTCTTTCAGCAAGCCGGGTGCCAAACGTGGTCGAGAGACTAAGCAATTGTGATATAAAAGAATTTTATGGACGCCGGCCGTGTCCGGGTGCGGCGGTCGCGCCACAGGTGTCGCAGCCAGACGCCACACCTGTGGCGCCCCCTGTGGCGCAGGCTGTGGGCCGTTCGCGCGGCGGCGTGAAGGGAAGCGGGCTTGCGGAGGGGCCGGTTCGGCGCGACACTCCGGCAAAACAAGAACGGTCTCGGGAGGATCGTCCATGCGTGAGGAACAGGCCGCACACATCGACGAGTTGGTGCGGGCCGCGACCGGCCGTGCCACCCGCCGCGATAGTGTCATCGAGCAATCCTGGCGGCGCTGCATGAGCGAGCACCGGCTCGACCCGGAAGTCTTGCGCGAGCCGTGCATCGTGTCGCGTTCACTGCTGCGCGAGCATCAGGACGCGATGGATGAATTTCTCCACACCGCCCGCTTCGGCGTCGAGACGCTCTACCGGGAGGTGGCCGGTCTCGGCTACGTGCTGCTCCTCACCGACGCCAAGGGCATCACCGTCGATTTCATCGGCGATCCGACCTTCGACAACAACCTGATGCGGGCCGGGCTCTATCTCGGGGCCGATTGGAACGAGCCGAACGCCGGCACCTGCGCCGTCGGCACCTGCATCGCCACCGGCGAGGCGCTTGTGGTGCATCAGAGCGATCATTTCGATGCCACCCACATCCCGCTGACCTGCACCGCCGCGCCGGTCTACGGGCCCGAGGGCGACCTCGCCGCGATCCTCGACATCTCCGCCCTTCGCTCGCCGGAGCCGAAGGAAAGCCAGTTCCTCGCGCTCCAGCTCGTCAAGTCGTTCGCCCACAAGATCGAGATCGCGAACCTGCTCAATCGCTTCCGGCATGATTGGATCCTGAAGCTGTCGGCTTCGCCCGAGTTCGCCGACGTCGATCCGACCTATGTGCTGGCGGTCGACGGATCGGAACGCATCCTCGGCTTCAACAATCAGGCGCGGCGGCTGATGATCCGGGAGCTGGAGCGACGGCCGGCCTCTGGGCTCGGCCGGCCCCTCGTCGGGCGGCGGCTCTCGGAATTCTTCGAGATCGATATCGACGAACTGCCCCGCTTCAGCCCCGCCCGCCCCGCGGGTCAGCGGATGCTCAAGCTTGCGGTGAGCGGAACGCCGCTGTTCGCACAGGCCCTGCCGCCGCCGAGCCGCTCCGTCCTCGCGCCGGCGGGCGCGGCGATGCCGGACCTGCCGAAGCCGCTTCAGGCCCTCCATCGCGGGGATGCGGCGATGGCGCGGGTCGTCGGCCGCGCCGCGAAACTCGTCAACACCCAGATGAGCCTGCTCATCTGCGGCGAGACGGGCACCGGCAAGGAACACCTCGCCAAGGCGATCCATGCCGCGAGCGCCCGCGCCGCCAAGCCGTTCGTGGCAGTGAACTGCGCCGCCCTGCCGGAATCCCTCATCGAGGGGGAATTGTTCGGCTACGAGCCGGGTGCCTTCACCGGGGCGGCTGCCCGCGGCAAGAAGGGCTTGGTGCTCGAGGCCGAAGGCGGCACGCTGTTCCTCGACGAGATCGGCGACATGCCGCTCGGCCTTCAGACGCGGCTGTTGCGGGTGCTGGCGGAGCGCGAGGTGACCCCGCTCGGCCGGTCCCGTCCCGTTCCGGTCAACATCCGCGTGATCGCCGCGACACACCGCGATCTGGTCGAGGCGGTGAAGGCGGGGCGCTTCCGCGAGGACCTCTACTTCCGCCTGAGCGGCGCGGTGTTCGAACTGCCGCCCTTGCGCGAGCGAGCCGATTTCGAGTGGCTGGTCGGGCGGCTCGCCACGGAGCGGGCGCGCCTCGCCGGGCGGGACGTCGCCTTGTCGCCCGCCGCCGTCGGCGTTCTCGGCGACCATTCCTGGCCCGGCAACATCCGCGAACTCGTCAACGCCCTCGATTATGCCTGCGCCGTCGCGACGGACGGCGTGATCCGGGTCGACGACCTACCTGACGGCATCCTTGCGGGCCATCGGCTCTCGCCGCGTCCGACAGCCCGCGCGGCGCTCGCCGGGGCGGCTCCGGCTCCGGCTGTACTGCCGTTCCATCCGTCGGGCCCGACCGACCCCGGCGCCGCAGGTCCGGGTGCGGGGTTCGAGCAGCCGTCACCCCGCAGATCGGAGCGATGGGGCGAGGACCTTCGTGCCGAGCGGGCGATGCTGATCCAGTCTCTCACGGCGCGGCGGTGGAATGTCTCGGCGACTGCGCGCGATCTCGGCCTCGATCGCACCACTGTTCATCGCCGCATGCGGCGCCTCGGCATCATCCCCCGCGGTTCGGCGGGGCCGATCCGACAGCCCATTGAGACGCCTCCAGACCGGATGTCCGGCGGATGACGCCTCTTCGCACCGCGGCGTAGTAGACGCCCTCGCTCTGCGTTCAGCGTGCATGTGTTGCGTGCCGCGAGGAGAGGGCGTTGAGGAAAGACTGGATCGGCGGGATCATCCTGGTCATCGCGACGTCGGCTTCGGCCCTCCCGTCCTGGGCCGATGCGCCCGGCTTCGTCGTCGCGAACGTGAACCTTCGGGCGGGGCCGGGGACACAATTCCCGCCGGTCGCACTCGTGCCGGCGGGCAGCCCAGTTACGATGTACGGATGCACCGCCGGCTACGCCTGGTGCGACGTCTCCTGGGGACCGAGCCGCGGTTGGATGGCCCAGCGCTATCTGCGGCTCGCTTATCAGAACACGCAGGCTCCGGTGCCGGGCTTCGCCGCTGTCGTCGGCCTCCCGATCGTGACGTTTGAAATCGGGCCTTATTGGAACGCCTACTATGCCGGCCAGCCCTGGTTCGGCAACCTCTGGCAATATGGAGGCGGCCCCGGTCCGGGTGGAGGGCCGGCCGGACCGGGCGGTTGGGGCGGTGGCGGTCCAGGGGGCTGGGGTGGCGGTGGCGGTGGCCCGGGTGGCCCGGGTGGCTGGGGCGGGGGCCCGTAAATCGCCCTTTGTCTTCGCGCTAGCCGCCTTTCAGCCGCAGCATGATGGTCGCGAGCGGTGGCAGAGTCAGGTCCACGCTGAACGGGTGGCCGTGACGTTCGGCCTCGCGCGCCTCGGCGCCACCGCCGTTGCCGAGGTTCGAGCCGCCATAGATCTCGGCATCGGAATTGAAGATTTCCTCCCACCATCCGCCTTGCGGCACGCCGATCCGGTAGCCCTGGCGGGGCAGCGGCGTCATGTTGGCGACGACGAGTACCGGTGCGCCGTCAGGTGCCGAGCGCAGGAAGGCGTAGACCGAGGCGTCGGCATCGTCGGCGACGACCCAATCGAAGCCGTCCGGGGCATCGTCGCGCGCGTGCAGGGCACGCTCCCGCCGATAGACGCGGTTGAGGTCGCGCAGCGCGCGCTGAACCCCTTGTGCGCAGGCTTGTCCAAGAGATCCCAGTGGATCGCCGAGTCGTGGTTCCACTCCGCCCATTGGGCGATCTCGCCGCCCATGAAGATCAGCTTGCGGCCCGGGAAGCTCCACATGAAGCTCAGATAGGCGCGCAGGTTGGCGAACTTCTGCCAGTCGTCCCCCGGCATCTTGCGGATCAGCGAGCCCTTCCCGTAGACGACTTCGTCGTGGGACAGCGGCAGCACGAAATGTTCGGAATAAGCGTAGATCATGCCGAAGGTGAGGGCGTGGTGGTGCCAGCGCCGAAAGATCGGATCGAGCTCCATGTAGCCGAGCGTGTCGTGCATCCAGCCCATGTTCCATTTGAGCGTGAAGCCGAGCCCGCCTTCGCTCACCGGCGCCGTCACCTTGGGCCAGGCGGTCGATTCCTCGGCGATGGTCAGGGCGCCGGGGCAGCGCTCCGGGATCATCGAGTTCAGGTGCTTGAAGAACTCGATGGCCTCGAGGTTCTCCCGCCCGCCGTACACGTTCGGAATCCAAGCGTCCGCGGCGCGGCTGTAGTCGCGGTAAAGCATCGAGGCGACCGCGTCGACGCGGATGCCGTCGACATGGTAGCGCTCCAGCCATTCGAAGGCGCTCGCGATGAGAAAGCCGCGCACTTCGTTGCGGCCGAGATTGTAGATCAGGGTGTTCCAGTCCTGGTGGAAGCCTTCGCGCGGGTCTTCGTGCTCGTAGAGCGCGGTGCCGTCGAAGCGGGCGAGACCGAAGACGTCGGTCGGAAAATGCGCCGGCACCCAATCGAGGATCACGCCGATCTCGGCGGCGTGGCAGCGATCGACGAACGCCGCGAAATCGTCCGGCGGGCCGAAGCGGCCGGTCGGCGCGAAGAGGCCGAGCGGCTGATAGCCCCAAGAGCCGCCGAACGGATGCTCCATGATCGGCATCAGCTCGAGATGGGTGAAGCCCATGTCGCGGACATAAGGGATGAGGCGGTCGCCGAGGGCGTTCCAGTTGAGGAAGCCGCCGTCTTCGGCGCGGAACCACGAGCCGGCGTGGACCTCGTAGATCGCCATCGGCTGGTCGAGCCCCTGGCGGCGTGGACGGTCCGTCATCCAGCCTTCGTCGGTCCAGGGGAACGGCTCGGCCGGTGCGACGATCGAGGCCGTCGCGGGCGCCGCCTCGCTCGCGCGGGCGACCGGGTCCGCCTTTTGCGGCAGCAGCGCGCCGTCGGGCGCGATCAATTCGAACTTGTACCGCTCGCCGGGGCCGAGGCGGGGCACGAAGAGCTCCCAGACGCCCGCCTCTTGGCGCAGCCGCATCGGATGGCGCCGGCCGTCCCAGGTATTGAAGTCGCCGACGACGGAGACGCGACGGGCGTTGGGGCCCACACGGCGAAGCGGACGCCCCGGACACCGTCGATGCTCATGGGCCGGGCGCCGAGACATTGTCCGAGTTCGTAATGCGTTCCCTGCGAAATCAGATGGAGGTCGAGCGGACCGAGCAGCATGCCGAAGGCGTAGGGGTCCTCCGTCTCCTGGATGGTCTCGTCCCAGAGGATGCGCAGCCGGTAAGGGCTTGGCCCGACCCGGCCGGCGAAAATGCCCGCAGGATGGACGCGGGCGAGCCGTCCGAGCGCCGCACCGTCTTCCGCGGCGACGATTTCGATGCCGTTCGCGCCGGGCGCGATGGCACGGACGACGCGGGTGCCGTCCACCATATGGGGACCGAGCACGGCGAACGGGTCGCCGTGGCGCCCCTGCGCGAGCGCTTCGAGGGCGGCCGGATCGAGGCCGAGAGCGGGATCGAGAGCATCCATCAGCGGGTCTGCCTTTCGGGGCTGGTGATCCGTTCGACGAGCGTCGCAAGCCCGCGCAACGGCACCGGCAGCCATTTCGGACGGTTGGACGCTTCGTAGGCGATCTCGTAGGCGGCCTTTTCGAGAAGCATCAGATCGAGCAGCGGGCTGCGGGCCGGGTGGACGCCGCCGCCCGCCTCATAGCCGCGCAGGAAGCGGCCTGCCGCGCAGTCGCGGAAATGGGCGAGCAACGCCTTCTGCCGCTCGGCCTGGCCGAGGTGGGTCGCCGGTTCGTTGCTGTCGGCCGTCGGGGCCGCGCCGGTGAACGAGGCGGCGGCATAATCGATCGAGCGGAGCAGGCCCGCGACGTCTTTGAGCGGCGTTTCCTTGCGGCGGCGCTCGGCGACGGGGCGGGCCGGCTCGCCTTCGAAGTCGATGATGAAGGCGTCGCCCTGCGCCACCAACACCTGGCCGAGGTGGAAATCGCCGTGGACGCGGGTGAGCGCCGCCCCGCGACCCGTCTCGGCGAGCTTGCCGATCCGGGACAACAGCGCCTGGCGCTTCCCCTGAAGCGCATCGATCATCCCGTGGCAGTTCGTATCGATGGCGTCGCGGTTGGCCGCGAGGGCATCGAACGCCGCCTCCATCTGGGCGCGGACGGAGGAGCCCCAGCGCTCCACGGTCCCGGCATCCGCTTCCTCTGGCGCGAAGTCGGGGTCGTCGCTCGGCAGAGCGAGCGCGGCGTGCAATTCCCCGAGCCGCTTGCCGAGCTTGCGAAAGAACGCCTCGAGGGACGCGAACACGCCGTCGTGTTCATGATCGCCCTCACCGGCGAGGACCGCCTCTTCGAGCGTGCGCCGCAGATTGTCGAGTACCCACGTCCAGGCATCGCCCTGGTTGCGGATGACGCTCTGGATGATCATCAGCGTCTGCGGCGTGCCGTCGGCGGCGGTGCGCACCACCTCACCCAGGAGCGATGCAGTGTGGTCGTACCCGATTGCGGTCAGGTGGCGCGTCATCTCGGCTTCGGGATGGATGCCGCCGGAAACGCGGCGGACGAGCTTCACCATGGCGATCTGCTCGACGAGCAGCGAGGAGTTCGATTGCTCGGCCGAGAGCCAATTGATCCCGGCGGAGGCATAATCCTTGATGGTCTCGAAGGCCGGCGTCGGTTCGAAGCGCACCGTGCCGTCGGCGGTCTCGATCGCCAGCCGGGTCTTGAGGCCGTCCAGGACGGCGCGTGCGAACGGCTCCACCGCGAAGGCGTCCGTGAGGAATCCGACGCGCCGGCCGCGCCGGACGCGGGCGAGAGCGAGCTGTTGCGGCAGCGGCGAGGAGGTCTGCTCGTCCCAGGCGATGCCGAGCGGCAGCAGGTAGCGTTCCTTTCTTCCGCCGACCCCGACCTCCGTCTCGCCGATCAGCACATCGGCGGCACCGGGGAGAGGCTCGGCATAGGCGATCCGTGTGTCCTCGATCGCCTCGTTCTTGGCGGCGAACCAGCGGCGCCGCGAGAGATAAGCGGGGAGAATGTCGCGAGCGACCAGCTTCGCGATGTCCCCACTCAGGATCTCGCGGATGTCGCGGCGCAGCACGAGGGTGGTCAGGTCCGGCATCTGCTCCGGCGGCGCCTGCCGCCAGGACGGCGCGTCCGTATCGGCCTTCAGCTCGAACCAATAGAAACCGTAGGGCGGCAGGGTGAGGAGGTAGGTCAGCCGGCCGATCGGCGGGAACGCCGACGGTCCGGTCATCTCCACCGGCACCATGCCGTCGAAGGCGGAGAGGTCGAGCTCGACCGCCTGCGGCGAGCGCGACAGGTTGGCGACGCAGAGGATCTTCTCGTCCTCATATTCGCGCAGATAGGCGAGCACGCGGCGATTGGTGGGATAAAGGAAGCGCAGGGAGCCGCGGCCGAAAGCCTGATGGTTGCGCCGCAGGAAGAGCATCCGCCGCATCCAGTTCAGCAGCGAATGCGGGTCGCTCGCCTGCGCCTCGACGTTGACGCTGTCGTAGCCATAGAGCGGCCCCATGATCGGCGGCAGCACCATGCGCACCGGATCGGCCCGAGAGAAGCCGCCGTTGCGATCGGCCGACCATTGCATCGGCGTGCGCACCCCGTCGCGGTCGCCGAGATAGATGTTGTCACCCATGCCGATCTCGTCGCCGTAATAGAGTACCGGCGTGCCGGGCATCGAGAGCAGCAGCCCGTTCATCAGCTCGATGCGGCGACGGTCGCGCTCGAGGAGCGGTGCGAGACGACGGCGGATGCCGAGATTGATCCGGGCGCGGCGGTCGGCGGCGTAGAATTTCCAGAGATAGTCCCGCTCTGCGTCGGTCACCATCTCGAGGGTGAGCTCGTCGTGATTGCGCAGAAAGATCGCCCACTGACAGCCGTCCGGGATATCCGGCGTCTGCTTCATGATGTCGGTCACGGGAAATCGGTCCTCCCGCGCGATCGCCATGTACATGCGTGGCATCAGCGGAAAGTGGAAGGCCATGTGGCATTCGTCGCCCTGGCCGAAATATTCCTGCGTGTCCTCCGGCCACTGATTGGCCTCGGCCAGCAGCATGCGGTTTTTGTATTCGGCGTCGAGGGTGGCGCGGATCTTCTTCAGAACCGTGTGGGTCTCGGGCAGGTTCTCGTTGTTGGTGCCCTCGCGCTCGACGAGATAGGGGATCGCGTCGAGTCGCAGCCCGTCGACGCCGATGTCGAGCCAGAACCGCATCACGCTCAGTACGGCCTTGAGGACTTGTGGATTGTCGAAGTTGAGGTCGGGCTGGTGGGAATAGAAGCGGTGCCAGAAGTAGGCGTTGGCGACCGGATCCCAGGTCCAGTTCGATTTCTCGGTGTCGACGAAGATGATGCGGGTGTCGAGATAGCGCTGGTCGGTGTCGGACCAGACATAGAAATCCCGGGCATTGGAGCCGGGCTTGGCGCGCCGCGCCTTCTGGAACCAGGGATGCTGGTCCGAGGTGTGGTTGATGACGAGTTCGGTGATGACGCGCAGGCCGCGCTCGTGGGCGGCGCGCACGAAATGGCGCAGATCGGCGAGTGTCCCGTAATCGGGATGGACGTCGCGATATTCGGCGATGTCGTAGCCGTCGTCCTTGCGCGGCGAGGGATAGAACGGCAGCAGCCACACCGCATTGACGCCGAGGCTCGCGATATAATCGAGTTTTTCGTTCAGGCCTGCGAAGTCGCCGATGCCGTCGCCGTTGGCGTCGTAGAACGACTTGATGTGAAGCTGGTAGATGATGGCGTCGCGATACCACGACGGATCGTCGGGCAGTGTCTGCTTCGCTTTGCGAGCAGTCGACTTGCGGCGCTCTTCGGCCTTCTGAAGCATGCTCAAAGGTCCTTGGGTCCGACGACGCGCCAGATGAAGAAGGGATAGGCGGTCGGGTCGAGACGGATGTGCTGGTACTTGCCGCGCACCGTGAAACGGGCGCCGCTCATGGCGTCTTCGATGGCGAGCGATCCGTGGTCCGGCCGCTTCCAGCGCCAGAGCGGCAGCTCGACGTCGGCCTCCTGCGGATCGGTCGGGTCGAGGCAGATCGCGACGTAGAGGACGTTATCGCGCTCCGGCGTGGCGCGCTCGAACCACAGGATCTTGTCGCCGGAGGCCTCCAGGAACGTCGTGCCGAGATGGGAATGCAGCGCCGGGTTCGCCTCGCGGATGGCGTTCAGGCGAGTGATCTCGGCAACGATGTTGCCGGGCCGGTCCCAGTCCCAGGCGCGGATCTCGTATTTCTCGCTGTCGAGATATTCCTTGCGGGTGCGGTCCGGCCGTCCCTCGCAGAGTTCGAACCCGTTATAGACGCCCCAGAGGCCCGATAGGGTCGCCGCGAGGGCTGCGCGGATGAGGAAGGCCGGGCGCGGCGCGTCCTGCAGGAAGTCGGGATTGATGTCCGGCGTGTTGACGAAGAAGTGGGGCCGGAAGAACTCCTTCGGCGCCGTCGTCGTCAGCTCCTCGATATAATCGGTGAGCTCCGCCTTCGTGTTGCGCCACGTGAAGTAGGTGTAGCTCTGGGAGAACCCGACCTCGGCGAGGCGATACATCAGCTTTGGCCGGGTGAACGCCTCGGCGAGGAAGACGACGTCGGGATGGCGCCCGCGCACGTCGGCGATCATCCAGGCCCAGAACGGCAGCGGCTTGGTGTGCGGGTTGTCGACGCGGAACAGGCGGATGCCGTGGCCGATCCAGAACAGGACGATGTCGCGCAGCGCGTTCCACAAGCCCGGCACGGCGCCCGGCGCATAGAAATCGACGTTGACGATGTCCTCGTATTTCTTCGGCGGGTTCTCCGCATAGCGGATCGTCCCGTCCGGCCGCCAATCGAACCATTCCGGGTGTTCTTTCAGCCACGGATGGTCGGGCGAACATTGGATGGCGAAATCGATCGCGATCTCGATGCCGTATCCCTTCGCGGCCTGGATCAGCCGGTGGAAGGCGTCGAAGCCGCCGAGTTCGGGGTGGAGGGCGTCGTGACCGCCCTCGTTGGAGCCGATGGCGTACGGGCTACCGGGATCGTTCGGCCCGGCCTTCAGCGCATTGTTGCGCCCCTTGCGGTTCGTCCGCCCGATCGGATGGATCGGCGGGAAGTAGAGGACGTCGAAGCCCATGTCGCGGATCGCCGGAAGGCGGGCGATCACGTCGTCGAAGGTGCCGTGGCGGTCGGCATCGCCGCTCGCCGAGCGGGGAAAGAGCTCGTACCAGCTCGCGAATGCGGCGGTGCGGCGCTCGGCATCGACGAAGAAGGGCGGATCGACCCGGTTGCGGAAACTGCGCGGATCCGCCTCCGCCATCGCGCGCGCCGTTTCCGGCGCGAGGAGAAGTGCGAGCCGCCCGGACTCGTCGGCCGCGGCGAACCGGTCGAGGAGGGTGGTCAGGGTTTCGTGAGGCTCTGGCGTGTCGAGATGCTCGGCCGCCTCGGCGCGCTCGGCGATCAGGCGCCGGCCTTCCTCGAGCTCGAGCGGGATCGGCATGCCGGCCGCGTGCTTCTTGTCGATCTCCGATCGGAAGGTCGCGAAGACGTCCGGCCAGGCCTCGATGGTGAAGACGTGGCGCCCGAGGCGTTCGAGGGGAAAGTCGGCCCTCCAGCGGTCGTTCGCCTGGAGCCGCATCGGCACCTCGCGCCAGCGGTTCTCGTCGGCCGGCCGCCAGAGCAGCGCGGCCGACAGGAGACCGTGGCCGTCGACGACGATGTCGGCCTCGACCCGCACCACGTCGCCGACGACGCGCCGCACCGGAAAAGGTCCGCTCGCGACGGGGGTGACGTTCTCGATCGCGACGCGCGGCGATTGAGCGGCGATGTCGGCGGAGGGGCCGGACGGCGCCGTGATCGGGGCCGTCGCGCGGCCTTCAAGAAGCAATACCTCGCCGGGCGCGAGGCGCACGCGGTCTTCCGCCGCGATGATCCGTTCCGGGCTTTCGAGATCGCGGAACGGCCCGTAGGCGCCGGCCTCGCGGGTGAACGCCACCGCGGCGATTTCGGCGGCGCGGTCGAGCGCGGTGTTGGCGAGGACGAGCCGCGCTTGTGTATCGTCGGTCCGCAGCAGCGCCGCGATCGCGCTGTCGGGGGCGCTGAGACGCACCGCCTCCTGGCTGGGAGCACCCTCCGCCGCGACGAGCCTGTTGATCGCCGCGATGTCCCGCGTGAGGTCGATGTCCGAACGGCGCACGGGATTGTACCGCACGGTGGAAAGCGGGCGGCGTTCGCCGAACTCGAAGCCGGCCGGGATGAGCAAACCGTCACCGAGGGCGGCCGCAAGGCGCAGTGCGTGGCGCGCTTTGCGTTCCGCCACCTCGCTCGGCATCAGATCCTGGACCACGCGGGGGCCGAACGGCGCCTCGGGATAATAGAGGACGCGAGGATCGCGATCGTTGCGGCGAGGAGCGGCGCCAACGCGCCCGACAGGACGCAGGATGGCATCGACGAGACCCCGATGAGGAAGAGCGCCATCCGTCCCTTCCCAGGCGAGCAGGGTCGGATGGCCGGCCCAGTCGCGGACCGTGGCTGCGAGCGTTCCGATCGCCTCGCCCTGCATGGCGCCGGTTCCGCGGAGCACGAGGCCCACGAGCCCGGTGCGGCCGAGGGCCGCCACCCAATCGGCGACGATCGCCGCGGTCTCAGGCCGCTCCCAGGCAATCGCCACGGCGGCGCGGGTCTCCGGCGGCAGTCGCGGGTCCGTCGCATCGCCGTCACGTCGTGACGCTTGCGCGCCGAGTAGGACTGCCCAGGGGCCGTCTGCGACTCGGTCGAAAGCGATGTCGAGGAGTAAACCGAGGCCGCGCTCGTGCGCCGCTGCGCTGAGGCGCCCCAGAACGTCTTCGGAGGAATGGTCGCCGAGGGCCGGGTGCGCCCGCTCGACGTCCCCGATCAGAAAGAGTTCGCCCGTCGGGCCCGGGCGGAACGGCGAGGCGAGCACCAGCGCGTCGAAATCCATCGCAGCGCAATGGTCGAGCAGACGCTCGGGCCCGCCGGTGACACCAAGAAAGAACGGTGTCACATAATATAAGCGTGTATATCCGGCCGATCCGCGCGGCATATCGCTGATGCCGCTCGTATAAGTCGAGAGGATATTTCGCTGGTCGTCGTACACCATACGTATCATCCGGCGATGAGGCGCACGGATCGCTGGATTTCGCGATTCCGAACTGGGAGTTCATGCTGGGTTCAACGTGAAAGAGGGGCTCGGGTTCCGCTTCGCATGCAAGGGGGAACGGCGACGACGGCCGCGGCGGGCGGTCATCATTTGAGCGCATACGGGGATTTATGGTTTACGGGCCGTTAACCGGGGAATCCCCAGGGCCTCGGGAACATTACGGAAAAATCATGTACGGGAAAGTTCAGCGTAAAGTCGCGGACGTTATAGAGTGCCCCACGGCAGACCCAGCTCGGAAGCGCCTCCTATGAATTCGATTCGTCCCTCCGCCTATGTGCAGCCTTCGGTCCGGACCAGCGCCGCGGACTTCGCCGGCCGGTCGGACCCGCGCGGTGGTGCGGATCTCCACGATGTCTTCGCCCGTCTCGGCGCGTACATGAACGCCTGCATTCTCGGCCAGCCGGAGTTCGTCGATCGGCTGCTGATCGCGGTGATCGCCGACGGCCATCTGCTCGTCGAGGGCGCGCCCGGTCTCGCCAAGACCAAGGCGGTGAAGGCGCTGTCGAAGGCGATCCGTTGCGACGACCAGCGCATCCAATTCACCCCGGACCTGCTGCCCTCCGATCTGACCGGTACCGACATCTATCGCCCGGAGGACGGCAGCTTCCGCTTCCAGGCCGGCCCGATCTTCCACAATCTGGTGCTGGCGGACGAGATCAACCGCGCGCCGGCCAAGGTGCAGGCGGCGCTCCTCGAAGCCATGGCCGAGCGTCAGGTCACCGTCGGTGGGGTCACCTATGCCCTGCCCGAATTCTTCCTCGTCATGGCGACCCAGAACCCGATCGAGCAGGAGGGCACCTATGCGCTTCCCGAGGCTCAGCTCGACCGCTTCCTCCTGCACGTGAAGATCGGCTATCCCGACCTTGCCGCCGAGCGCGAGATTCTGCGGCTGGTGCGCGGCGAGGCCCAGGGCGAGGTGGTGCCGTTCGGAGAGCCGGTGGCGCAGGAGACGATCTTCGCCGCCCGCCGTGCCGCGCTTTCGACCTACATGTCGGAGGCGGTCGAGGAATATATCCTCCAGCTCGTGTTCGCGACCCGTCTGCCCGAGCATTACGGCAAGGACCTCGCCGGCACCGTCTCGTTCGGCGCGAGCCCGCGCGGCACCATCGCGCTCGATCGCTGCGCCCGTGCCCACGCCTGGCTGCACGGCCGCGATTTCGTGGTGCCGGAGGATGTCCAAGCGATTGCGAAGGACGTGCTGCGCCACCGCGTGCTGCTCACCTTCGAGGCCGAGGCCGACGGGCTCAACGCCGATCATTTCCTCGACCTTCTCCTCGGCCGCGTGCCGGTGGGCTGAGCGGCGGATCGAGTTTCGAGCAGGAACGAGGCGGCCGGAACGTCCGACGTTCGGGCCAGCAGGCGCTCTCGGGGACGTTTGCGATGACGGATTTTTCTGGCGATGATTTCTACGGGATCGTCGCGCGGCTCGACGAGCTGATCGCGGCCCGTCCCGGCGGCCCCGCGTCCGGCTTCGCGGCCGGCACCAAGGTGCGCACGCAGCAATACGGCACCTATCGCTCGGTGTTCCGCGGCCGCGGCATGGAGTTCGACGAAGCGCGCGCCTACCAGCCGGGCGATGATATCCGCTCGATCGATTGGCGGGTGACGGCGCGCACCGGCCGTGTCCACACCAAGCTGTTCCACGAGGAGCGCGAGCGTCCGGTTCTGATCGTGCTCGACGCGCGGTCCGCGATGCGGTTCGGCACGCGCGACACCTTCAAGTCCGTGCTCGCCGCCAAGTGTGCGGCGATCCTGACCTGGATCGCCATCGAGGGCGGCGACCGCGTCGGCGGCCTCGTCGTCGCGCCGTCGGGCATTCGCATGAGCCCGCCGCAACGCAGCCGCGCCCGCACCCTCGGCTTCGTCAAGGCGATGGCGGACGCGACCCAGGAAGGTTTCGGCCGCGAGCCGCCGAATGTCGAGCCGTCGCTCACCGACGCGCTTGCCCGCATCCGCCGATCGATCCGCTCCGGCACGCTCGTGTTCGTCGTCAGCGATTTCCACGATTTCGACGAGCGCACCGCGCGCGAGCTGACCCGTCTGTCGCTCCATGCGCCGGTGACGAACGTGTTCATTTTCGACGGGCTCGAAGCGGAGGCGCCGCAGCGCGGCCAGTACCGCGTCAGCGACGGGCGTGCCGTTGCCGCGCTCAACGCCGACAGCCGCGCCGTCCGCGATGCTTACGCGGTCCGCTTCGCCACGCGGCGCGCCGCCGTCGAGACGGTGTGCCGCCAGCGGGGCATGACCTTCCTGCCGATCCAGACCGGGCAGGACCCTGGCGATCTGCTGCATCCGGAGCGGTTGCAGCGCGCCGGCGCCGCCGCGCGGAGGGCTGCCGCATGACGACGCCCGCCGCCGCCCCGGCCGCACTCGCGCCGATGACCGGCGTGCCTGCGTCGGCCGCGCCCGCCGGGGCCGACCCGCTCGCCGGGCTGCACGATATCCATTTGCCGCAGCCGGTGCCGTTCTGGCCGCCGGCACCGGGCTGGTGGATTCTCGCCGGCCTGATCGTGCTCGCCCTCATCGCGGCGGCGATCTACGAATGGCGCCGGCGTCAGACCCTCGGCTACCGGGCCTTGCGGGCGCTGGAGGCGATCGAGAAGGATTCCGAGCATTATCGCGATGCCCACGCCGCCGCGGCGGCGTCCGCCCTGCTGATCCGCCGCATCGTGGTGACGCGGTTCGGCCGCGAGCGGCTTGCCGGCCTCACCGGCGATCGCTGGCAGACCTTCCTCAGCGAGGGCAAGAACGGTCTGCCGGCGGAGGTCAGCCGGCTCGTCGCGGTGGCGGCCTATGCGCCGCCGGGTGGGGCCGGGGTGTCGGTCGAGCGCGCAACGGTGTTCGAGGCCGTGCGCGGCTGGATCCGGGGGAACGCATGATCGAGTTCCAATGGCTATGGGCGTTCGTGCTCCTCCCCCTGCCGCTCGTCGTCCGCTTCCTCGCGCCGCCGGCGCGTAAGACGCGGGCGGGTGCACTGCGGGTGCCGTTTTTTGCCGAGCTCGGCCCGAACGTCGCCTCGGCGGGCGCGCTGCGCCGGCGCAGCCTCCTCAAGATCGTCACCCTGAGCCTGATCTGGGCGCTCCTCGTCACGGCCGCCGCGCGGCCGGCCTTCGTCGGCAATCCGGTGCCGATCCCCGTCGAGGGACGCGATCTGACGCTCGCGATCGACCTCTCCGGCTCGATGGCCCGCCAGGACTTCTCCCACGACGGCCAGACGACGGACCGCCTCTCGGTCATCAAGGCGGTCGCCGACGACTTCATCTCCCGCCGCAAGGGCGACCGCATCGGCCTCATCCTGTTCGGCAGCCGCGCCTACGTGCAGACGCCGCTGACCTTCGACCGCCACGTGGTGCGTCAGTTGCTCGACGAGGCGACGATCGGGCTCGCCGGCCCGGAGACCGCGATCGGCGACGCCATCGGTCTTGCGGTGAAGATGCTGCGCGACCGCCCGGCCGACGAGCGCGTGATGGTGCTCCTGACCGACGGTGCGAGCAATTCCGGCACGCTGGACCCGCTCCAGGCCGCCGAACTTGCCCGGCAGGAGCACGTCAAGATCTACACGATCGGTGTCGGCGCCGACAGCATGGAGGTGGACGGCACCTTCGGGAAGCAGATCGTCAACCCGTCCGAGGATCTCGACGAGGAAGCGCTGACCAAGATCGCCGCGATGACCGGCGGGCGCTATTTCCGCGCCCGCGACGTCGCCGGCCTCGCCCAGATCTACAGCGACATCGATCGTCTCGAGCCGGTCGCCGGCGAGCCGCTCTACCTGCACCCGACGATCTCCCTGTTCCAATGGCCGCTCGGCGCCGCCTTGGCTCTCAGCATGGCGCTCGGCGCGGCACTGCTCTGGCCGGCCGCGCTCGGCCTGCCGGCCCGCGGCGGCAAGCCCGTCGCCACGGGCAATAAGCGCGCTGGCGCGAAATCCGCGACCGGTGGCGACGAGCCCCGCGATCCCTTCGAAGGAGTGGTCGCATGAACCTCGCCGACTTCCACTTCCTGCGCCCCGAATGGCTCCTCGCCATCCTTCCCGGCGTGGCGCTCGCCGTGTTCGCGTGGCGGCGGATCGGTTCGGGACCAAGCAACTGGCGCGCCGTCGTCGATCAGCATCTCTTGAAGCACCTCGTCCTCGCCGACCATTCCAAGGCGCGGAAATGGCCCGTCGCAGTGCTCGCGGGCGGCTGGATCCTGGCGGCGCTCGCGATGGCGGGTCCGACCTGGGAGCGGCTGCCGACCCCGGCGCTCGACCGGCTCGACCCGACCGTCATCGTGATGAGCCTCGCCCAGTCGATGAATGCGACCGACCAGTCGCCGAGCCGCCTCGCCCGGGCGCGCCACAAGGCCGAGGATATCCTCTCCCGCATGCGCGGGGGACAGGTCGGGCTCGTCGTCTATGCCGACGCGCCGTTCGTCGCCGCACCGCTCACGGAAGACGGCAAGGTCATCACCCAGATGATGCCCGAGCTGTCCACCAACCTGATGCCGGTCTTCAACGACCGCCCGGACCTTGCGATCGCCCGGGCGACGGAGCTCCTCAAGAATGCCGAGGCTCCTTCCGGCCGCATCGTGCTCCTGACCGACGGCACCGGCGAGAAGCCGGAACTCACCCTCGAGGCGGCGAAGGCCGCAGCCAAGGCCGGCTACAGCGTCAACGTCATCGGCGTCGGCACGGACGCCGGGGCGACCTACCTCGCTTTTGACGGTACCCCGGTCCAAGGCGCCGACGGCAAGCGGCTGACGACGCGGCTCAACGAGGCCGGCTTGAAGAGCCTCGCCGCGGCGGGCGACGGCCGCTTTTCGGTGCTGACCCCCGGCGACGGCGATCTCGATACGGTGCTCGCCGCCTCGGCCAACCCGGTTGCCGGTGGACCGCTCAAGGATTCCGGCCTCAAGGCGGACGATTGGCGCGATATGGGGCCGTGGCTCGTGCTCGTCCTTCTCGCGCTCGCGCCGATCGCCTTCCGGCGCGGATGGATCGCGGTCGCCCTGATCGCGGTGCCGCTCTCGAGTGGCCTCATCGCGCCCGCCGCCCGGGCGCAAGATGCCCAGCAGGAGAACACGGCCGCCCCGGCGACGCCGCCGTCGGCCGAGCCGGCGTCCGCGACCGGCAGCGCGGCGAGTGCATGGCGGAACCTCTGGAAGACGCCCGACCAGCAGGCCGCCGACGCCTTCACGAAGGGCGAGTACGGCGTCGCCTCCCAGCAATTCCAGGATCCGGCGTGGCAGGCGAGCGCGCTCTACAAGAAGGGCGACTACGCCAAGGCGGCGTCCGCCTTCAAGGCCGGTCCGGACCCCGATTACAACCGCGGCAACGCGCTCGCCAAGGCGGGCGAGCTCGAAGACGCGGTCAAAGCCTATGACGCGGCGCTCAAGGTCGACCCGGCCAATGCCGACGCCAAGTTCAACCGCGATCTGGTGCAGAAGCTGATCGACCAGAAGAAGCAGGAAGAGCAGCAGAAGCAGCAGCAGGACGACCAGAAGCAGCAATCGAAATCCGACGACCAGAAGAAGAACGATCAGAAGAACCAGCAGGGCGGCGGCCAGGGGCAGCAGCAATCCGGCAAGGGCGGCGGTCAGAAGGACAAGCCGTCGGATCAGAACGAGGCCTCGGGCCAGGGCCAGGACAAGAGCCAGTCGGGCCAGGGTGGCCAATCCGGGCAGGATCAGGCGTCTCAGTCTCCGAAATCCCAGGGCCAGGATCAGAAGAACGGGTCTCAAAAGCCCGATCAGCAGGATCAGGCGTCCGAGAAGCAGGGCGATCAGCAGGCCGGGGCCGGTCAGGACAAGTCGCAGGATCAGGCCGACGCCTCCGCGAAGTCGGATCAGGGCCAGCAGGGCAACGATCAGCAGGGCCAGCAGGCCCAGGCGGGGCAGGACCAGCAGGGACAACAAGACCCGCAGGGACAACAGAACCAGCCGGCGAAGCCCGATCAGGGCCAGGCCGGCGGCGGTTCGCAGGCCGGGCAGGATCAGCAGGGCCAGCAGAACGCATCCGGTGGTGGCTCCGACAACACGGCGCCGCAGCCGCCCGACCCCGCGACCGCGGCCGCCCAGGCGGCGCAGCAGCAGGGCGACCAGGCGGCGCTGAAGCAGGCGCTGGACCAAGCGATCGCCAACCGGGCCAAGCAGGGTCAGCCGGCGCAGAACGGCGAGCCCGCCAAGGCGGCGGTCGCCACCCAGCAGCCGATGACCGAGCAGGACCAGAACCGCGAGCAGATGCTGCGCATGGTGCCGGACGATCCGACCGGCCTGCTGCGCGCCCGCATCATGAGCCATTATGCGCGCATGGGGTTCTCGGGATGAACGGGGGTCTCGGGATGACGAGGAACGCGATGGACGATCGACTTGCCTGCGCGCGGCGCCCAGCCCCGGCGCGCGCGCGTCTGCGCTGTCTCGCCGCCGCGGCCGCCCTTCTGGCGTGCCTCGGTGCCGCGCCGGCCTTTGCCGCCGCGAGCCTGACCGGCACGCCGGACCGCACCGAGATCGAGACCGGCGAGACCTTCCAATATGTGTTGAGCCTCAAGGATGCGGCGCCGCGCAGCGCGCCGGATTTCTCGGCGCTCAAGAAGGACTTCGACATCGTCGACACGCGGCGCCAGAGCCGCACCTCGGTCGTCAACGGTGAGCAGACCTCGCGCCTCGAATGGGTGTTGACCCTGTCGCCGAAGAAGACCGGCGACCTCGTCATTCCGTCGATCGCGCTCGACGGCTTCAAGACCGAGCCGGTCACCGTCAAGGTCGAGGCGCCGACCCGGGCCAGGCGGAAAACCGCAAGCTGTTCGTCGAACTCGACGTCAAGGACCAGAAGCCGTTCGTGCAGAGCGACGTGCCCGTGACGGTGCGCATCTATGACAGCGTCGGCGTCCGCAGCGGCGCCCTGGAGGACCCGACGGCGGACGGCGCGACCTTCACCCGTCAGGGCGACCAGCGGGCCTATGACAAGACCATCGGCGGACGGCGTTACCGGGTGATCGAGCAGGATTACCTGATGCAGCCGCAGCGCAGCGGCAAGATCGAGATCCCCGCGATCTCGCTCCAGGCCAACGTGCCCGGCGACCGCCGCGCCGGCCTGCCGCCCGACATGGCGCAGCTCCTCGGCTCGAGCGGCTTCGACATGTCGCTCGTCGACAGCGCCTTCGATCCGGGGCGCAACGTCACCGTGCGCTCCAACCCGGTCGATATCGACGTGCAGAGCCGCCCGGCCGACGCCAAGGGCTGGTTCCTGCCGGCGCGCCAGGTGAAGCTGACCGAGACGTGGTCGCCCGATCTCGCCAAGGCGCGGGTCGGCGATACCCTGACCCGCAAGATCCGCCTTGAGGCGGTCGGGGCCGGCCTGAACCAGCTTCCGCCGCTCACGATGACGGACGTCGCCGGCGTCCGCCAATATGAGGAGGCGAGCCAGACCAACAGCGTGCCGTCCTCGCAAGGCCAGACGGCGGTTCTGGACAAGACCATCTCCGTGGTGCCCACCGCCGCCGGGACGGTGAGCCTGCCGCCGGTCGAGGTCGGCTGGTGGAACACCAAGACGGGCAAGGCGGAAACGGCGACGCTCCCCGCCGTCACGCTGAACGTGGCGCCGGCCGCGAACGGCGCTTCCGCTGCGCCGGCTCCCACTGCGGCGCCGGCGGCGGCAACGCCCGCGCCGGCCCCCGTCGCGGCGGAACCGCCGCCTGTGGCGACTGACGCGGACGGCGGCATCCTCGCCTATTGGAAGCAATCGCCGCATTGGCAGCTCGGGCTCGCCGCGGCCCTCGCGGTGATCGCCGGGGCCGCCGTCGCACTCGCCCGTTTCAGCCGCCGCAGTGGCGTGCCGGCCGCGGTGGCGGAGCGCCGCGAGGCCTTTGCCGAGGAGGGCGCCGAGCGCAGCATCGCCCAGGATCTGGAAGCCGCCTGCCGGACCAACGACGCCCCTCGCGCGCACCGTGCTTTCCTCGCCTGGGCGCGCCATGCCGGCTACAAGCCCGGCGCGTCGGATTTCCGCACCCCGCAGCTTCAGGCCGCGGCCGATGGGTTGCAGCGCCGGCTCTACGCGCCCGAGGCGGGGACCTGGGACGGCGCGGGCTTCCTCGCCGCCTGGCGCGCCGAACAGAAGGCCCGCGGCAAGGCCGACGATGCGGCCGCCCCGCGCGGACTCATGCCGCTCTACCCGAAGCTCGGCTGAGGCGGCGGCGTCTCACCGCACCGCGTCGGGCCGCTCGCCCCGGGAAAGGGCGAGCCAGGCGCGGGCGGCGTGCGAGAGGTAGGCGCCGCGGCGCCAGATCAGCGCCATGTTCCAGTCCATGCCGCCGTCGGTGACAGCGAGACGCCGGACGCCGGCATGGGCTCGCTGCGCCGCGATCATGCGCGGCAAGAAGCCGACCCCGAGGCGGGCGGCGACGAGCTCCACGACGAAATCGATCTGACCGCTGCGCGCCGCGATCGTCGGCGTGAAGCCCGCCCGGCCGCAGGCGTCGAGGATGATCGGATCGAGCGCGAAACCCGGCCCGAACAGCACGAATGGCTGGTCCCGAAGCGCCGCGAGATCGATCTCGCCCGCTGCGGCGAGCGGATGATCCACGGCGATCAAGGCCTCGATCGGCTCGCAGCGCACGGTCTGCCAATCGAAGGCGTCGGAGACCGGCAGGAGCGAGGCACCGAGCTCGATCTCGCCGCTCTGGAGCAACTCTTCGAGCCGCCGGCTGCCGTGCTCGACGAGGCGGATGTCGATGCCCGGATAGGAACTGCGGTAGATTGCGAACAGGCCGGCGAACAGCGTGTCGCTGCCGATCGGCGGCAGGCCGAGGCGCAGCACGCCGCGCTTCAGCCCGCGCAAATCGGCGAGTTCGCCGGCGAGGCTCTCCCGCTCGGCGAGCATCGCCAGCGCCCGGCGATAGACGATCTCGCCGGCCGCGGTCAGCGTCGTCTTGTGGCCGAGGCGGTTGAGGAGCGGCAGGCCGAGTTCGTCCTCGATCTGTTTGACCGCCTTGCTCACCGTGGATTGGGTGGCGAAGACGGTTCGCGCGGCCTGGGAGAACCCGCCCTGGCGCACGACCTCGACGAAGGCTCGCAGCGTCCGCAATTCCATCGCATCGGTCCTCCAGGCGGGGCCAAGCCGGCCGCGTGTCTTCCAGACCCCGTCTGTACACGTGTGCATTCCATATCGGAATAGAATGAAGTCAAACAATTCATTTTAGGAATGAAGGGCCGGCGCCTACCTTTTGATCGGGAGCTTCATCCCCCGATCGCTCGAATGGCCCTGTCATGACCACCCTCCCTCCGGATCTGCGCACCCTCGTCGTCACCGGCCGCCGCGGCCTTCGCCGCAGCCGGCTCGCCCAGGCGGTGCTCCTCATCATCGTCTGGCAGGCCGGGGACATCGTGGCGCGGACAACGGGCGTTCCCATTCCGGGCGGCGTCATCGGCCTCTTCATCGCGCTCGCGCTGCTTGCGAGCCACCGCGTCTCGGCGATCAGCCTGCGGCGCGGCGCGATGTGGCTGCTCGCAGAAATGCTCCTGTTCTTCGTGCCGGCGGTGCCGGCGGTGCTCGATCACCCGGAACTGTTCGGCTGGCTCGGGCTCAAGATCGTCGCGGTGATCCTCGTCGGCACCTGCGCGGTGATGGGCGTGACCGCGCTTGCGGTCGATCTCTGCTATCGTTGGAGGATCGGTCATGGACCGGCTCGCTGACATCGTTCCGATGCCGATGATCCACCTCGTTCTGTGGTCCTCGGTCACGATCGGCTTCTATCTCGTCGCGAAGGCGTTCTACCGGCGCATGCCGCGCTGGTGGACGACCCCGCTTGCGATCACACCGCTCCTGGTCATCGCGGCGATCACCGCCTTTCACGTCGGCTACCCGGATTATCTGAGCGGCACGCACTGGCTGATCGCCTTGCTCGGCCCTGCGACGGTCGCCTTCGCGGTCCCGATCTATGAACAGCGCGCGCTGATTCGGCGGCAATGGCCGGTTCTCGCGGTCGGCGTCGTCGTCGGCACGATCACCGCCATGGGCACCGCCTGGGTGCTCGCCTCCCTGCTGGGTCTCGATGGTGCGCTTCGCCTCAGCCTGCTGCCGCGCTCCACGAGCACGCCCTTCGCCATGACGGTGTCCGGCGACATCGGCGGGGTGCCCGACCTCACCGCGGTCTTCGTCGTCTTCACCGGCGTGTTCGGGGCCGCGTTGGGCGAAATCCTGCTGCGCTGGATGCCGTTGCGCTCGGGCCTCGCCCGGGGCGCGCTGTTCGGCGTCGGCGCGCACGGCGCCGGCGTCGCCAAGGCCCAGGAGATCGGCCGGGAGGAGGGCACCGTCGCCGCCCTCGTCATGGTCCTTGTCGGCCTCGTCAATGTGCTGATCGCGCCGCTGCTCGCTTACTTCCTGCACTGACCGCCGCGTCCCGCGCGCCCATCAGTCCGGTGACGGTCGCCGCGACTGCGGTGCCGAGAAATCCGCCGGCGATGATGTCGCTCAGGAAGTGAAAATCGAGCCCGATGAGGCCGATCACCACGATCAGGACGGCGAGCGCGCAGGGGATGCGAAGCCACGGGAAAGCGAACGCGAGCGCGGCCGCGACGGAACTGATTGCCGTCGTATGGCCTGAGGGGAACGAGGCCCATCCGGCGCCGCCGTGAAGCCAGAAGAAGCCGTAGACGCCGTTGTCGATGAAGGACGGATTGTTGGCGACGAAGGTCTCCGGCCACGTCCGGCCGAACAGGATCTTGAGTTCATTGCCGATGAATTGCGCCGTCGCCAGCGACAGCGCGGTCGCGAGCAGCGCCCGTTCGATCCGGGCAAGAGGAGGGTGGAGCAGGGCCTTGAGCCCCAAGACCACCAGGAGAGCGGTGGCGATCGGCACCAGCCATTCCGGAACCGACTGCATTGCGAAGAGGATCGGGTGCGGCCGTCCGATATGGGCGTGGACGAAGCTGCTGATCGGCCGGTCGAGGAAAAGGAACGCGATGATCACGAGGACGGCGCAGAGCGCGGCGGCGCTGACCCACACACGACGTTCCGACGGCATCTCTCGTCCTCGCTGCATGCGGGCGTCTCACCGGCGCATCTCCGCGGCTTCATCGCTCGCTCATCGAGGATGATCCGACTTCGACCCGGACGGAAGATCACCCGCGCAGGACCGGCCATCTTCCGCTCAAGAGGCGTCCGCTTTGTCCAGCGCGATTGCGAGACGGAGCAGGGATGAGAGGGCCTGCGAACTTTGCCGACCGACCGCAACGGTTCGTCTTCACGCGGAACCTGGGGCGGCGGGCACCCGTTTCCGTCGCATCTCAGTTGCGAGGACCGTTCCATGACCGACACCCGATATGATGACGCGCCGCCGGAAGACGAGGCGCGGGTTCGTGAGAAGGCGCACGAACTCTGGCTCTCCGAAGGTCAGCCGGAAGGGCGCGCCGACGCCCACTGGGCGATGGCGCGCGAGGTGATCGCGGTCGAGGATTCGTTCGCCTCGACGCTGCTGCCGGTGCGCGAGCCCGATCCCGATTCGCCAGACGGTGAGCCGGTTGAGCCGGCGCTCGCCCTGGAGAACGAAGGCGAGTTACCGGGGCTGCGCGACGAGGGGGATGAAAGCCCGATCGTGCCGCTGCGGGGCGAGCCGCCCGAGCCGAGGAACGGCTGACGGCGGGGAGAAACGGCACATTCCCGGGACGGCGTGGCAGAACGCGAGGCGCGCAAGCGCGGCGGGCTGCACGCGCCGTCCGATCTTCGAGATCAGCCCGGAGCGTCTTCGGGGACCGCGCCGCGACGCCTGGGCGCTCGACCGCTAAAGAGCGGAGCTCCGCCGTGACAACGCGGCGATCGACCTGCGCGCCTTGGTTGCGATCAGGGTGACGGCAGCGTCTGCGCGGCTCGATCTCGCGGTGGTCCTCCCCCCGCTGCCGAGGCGCCGAAATCGTGCGTCCGACCGCCGTGCCGCTCGTAGTGACGATCCTCCTCTCGGCGATCCTGCGTGTGCGGGGAAAGTGCGCCCGCGACGCCACCTACGACGGCCTCGTGAACGACCTTCGCCGTGTGGCGGCACGGTCTTCCACACATGGCGCCTGCGGTACACGATTGTCCAATGGCGCACCGGCACTTGGCTGCGATCGGGACTTGCGTGTGCACCCGCGTTCGGGACAATCAACGGCGACGACTTCCCTCGCGGACCGACCGACCGGCGTGACCGACACCGACATGATCGCGACGCACGAGAGACCTTCCGGCCCCGGCGCCGGCGGCCACGCCGTGGCCGTCGATCTCATCGCCGTTCTCGTCGCGGTGACCAAGGGCGAGCCCCGGGTGATGACGCTCGACAGCGGGCGTGCCCTGCCGTCCGGCCCGTTCGAGCTCGGCCACCGCTCGTTGCAATCGGGCCTGCGCGACTGGGTCGAGCAGCAGACCCATCATCCCCTCGGCTATGTCGAGCAGCTTTATACGTTCGCCGACCGCGATCGCACCGCGGGAGACGACGCCGGCCGCGTGATCTCGATCAGCTATCTCGGCCTCACCCGCGAGGACAGTGCCCGCGCTCCCGGCGGCGGTGATGGGTGGCGGAGCTGGTACGATTATTTCCCGTGGGAGGATCGGCGCTCGGGCGTTCCGCCCGTGCTGGAGACGGTCGTCGAGCCGGCCCTTCAGGCCTTCGCCGAGGCGGCCGAGGATGCCGAGACCCGTCGCGAACGGCGGCAGCGCGCTTGGCTGTCGTTCGGCTTCGCCGGCAACCCCTGGAACGAAGAGCTGACGCTCCAGCGCTACGAACTGCTTTACGAGGCCGGGCTCGTGCCCGAGGCAAGGCGTAGCGGCGAGCCCGTCGACGGGCCGCTCTGTCCGGGCGCGCCGATGGTGGCCGACCACCGCCGCATCCTGGCGACGGGCATTGCGCGGCTGCGGGCCAAGATCAAATATCGCCCGGTCGTGTTCGAACTGATGCCGCCGACCTTCACGCTCCTGCAATTGCAGCGCTGCGTCGAGGCGCTCGGCGGCCGGACGGTGCACAAGCAGAATTTCCGCCGCCTCGTCGAGCAGCAGGATCTCGTCGAAGAGACCGGCGGAACGGCGGCCGAAACCCTCGGCCGCCCGGCCAAGCTGTTCCGCTTCCGGCAGGCGGTCGAGCTCGAACGCGCCATCGCCGGCACCAAGCTCCCGCTCGCCCGCTCTTGACAAGACTTATGCTCAGGATAAGCATATACGCGATTTATGCTCAAACTGAGTATAGCGATGAACGCACCTTTCCCGGTCGCGGCCCCGGTTACGGCCCCAAATTCGACTCCCTTCGCCGCGCCTGCGCTTCCCGACCTGCTCGCCCGCACGGCGCCGCTCTATGAGCGCATCAAGCGCGTGGTTCCGCCCGCCGATTGGGCGCTGTTCGCCGAGGACGTCGAGGCGATCCTGGAGCTCAAGCGGACGCGGAACGCGGTCATCCTGGCGCACAATTACCAGACGCCGGAGATCTTCCACTGCGTTGCCGACATCGTGGGCGACAGTCTGGCGCTCGCCCGCGAGGCGATGAAGGTCGATGCCGACGTGATCGTGCTCGCCGGCGTCTACTTCATGGCCGAGACGGCGAAGATCATGAACCCGTCGAAGACGGTGCTGATCCCGGACGTCGAGGCCGGCTGCTCGCTCGCGGATTCGATCACGCCTGCCGATATCCGCCTGATGCGCGAGGCGCACCCGGGCGTGCCGATCGTCGCCTATGTCAACACCAACGCCGCGGTGAAGGCGGAGGTCGACATCTGCTGCACCTCCGGCAACGCCGCCGCCGTGGTGCGCTCGCTCGGCGTGCCGCGCGTGATCATGCTTCCCGATCAATATCTCGCTCGTAACATCGCGGCCGAGACCGGGCTCGACATCATCACCTGGGCCGGCCAGTGCGAGGTACACGAATTGTTCACGGCGGCCGATGTGCGGCAGCTTCGCGAGGATCATCCGGGCGTCACCGTGCTCGTCCACCCGGAATGCCCGCCCGAGGTCGTCGCCGAGGCGGATTTCGCCGGCTCGACCGCCGCGATGAGCCACTATGTCGGGGAGAAGCGGCCGCCGCGCGTCGTGCTCCTCACCGAATGCTCGATGAGCGACAACGTCGCGGTCCATTATCCGGACCTCGAGTTCGTGCGGCCGTGCAATCTCTGCCCGCACATGAAGCGCATCACGCTGAAGAACATCCGCCGTTCGTTGGAAGAGAACCTGCATCCGGTCGAGATCGACCCGGAGATCGCCGCCCGCGCGCGGCGCTCGGTCGAACGGATGCTCGCGATATGAACGCCGATTTCGCCGCGCTCGCCGGCCGGCCGGTGATCGTCGGCGGCGGCCTCGCCGGGCTCGCGACGGCGCTCTTCCTGGCGCCGGAGCCGGTCGTGCTCATCGCCAAGGCGCCGCTCGGCACCGAGGCGTCGAGCCCGTGGGCCCAGGGCGGCATGGCCGCCGCCGTCGGCGCGGACGACGATGCGGGTCTCCACGTCGCCGATACTCTGGCGGCGGGTGACGGCCTGTGCGATCCCGACGCCGTCGCGCGCATCCTCGCCGACGCGCCGGGTGCGATCGCGGCGCTCGATCGCCTCGGCGTCGGGTTCGATCGGGACGGTGCGGGGGGCTTTCGCCTCGGCCTCGAGGCCGCGCACAGCCGCCACCGCATCGTCCACGCCGACGGCGATGGCACCGGCCGCGAGGTCATCCGCGCCCTTGCCGCTGCGGTCCGGGTGACCCCGTCGATCACGCTTCTCGAAGACGTCGAGGCCCGCCGGCTCCTGATCGACGCTCATGGTGCCGTCGCCGGTGTGCTGGTGACGGGCGAGGGCGCAGCGGCAGTCCTACCGACCGGCCGCGTGGTGCTGGCGACGGGCGGGATCGGCGGTCTCTACGAGGAGAGCACGAATCCGCTCGGCAGCATCGGCCAGGGCCTCGCGATGGCGGCGCGCGCAGGGGCGGCGATCGCCGATCCCGAATTCGTCCAGTTCCATCCGACCGCGCTCGCGACGTCGGCGCGTCCGATGAAGCTCGTGAGCGAGGCGGTGCGGGGCGAGGGCGCGGTCCTCGTCGACGAGACCGGTCGGCGCTTCATGGCGGAGGTTGCGGGCGCGGAACTCGCGCCCCGCGACGTCGTCGCCCGCGCCATCGCGCGGGAGATCGCGGCCGGCCGGCACGTCTTTCTCGATGCACGGGAGCGCCCCGGCGCGGGGTTCGCGGCCCGCTTTCCCGCGATCTCCGCCCTCTGCGCCGAGGCCGGACTCGATCCCGCCCGCGATCTCATCCCCGTGCGGCCGGCCGCGCACTATCACATGGGCGGCATCGCGGTCGACGCCGACGGCTGCAGCACCGTGCCGGGTCTGTGGGCGTGCGGCGAGGTCGCCTCCACCGGGCTCCATGGCGCGAACCGGCTCGCGAGCAATTCGCTGGTCGAGGCGGCGGTTTGCGCCGAACGGGTGGCGCGGAGCGTCGCCGGCGTCCCGTCGGCGCATGCCGTTGCGCCGCGCCTGGCGGAAGTGCCGCCGGCTGCCGATGCGGCGCGCGTCCGGGCGGTGCTGTCGCGATGGGCGGGCGTGACCCGGGAGGCCGATGGTCTCGCGCGGGCCGTTGCCGAACTGCTGCCGCTCGCAGGCGGCGGCGAGGCGTCGGCGGACCCCGCCCTGGTCGGCCTGATGATCGCTACCGCCGCCTTCCGCCGGCGCGAAAGCCGCGGCGCTCATTGCCGGATCGACTATCCGGAGCGCATGGCAGTGCCGACCCGCACGCTCCTCACCCTCGCCGACACCCTGGCGGCCGCCCGCGACATCGCGGCCGGCGCCGTCCCGTCCTCTGCCGTCGTCCGGAGTGCCTGATCGTGGCTTTGAACGCTCTTCCGACCGTCATGATCGAGCCCCTGGTCCGCGCCACGCTCCTCGAAGATCTCGGCCGCGCCGGCGACCTCACGACGGATGCGATCGTGCCGCCCGAGGCGCGGGCTTACGCGGTGCTCGCCGCCCGCCAGCCGGGCGTGGTCGCGGGCCTCGATCTCGCCCGTCTCGCCTTCCATCTCATCGATCCGACGATCGACGTGCGGATCTCGCGGCCGGACGGCTCGGCGGTCACGCCCGGTGACGTGGTCGCCGCCGTCGAAGGATCGGCGCGGGGCATCCTGACCGCGGAGCGCACCGCGCTCAACTTTCTCTCGCGCCTCAGCGGCATCGCGAGCGCGACCGCCGCCATCGTCGCCTCCGTCGCCGAGCACAAGGCGCGCATCGTGTGCACCCGAAAGACGACGCCAGGTCTGCGCGCCGTCGAGAAATACGCGGTGCGCGCCGGCGGCGGCTCCAACCACCGCTTCGGCCTCGACGACGCCGTTCTCATCAAGGACAACCACATCGCGATCGCGGGCGGGGTGCGCCCCGCGCTGGAGCGGGCGAAGGCCGGCGTCGGCCATCTCGTGAAGATCGAGCTCGAGGTCGACACGCTGGCGCAGCTCGAAGAGGCGCTCGGGATCGGCGTCGATGCCGTCCTGCTCGACAACATGGATGTGCCGACGCTCACGGAGGCGGTGCGCATGGTGGGCGGGCGCGCGATCACCGAGGCCTCGGGCCGGGTCAATCCGACGACCGCGCCCGCGATCGCGGCGACGGGGGTCGATCTCATCTCGGTCGGCTGGCTGACCCACAGTGCGCCGATCCTCGATATCGGGCTCGATTTCTGAGATTGCGCCGCTCGAAACGACGACGGGCGCCAATGGCGCCCGTCGGGATCCTGGTCTCGGCCGGTAGGTTCAGAACCGGTAGGTGATACCGGTGCCGATCAGCCACGGATTGAGCTTCGCGGTGCCGGTGAGCGGCGTGCCGCCGACGTTCACGTCGAAGTCCGGCTGGAGGTAGAGCTTCTTCACGTCGACGTTGAAGCCCCAGTGCTCGTTGAGCATGTAATCGAAGCCGACCTGGACCGCGGCGCCGAAGGTGTTCTTGACCTTCAGGCTCTGGGCGCTGTCGGCCGACTGGTTGTAGAAGATCGTATAGTTCACGCCGGCGCCGATATACGGCTTGAAAGCGCCGAAATTGGTGAAGTGATATTGCAGCGTGAGGGTCGGCGGCAGCAGCCACACCTTGCCGATCTGGCCGAGGCTCGAGATGCTGCCCTTGCCGTTGATGTCGGCATAGGTGGTGCCGAGGACGAGTTCGGCCGCGATGTTGTCGGTGAAGAAATAGGTGATGTCGAGTTCGGGCACGACCGTGTCAGAGAAGGACAGGTCGGAGCCCGGCACGCCGTTGACCGAGCCGCTGTTCTCGGTGACGACGCCGAGGGCGCGCAGACGCACCTGCCAGGGGCTCAGGGCCTTCGTCACCGCGGCCTGAACGGCCGGCGCCTCGGCCGGCGGGGTCGGCTCGGGCAGATCGGCGGCGAGCGCGGGGGCGGCGGTCACCGCGACGAGCGCGAGCGCGCCGAGGAGTTTGCCGGCGATCGAACGGGGCGGGGTGCTGCGGGGCTCGGCGCCGCGGGGCGTGGCTTTCAACATGCGAGATCTCCAGACGAATTTCTTGGTGGCGATTCTTCGTCCGGACTTTCGCGTTCGCTCCGCCTCGGTCCCTTGATTGTAATCAATGACCTCCTTCTTCCGGCCGCGCCCGCCAGCGACTCGGTCCGCCTGTTGCTGGTATGCAACAGCCCGTTTCCCCATCTCCCGTATCGCGCTTAGGACAGCCTTTCGCGCCGCCACACCGCCGGGGTCACGCCGACGACCCGCCGGAAGACGCGGGTGAAATGGGCCTGGTCCGCGAATCCGGCCGACGCAGCGATATGATTGAGCGGCAGGCCGTCGCTCAGCATCGTCTGAACCCGCCGGATGCGAGCCTGCATGTGCCATTGGTGCGGGGGCAATCCGGTCGCGGCTTTGAAGGCGCGGCTGAAATGGGATTGCGACAATCCGACGAGGTCGGCGAGGTCCTGAAGGCGGACCGCGCCGAGAGCGTGCTCTTCCAGATAATCGGTCACGCGCTTGAGTTGGCGGGCTGTCAGCGATGGTCCTGGCCGCTGCACATCCCCCCGAGCCGCAAGAGTCGGATGAGCAGGGCGAGGGTCAGCCCGTCGCCGTAGAGACCGCTGTGGACACCGGAGGTGGCGCACTCGGCCGCGATCAAGCGGGCGAGGGAGAGGACGCCTTCATCGACAAGTCCGAGCCGGAGCGTTTCGAGCGGGCCGTCCTCCGCCTCGTCGCCGAGACGCGCGGCGAGCGTCGCGGCCTCGAAATGAATGTCGAGGTGCCTCAGACGAAGGGGGGATGAAACCTCAGACCAGAGCGGCACGCCGGCCGGAATGAGATTGAAGTATTGCGGCGCATGACAGGGGGGCAGCGCTCCACCTCCGGCCGAGAGCTTCAGGGCGCCCGGCGAGCCTTCACGCTCCAGCACGACGAAGAGGCGCGGGTCGCGCGACACATATTCGCCGCGGGCGCCGGGCGAACACGCGGCGTGCCAGACGTCCGCCACAACCCCTGTCCACCCCCGCCATTGCAGCGGATCGAGCACGGTGATGCCTTCGATCTGCGATGTCATGCGTGGCCGGAATACTTTCTCGTCCTCGCGCAAAAGTATCGCCATCCCTCGTAATCTCGCTCCACATACGAAATAGAGAAATTCCAATAAAGAATAATCGCTGGAACCTCGTAAGGCGATCGGATAACGCAGCAAAAACGTTCCATGCGCAAGAGGAAGGAACAATCCTCGCCGAGGCTTGATTGCTATGAAGCCTGTGACGGATGACGAACGAGCGTGGTGATTTCGATTGGCTTCGCGCTGAGGCGGACGGCACGCGATCTTTGCAGGATTCTAAGATGACACTATCGCAACGGCCTCGCTGGGGCCTCCTCCTGACGGTCGGGGTCGTGGCGGTCTCGGGTGCGCCGATGTCCGCACGCGCACAGGATGCCTCGTCCGATGCGATTCAGCTCGACGAGATCACAGTCCAAGGCGCCGATACCCGCGAGACTGCGACGAGTCCCGTGCGCGGCTACGTCGCGCGCCGGACCGTGACCGGCACCAAGACCGACACCCCGATCCTCGAGGTGCCCCAATCGGTCTCGACGGTGACGCGCGATCAGATGAACGCCCGCGATGTTCAGACCGTCGGTCAGGCGCTCGATTATTCCGCCGGCGTGGTGTCTCAGCCGTTCGGCACCGATCCGCGCTTCGATGCCCCGATCATTCGCGGCTTCTCCGCGGCGAACAGCCAATATCTGAACGGCCTCAAGCTGATGCGCGACCAGGGCGCGACCGCGATCGAGCCTTATGGCTTGGAGCGGATCGACGTTCTGCGCGGGCCCTCGTCGGTGCTCTACGGTCAGGGAAATCCCGGCGGTCTCATCAACATGGTGAGCAAGCGGCCGGTGTGGGACACCATCGCCGAAGTCGACGCGCAGGCGGGCAGCTTCGATAATTATTCCGGCAGTTTCGATGTCGGCGGGCCGATCGGGAAGGGCAGCGAGCTCGCCTACCGCCTCACGGGTCTCGCGCGGACCACCGATACCCAAACCGATTTCGTCGACGAAGACCGCTACTTCTTCGCGCCCGCCTTGACCTGGCAGCCGGGCGACGACACCTCGCTCACGCTGCTCGCGAGCATCCAGCACGATACGCCGCAGTCTCCGGTTGGTCTTCCGCCGGAATACACCGTGAATGCACCGAAGGGGTTGTCGCTCTCGACGAACACCTATCTTGGCGACCCGAACTTCCAATCCTCCAATCGCACTCTGTCCAACCTCGGCTACGAATTCTCCCACAATTTCGACGAGACCTTCGCGGTGCGGCAGAACGCGCGCTATACGTGGCTCAACTGGGACTATGACAGCCTTTATTATAATGGCTTGAGCGCGACAGACGCGGATATCGCCAACCGCGGAACGTCGACCAATTCTGAAAATCTCGGGACCTTCACTATCGACAATCAAGTCGAGAAATCGTTCGCGACAGGGCCGGTCGAGCACACGGTCCTTGTCGGTCTCGACTACCGAAACCACAATGTCGATACGTCGACGACCTTCGGCACGGCGCCGTCGGTGAATGTATTCACGCCATCTTATTATATGGCGATCGTCAACGACCCTTGGTACGAATCGGACACGAACGGCACCATCAGCCAGCTCGGCCTCTATGGTCAGGATCAGGTCCGCCTCGGGCCGTGGCTGCTCACGCTGGGTCTCCGGCAGGATTGGGCGAACGTCGATTCCACGACCGATTCGAACTTCGGCGACACGGTGCAGGATCAGAACGACAGCGCCACCACCGGCCGCGTGGGATTGACCTACCTCTTCGCGAACGGCGTGGCGCCTTATGCGAGCTATTCGACATCGTTCGAACCGGTGATCGGAAACATGCCGGCGGTGCTCGGCGGAGAGCCGTTCAAACCCTCCGAAGGCAAGCAATACGAAGCCGGCATCAAATATCAGCCGGTCGGCATCAACGCGATTTTCACCGTCGCGCTCTATAATCTCACGCAATCGAACGTCTCGACGCTCGAGGAGATCGGTGGTGTCTCCTATACCGTCCAGACCGGCGAGATTCGCGTCCAGGGCATCGAGTTCTCCGCGACGGCGAGCCTCGCCGACGGTCTCAATCTCATCGCGAACTACACCTACATGGATCCGGAGATCACGGCCGGGCAATATTCCGGGAACCGGCCCGCCAACGTCCCCGATTATCTGGCGAATGCCTGGCTCGATTATACGATTAAGGGCGGCGTCATGGAGGGGCTCGGCTTCGGCGGCGGTGTCCGCTTCGTCGGGGAGCGTTATGCCCTCGACGACAATGCGCTGCTGCTCGACTCGAACACCCTGTTCGATGCGGCGCTTCATTATGAAAAGGGGCCGTTCAAGCTGCAGTTGAACGTCAACAACATCGCCGATGAGAAATATGTCTCGAGCTGCGGCTCTTTCGGCTGCTTCTATGGCGATGGGCGGACGGTTCTTGCGCAGCTCTCCTACAAATGGTGATCGCGGCGGATCGGCACGGATGCGCGGGTGCCGAGCGGTGAGCGTACCGACGGGGAGCACGAGGCGAGCCGTCCTCGGCGGGGCGTTCGCTGCGCTCGGCTGGGCATCGCCCGGGCCGCTCGGCCGCGCGTTTGCTGGGATACTGGCGCCGGCCGCGTTGCGGGTCGCGACCCTCGACTGGGCGGTGCTCGAGACGCTGCTCGCCATCGGCAATGTGCCCGTGGCCGCGGCGGAATTGGTGCTCTATCGGCAGATAGTGGTGTCTCCGCCGCCTCCACCGGCCGTGGTCGATGTCGGCCTGCGGGGCATGCCGAATTATGAGGCGTTGCTCGCAGCGCGACCCAATCTGATCGTCAGCACGAATTTCTACCTTTGGGCGACCCCGGCGCTGGAGCGGATCGCTCCGGTCGAGACGGTGACGTTCTACGGGCTAGGGGCGCCGTCCTTCGAGCTGTCGTGCACCGCGACCCGCGCCATCGCCGACCGGATCGGAACGCCGGCTGCCGGCGCGGCTCTGATCGCGCGAACCGAGGCGAGCCTCGACGCCTTCCATCGCGATCTTGCCGGAGTGGCCGGTCGGCCGATGCTCGTGATCAATCTCGGGGACGCGCGGCATTTTCGGGTGTTTGGCATGGACAGCCTGTTCGGCGCGGTGCTCGCGCGGATCGGCCTCGCGAACGCCTGGGACGGGCCGACCCGTTATTCTGCGTCCGCGCCGATCGGCATCGAACGGCTGGCGGCCTTTCCGGACGCCACGATCGTCATTCTGCCTCCGGTGCCGCCAGAGGCGGTGCGGATGTTCGCCGAGAGCAGGCTATGGCGGGCGCTTCCGGCGGTCCGCAACGGCCGCGTGGTGACGCTTGATCCGGTCAATCCGTTCGGTGCGCTTCCGACGGCCGTGCGCTTCGGCACCCTGCTGCGCGATGCCCTCGTGGGGATGACCTCCCATGGCTGAGATTGCCCTCCGCTCAGGCCCCGTGGTGAGGTGGGGCGTCTGGATCTGGGTCGCCCTCGCGGCCGCGGCGCTCGGACTCGGCGTCGTGGTGGTCCTCTACCGCACCCCCATTCCGGGAGAGCTCGATGCGATCGTGCTGTGGCACAGCCTGCTGCCACGGGCGGCGATCGCGCCGCTCGCGGGGGCGGCACTCGGGCTCGCAGGAGTGCTGCTCCAGCGCGTGCTGCGCAACCCGATCGCCGATCCCTCCACGCTCGGCATCGCATCGGGCGCCCAGCTTGCCTTGAGCCTCGCCGGCCTGGTGTGGCCGCTCGGGCTGCCGATCGCACGGGAGGGGATCGCCTTCGCCGGGGGCGGCGTGGCGGCTGCGATCGTCCTCGCCTGGAACTGGCGTCGGGGCCTCGATCCGGTGACGGTGGTGCTGTCCGGCATGGTCGTCTCGCTGATGGCGGCGGCGGCGGCCAACGCCGTGATTCTCGCACGTGGCGAATATGCTCTCGGGATCTTCATCTGGGGTGCCGGGTCCCTGCATCAGCAGAGCTGGCAGCCGGCCGCGCTCGTCGCCGTCTCGCTCGTGCTCGCTGGTGTGGTGTCTGCGCTCCTGGCGCGTCCCTTGGCGGTGCTCTCGCTCGAGGATTCGAGCGCGCGTTCGCTCGGCGTCGCCCTCCCGGCAATCCGCGGTCTCGCCATCGCTTTGGCCGTCTGGCTCGCCGGCTGCGTCGTCGCCGAGGTCGGTCTCATCGCATTCGTAGGGCTCGCCGCGCCGATCTTCGCCCGCATCGCCGGTGCCCGGACGCTCCGCCAGATTCTTCTGGCCGCGCCGTTCGTCGGGGCCGTGCTGCTCTGGCTGACGGACGGGCTCGTCCAAATGGTCGCGGTTCTGATGCCGGGCATTGACCTTCCGACGGGTGCGGTGACGGGCCTGCTCGGCGGGCCGCTGCTCCTGTGGATGCTGCCGCGCCTGCGCACCGCCGCCGGTCTCGCCGCGCCTCGCGGATATGGTCGCCATCGCCTGCGGCATCCCGTCTTCGTCGTGTGCGGTGCGGTGGCGATCCTGGTCGTCGGCAGCCTTCTCGTCGGCCGCAATGCGGAGGGTTTGTCGCTCGCTTGGGGGCCGGACCTTGGGGCGCTGCTGCCGCTTCGCGCACCCCGGATCCTGTCCGCCGCCGCCGCCGGGGCGCTGCTCGGGGCGGCCGGGGCGCTTCTGCAGCGCATTACGGGCAACCCGCTCGCCGGTCCCGAGGTGCTCGGGGTCAGCGCGGGCGCCGGTGTCGGCCTCGCCGCCGTGCTGCTGACGATGTCGGCGCCCGGGCCTGGCGCGATGATCGCCGGTTGCGTGGGTGGCTCGGCGGCTGCGATCCTCTGCGTGCTGGCGCTCGCCGCGCGCCGCCGCCTCGCGCCCGAACCGATGCTGCTCGGCGGCCTCGCGCTCGGCTCGGCCGCCCTCGCCGTCCTCTCGATCGTGCTCGCGAGCGGAGACCCGCGCGCCTTTCCGCTGTTCGTGTGGATGAGCGGGTCGGTCGACCGGCTCGGCACCGTCGAGAGCGTCGCCGGCTTCGCCCTCGCGCTGCTGCTGCTCGCCCCGGTGCCGTTGGTGGCCCGTTGGCTCGATCTCTTGCCGCTCGGCGAGAGCGTCGGCCGCGGCCTTGGCTTGGGAGTGGCCCGCGCGCGGCTCATCCTCGCGATGCTCGCCGCTCTGATGATCGCCGTCGGAGCGTTCCTGGTCGGGCCGCTGAGCCTGATCGGGCTCGTCGGCCCCCATCTCGCCCGTCTCGTCGGCTTCGGCCGGGGCCTCGGCCAGACCCTCGCTGCCGCCGGGCTCGGGGCGAGCTTGATGGTGCTCGCCGATTGGATCGGCCGCACCGTCGCCTATCCCTACCAGATCCCGATCGGGCTTTGCGCCGCGCTGATCGGAGGACCTTATCTGATCTGGCTGCTCGGCGGCGGGCGCCGCCGGGCCTTGTGATGCGAGACGATCCGGGCCTTCACCAGAACCCTTCCTGCAGCGCGGCGGCTTCCTCTTCGAGGAGCGGGCCGATCACTTCGGTCGGCCGCTGGCCGGCCTCGAAGACGATCCGGCACGGCAGATCGAGCGTCGGATTCTCCTCGTGGGCGCCGGTTTGCGCCTTCAGGGCGCGTTCGGTCTGGCCGAAGACGACGCGGCCGATCCCCGCCCAATAGATCGCCCCGGCGCACATCGCGCAGGGTTCGGCGGAGGTGTAGAGCGTGCATTCGGCGAGGAAGGACGGCGGATGCGCCCGCGAGGCCCGCGAGGCGAGGATGCGCTCGGCGTGGGCGGTGAGATCGCGGCCCTCGTGGTGGCTGTGATTGCCCTGTTCGAGCAGCACGCGCCCGTCCGACCCGGCGAGGATGGCGCCGAATGGGTGCTGCCCCGCATCGCGGGCGCGGCGCGCCACGTCGAACGCCTTCCGCAGCAGAGTTTCGTGGTCGGGAATCGTCGGCATCGCGGGGACCTCTTCGAAAGGAGGTCTCAGCTTTTCACGGGCCGCGCGCGCTTGGAAGACGCTTTGAAAGACGACTTGGAAAGAGGGGCGGACCGGCGCGCGCCGCGGCGGGCCGCTCGGCTCAGGCGTGGGTGCGGCCGCCGATGTCGTAGAACCATTCGTCTGGATAGGGATACCACCAGTCCTGCACCGCCGGCTTGTGGTCGATGATGACCATCTTGGCGCGGCGGAAGGCATCGAGCCCGAGGCGGGAGAGTTCGCGGCCGAGCCCCGACGCCTTCCAGCCGCCGAAGGGCAGGGCGTCGTTGTCGATCAGCGGATTGTTGACCCACACCATGCCGGATTCGAGCCGCTCCGAGGCCTCCATCGCCTCCTCGAGGCTCGTCGTGAAGATCGAGGCGCCAAGGCCGAACGGCGTGTCGTTGGCGAGCCGGAGCGCCTCCTCGAAATCCTTGACCCGGCAGATCGCCGCGACCGGACCGAACACCTCCTCGCGCATGATCGCCATCTCGTGGGTGCAGCCGGTGAGGATGGTCGGCGCGTAGAACCAGCCGACCGGCCGGTCGGCCGGGATGCCGCCGCCGGTGACGACCGTGGCGCCCTTGGCGCGGGCGTCGTCGACGAGGCGGATCACCTTGGCGCGCGCCGCCTCGCTGACGAGCGGGCCGATCTCCGAGCGCTCGAGGCCGTGGCCGACACGGAGCCGCTTGGTGATCGCCGCGAAGCGCTCGACGAAGGCGTCGTGGACGGCATCGACCACGTAAAAGCGCTCCGCCGAGGTGCAGACTTGGCCGGAGAGGTGGAAAGCGGCGGTAACCGCCCCGGCCGCGGCGACGTCGAGCGGCGCGTTCGCGGTCACGATCATCGGATCGGAGCCGCCGGCTTCGATGATTGCCGGCTTCATCCGCCCCGCCGCCGCGGCGGCGACCGCGCGGCCGGCCGCGACCGAGCCGGTGAAGGCGACGGCGTGGGTGCGCTCCGAAGCGATCAGGGCCTCCGCCACCGGGGCACCGCCGGGGAGGCAGGCGACGAGGTCGGCGGGAAGGTCGGCGAACACCTTCATAAACTCGAGGGTCGACAGCGTCGTCGCCGGCGCCGGCTTAATGATGCAGCCGTTGCCGGCGGCGAGCGAAGCCGCGACCGTCCAGCACATCAGGAGGACGGGAAAGTTGAACGGCATGATGTGGACCGAGACGCCGAGCGGCTCGTAGCGCGCATATTGGAACGAGCCCGTCTGCGTCGTTCCGGCGATCTTGCCGGCGTCGTCGCGCGCCATCTCCGCGAAATAGCGGAACACGGGGGCGCAATTGGCGAGCTCGCCGATCGCCTCCGGATAGGGCTTGCCCATCTCCCGCGTCATCAGCACGGCGCAATCGCGCAGGTCCGCGGCCTCGATCGTCGAGGCGACCTTGTGGAGGAGGCGGGCGCGGGACTTTGCGTCGACCGTCTTCCACGCCGTCTGGGCCGCGTTGAGCCGGGTGAGCACCGTCTCGATCTCGTCCGCCGTCGTCTCGCCCCGGCTGCCGACGGGCTCGAGCGTCGCCGGATCGATCACCGGGACGGCGGGGCCGGCGCCGGTGTGCCAGAACGGGTTCAGGAAGAACGAGGGGCGATCGGCGGCGAAGGATCGCGCCGCATCGGAGCCGGAGAGCGACATGGCAGGCACCGCAGCGTGAGAGGCGTCGTCGGGGACGACGCGGGCTACCTTCGAGAGGTCGCCCGGAAGAGGGAGGGGGACGCGGACGCCCCCCTGGAATTCGAAGAGGGGCGCGGGCGCCCCCTCTGGGCGCGTCGGAGCGCCGGCCGTCAGCGGATCATGTAGACCTTGCGCACCGTCTCGTGGACGGTGCAGACGCCCTTCCAGTCCTGCGGGAAGAAGGCGGCGGTGTCGGGCACGATCTCGATCACCTCGCCGCTCTCGTGGACATAGGTCGCCCGCCCGGCGAGGAAGTGGCAGAACTCGTCGCGGGTGACGTGGCACTCCCATTTGCCCGGCGTGCAGACCCAGATGCCGCATTCGGAGCGGCCTTCGGGACCCTTGTGGAGCAGCACGCCCGAGGTGTGCGACGCGCCCTCGATCATGGTCGGGATGACGCCCCAATCCTTGAGATCGGTCACGTCGAGCGGGTTGTAGAGCACCGGTGTCGTCATCATGAAATCCGTGTTCGAGGCCGATCAGGCCAGCATGTAGAGATTGCGCATCGTCTCGTGGACGGTGCATTCGCCGGTCCAGCCGGCGGGGAACAGCACGCAGGTGCCGGGCACGATCTCGATCACCTCGCCCGCGTCGGAACGATACGTCGCCCGGCCGGCCACGAAGTGACAGAACTCGTCGCGCGGGATCGACAGCCGCCAGCGTCCCGGCGTGCAGACCCAGAGGCCGCTTTCCGGCTGGTTGTTCGGCCCCTTGTAGAGAAGCCGGCCGCTCGAATGGGAAACGCCCTCGATGGCGTCCGACTGGACGCCCCAATCGACGAGATCGGTGCGGGTGGTCGCTTCCGCGAAGTGCGGCGCGGACGAGGCGGGAGCGCTCACGACATCAATCCTTCCAGAATCTTGGCCGCCTTGGCCGGGCCGCTCTGCGCCTGCATGTGGGCGCTGGTCGCGGCGAGCTTCGCCTTCATCGCCGCATCGGTCAGGCAGGCTTCGATCTTTGCGGCGAGCTCGTCGTCGGTCCATTCGTAGCGCGGCATCTTGAAGCCGTGGCCGGTTTCCTCGACGCGCGTCGCGTTGTCGTGGCCGTCCCACACATAGGGCATGATGATCGCGGGCTTGCCGAAATAGAGGCATTCCGTGAACGAGTTGTTGCCGCCGTGGTGGATCACCGCGTCGACCTGCGGGATCACCGAGGGCTGCGGAAACCAGCCGTCGATGATGACGTTCGGCGGCACGTCGGAATATTGATCCTTGTAGCCGCCGACATTGACGAGTGCCCGGTAGGGGAGCTTGCCGATCACCGCGATGATGCGCTTCAGGAGTTCGGTGTCGCCGGCGCCGAGGCTGCCGAACGAGACGTAGAGCAGCGGCTTGTCGTCGTGGGCGGCGAAGGTCGGCACTTCGTAGGCCGCCTCCTTGCGCACGCAGCCTTCGAGATATTGGAAGCGCTCCGCCGGCAGCGGATGGGCGCGGTTGAACTTCACCGGCTCCGGATAGAGCAGCAGGTTCATGTGAGGCGACGCCTCGAAGAACTGCCCGATCGGATAGGCGGCCTCGCCCGTGTCGGCGAGGAAGGCGTTGAAATCGTCGTGGATCGGCCGGATCACCGTGTTGAAACGCTCGCGGAAGCGGGCATGGCCCTCGCGATCCGTCTCGGCACAGCCCGACAGGTGGGGCGGGATCGCCTCGTCCTCGATCTCGTTCTCCGAGCACGAGATGATGCGCACCCACGGCTTGCCGTATTGCTTGATCGCCGGGAATAGGATCACGTTGTCGACGCAGATCAGGTCCGGCTTGATCTTGGCGAGCACGCCCGGCAGGTCCTTCTGCGCCCATTTGGCGCTGTCGACGATCGCGGTCCAGCAATCCTTCACGTAATTGTCGATCTGGTCGTAAGGCGATTTGCGGAAGTTCGGGATGTGGCCGTTGATGAAGTCCTCCCAGAACTTCGCCATCTGCTCGGCCGGCATCGGCTCCGAGAGGTTCACGGGGTGCGCCTCGAAGCCGTAGCCCTGATAGACCTCGACGAAGCCGGGATCGGAGAGGAACACCGCCTTGTGGCCGAGCGCCTCCACGGCCTGGGCGATGCCGACCGAGTTGAGCGCCGGCCCATAGGCGGCTTCGGGGAAGAAGGCGACGATCTTCTGGGCCATCGGCGGCGCTCCTGACGGGATCAATCGAGGAAAAGGCGGGTGTCGGCGGCGGACCAGCCGAAGGCGACGTCGAGACCCGGACGCAGCGCCCGGCGATCGGCCTCGCCGGCCGAGAGGCGCACCAGGATCGGCTTCGGCGCGATCGGGCTGCGGACGTGGAGTTGCAGATCGAGGCCGTGATAGGCGATCGCCTCGATGGTGCCGCTGGCGCGGTTGACGAGGTCCGGTCCCGGATCGAGCGCGATGCGCTCCGGCCGGATCGCGAGCGCGCCGGCGCGGCCGACAGGCGCGGCCTCGTCGGCGTGGAATCGGGACCCGTCCGCCGCCTTCAGCCCGCTCTCGCCGAAGCTGCCGGGGATGAAGTTCATCACGCCGATGAAGTCGGCGACGAAGCGGGTCGCCGGCCGCTCGTAGATCTCGTGCGGGGCGGCGACCTGAACGAGCCGCCCGCGTTCCAGCACCGCGATCCGGTCCGCCATCACCAGCGCCTCCTCCTGGTCGTGGGTGACCATGACGAAGGTGATGCCGACCTCGTGCTGCAGGCGCTTCAGCTCGAGCTGCATCGCCTCGCGCAGCTTCTTGTCGAGGGCGCCGAGCGGCTCGTCGAGCAGGAGCACGCGCGGCCGTTTGACCAGGGCGCGCGCGAGCGCGACGCGCTGCTTCTGGCCGCCGGAGAGCTGGTCGGGCCGGCGTTCTGCGAAGTCCGTGAGGTGTGCCGTCGCGAGGATCGCGTCGACGCGGGTACGGATTTCGTCGCGCGGCCGCTTCTCCATCTCGAGCCCGTAGGCAATGTTCGCCCGCACGCTCATGTGCGGGAACAGCGCATAGGACTGGAACATCAGATTGACCGGCCGCTTGTTCGGCGGCATCGGCGCGATGTCGACGCCGTCGAGCAGGATGCGCCCCTCGGTCGGCGTCTCGAAGCCGGCGAGCATCCGCAACAGCGTGGTCTTGCCGCAGCCGGACGGCCCGAGCAGGGCGAAGAACTCGTTCTCGCGGATGTCGAGATCGACCCCGGTGATCGCCGACACGCCGCCATAGCGCTTCGCGACGCCCTCGACGGCGAGAACGATCGCGGCGCCGGAGGCGGCATCCTTGGGCATGTCGGGGAGGGAAACCTTCGTGCTCATCGGGGAAACGTCTTCATGGCGCGATGGCCCCGCGGTTCAGGCGCTGGGAGATGAGGAGCGCGGTCGCGCTGACCGCCATCACCAGGGTCGCGAGCGCGTTGATTTCCGGCGTCACCCCGAAGCGGATCATCGAATAGATCTGCATGGGCAGCGTGATGGAATCCCGCCCGGCGCCCGCGGTGAAGAAGGCGATGATGAATTCGTCGACCGAGAGGGTGAAAGCGAGCAGCGCGCCGGCGACGATGCCGGGCAGGATGACCGGCAGCACGACCCGGCGGAACGTGGTGAAGGCGCCGGCGCCGAGATCGCGCGAGGCCTCGACGATCGAGAAATCGAAGCTCTTGAGCTGAGCGCGGACGACCGCCGAGACGAAGGCGAGGTCGAAAACGACATGGCTCGCGATGATGGTATGCAGCCCCATCGTCACGTCCGCCCACGAGAAGAAGGAGAGCAGCGACACGGCGAGCACGATGTCGGGGATGATCATCGGCGCCATGACGAGGGCCTCGAGGCCGCGGGAGCGGCGGGCGCGCGTCTCGAGCCCGAGGGCGAGCAGGGTGCCGAGCACGGTCGAGATCGCCGTCGCGGCGACGGCGACGACGAGGGTGTTCCAGGCCGCGCCGAGGATTTCGGCGTGGTGGACGAGGCTCGCATACCAGCGCGTCGAGAAGCCCGACCACACCGTCGGCAGCCCGGCCTCGTTGAACGAGAGCAGGACGAGCACCGCGATCGGCACATAGAGGAAGCTGAACACCGCGATGAGGATCAGCGTCGCCGAGATCTGCGAGCCCTTCATGCCGGCCTCCGCGCTTCGCCCGCGGCGCGGCCGGTGAGGGCCGCCTGGACGATGAGGAGCACCAGCATCACCGTGATCAGCGCGAGGCCGAGCGCGGCGCCGAACGGCCAATCGTTGGCGGTGAGGAACTGGTCGTAGACGAGGTTGCCGACCATCTGGAATCGACCGCCGCCGAGAAGGGCGGGCGTCACGAAATTGCCGATCGACAGCACGAACACGAACACGGCGCCGGCGGCGACGCCCGGCACGGTGAGCGGCAGCGTCACCCGCCAGAACGTGGTCGCCGCGCCGCCGCCGAGATCGCGCGAGGCCTCGCGCAATTGCGGATCGAGGCGGGAGAGCGAGGCGTAGATCGCGAGGATCACGAAGGGCAGATAATTGTAGACGAGCCCGGCGATGACGGCGCCTTCGGTATAGAGGATCGAGAGCGGCTCGCCCTGATAGCCGAGCGCCTTGAGGCCGGCATTGATGAGCCCTTCGCGGTTGAGCAGCACGATCCAGGCATAGGTGCGGATCAGGTAGTTCGACCAGAACGGCAGCACGGCGAAGAACAGGAGCGTCGCCTGATGGCGCTTCGGCGCGAGGCCGATCGCGTAGGCCGCCGGATAGCCGATGAGGAGGGCGAAGATCGTCGCGAGGCCGGCCACCCGCGCGGACGTGAGGAAGATGCGGGCATAGAGCGGGTCGGCGGCGCGGACGAAATTATCCCATGTAAAGATGTAATCGATCCCGCCATAGACCCCACGCGTGAACACCGAATAGGCGAGCACGAGCCCGACCGGCACGATCATGAAGATCGCGAGCCAGAGGAGCGCCGGCAGCATCAGCCAGGTCGGGCGGGCGAGAACGGGGGACAAGGGCGTCGCTCGGTTCGAAACTTGCCGGGCCGCCCCGCGGGAATTCTCGGATTCCGGCGGGGCGGCGCGAGGGGAGTGGGGCGCGGCCGGCGTCAGTTCGCGGCTTTGATCTCGCTCACCGCGCGGGAATATTCGCGCTGGGCGGGGCCGAGATCGCGCAGGAGCTCGAACTTCACGAGCTCTTCCGGCGTCATCTTCATGTTCGGGAACTTCTCCAGGAAGTCCGGCTTCAGAAGCGCCATCGCCGCCTTGTTCGGCACCTTGTAATCGATGTTCTCGGCCGCCCAGGCATGGTTTTTGGCGTCGAGGATGAAGTTGATGAACTTCATCGCCGCGTCCTTGTGCTCGGAATCCTTGAGCACGACCATGGTGTCGACCCAGAGATCCGAACCTTCCTTCGGCACCACGAACTTGATCGCGGCGTTCTCGGCGATGCCGTAATTGCACCAGCCGTCCCAGGCCTGGACGAGATGCGCCTCGCCCGAAACGAGCTTCGAATAGAAGGTCGTGTCGTCGTAGGCGAGCAGCGACTTTTTCGCCTCGATGAGGAGCTCGGTCGCCTTCTTGACGTGCTCGGGGTTCGGATCGTTGACCGAATAGCCGAGCGGGATGAGGCCGGCCTCCATCAGCCAGCGATCGGTCGAGAGCATGGTGATCTTGCCCTTGAGCGCGGCGTCGGGCTTCACCAGGTTGAACCAGCTGTCGACAGGCGTTTTGACGAGGTCGGAGCGGTAGCAGAGGCCCGTCGTGCCCCAGGTATAGGGCACCGAGAACTTCGCACCGGGATCGTAGGCGAGGTCGATCGCCTGCGGATAGAGGTTGGCGAGGTTCGGCACCGCCGCATGATCGATCGGCGCGAGCAACTTCATCTTCTGAAGCGCCTCGGCGAACGGCGAGGAGACGAACACGAGATCGAAGCCCTTGCCCTTCGAGGCGACGAGCTTGCCCATGATCTCTTCGTTGGTGGCGTGGGTGACGACCTCGACGGTGAGACCGGTCGCCGCCTTGAAGGTGTCGGCGATGTCGGGCGGCATGTAGCCGGCCCAGTTCGAGATGGTGAGATCGGCGGCGGCCGCGCCTTGCGCGGTGAGGCCGAGCGCCAAAGCGCCGGCGGCCAAAAACGCGCGTGCGTCGAACAGCGCGCGGGCCGTCCGGCCCCCGCGGTCGCGGGTCTCGATCGTCAT